>NZ_JQNA01000002.1:3445041-3758227 GCF_000745015.1 Burkholderia sp. 9120 | reverse complement strand
CTGAACGGCACGCCGCTAGCCGGGTACGTGGTGAGCGGCGCGAATCAGGAGCACGGGATACTGTCGTCGACGTCGAGATCAACGTCGGCCGCAGCACACACAGGTTCCGCCGACGACATCACCCAGCGCTTTCCGCTCGGCATGAAACTGCGCATTCTGCCGAACCATGCGTGCGCAACCGGCGCGCAGTTTCCCGAGTATCACGCGGTGACGCCGGACGGCGCCAGCGTGGAATGGCGACGCTTTCACGGCTGGTGAGGGGCTCAGGTACGCCCCTGTCACGCCGTGATCAGAACTGGTGCTGAATACCCGTTGTCACCACCAGTTGCCGGCGCGTGCTCGACGGGCTTACGCCATAGATCTGCGCGACGGCATGACGCCCCTGTTGCGCGACGCCGATCAGATAAAGCGTTGTGCGCCTGGACAGCAAATACGAGGTGCCGAGGTTGATCTGATCCCAGCCCGGTTCCGCGTTGCCGGTCCCGCTGCCCGAATAACTTCCGTTCGTACGGATGTAGGCCAGTCCGGTTTGCCACGCCGGCGTGACCTGCCACGTCAGGTTCGCCTCGTAGTTATCGAGCGTCAACGCGGTGGCATCCAGATAGCGATACTGCGTTTTCGAGTACATGCCGCCCAGCGTGAGCGCGCCGAAGAACTGGTACGACGCTCCCGCCAGCCAGATGCGCTGCCGTTTCACCCCGGCCGTGCTGGCGATGCTGGTTGAAAACGTATTCTCATAGTCGTCGTACACGCTGGCGCCCGGCGCGCCCAACGCGCCGGCCGGTTGCGCATCGGGCCGGTCCGCCTGCAGAAAACCGATGCCGGCCGCGAACGGCCCGTGAGCATAAGCCGCCCCCGCGCTCATCATGCGGTTGTTCGCGAAGCCGCCCGAGCCGTCCGTTGCAGCGGCCTGATTGCTGAAGCCATAGGTCGCGCCAAAGCTCAGACCCGCAAATTGCGGGCTCGCGTATTTGACCGTATTGCTGACCTTGAAACTCGCGTTGGTGTTGTCCGCGTCGCCGACATGAGCGCCGACGTAGCCGGCCCATGTTTCGTTGGTGGCGAATCCCGAGACGGTGTCGATGGTCGTGTCCCATTGCCGGCCTATCGTCAGCGTGCCGAACCGGTCGTCGGCGAGGCCCAGATAGGCGACGTTGAACGCGCGGCCCGTGCCATTGCCATTCTGAATATTGAATGGACTCATCAGGCGGAAGATCGCGTGCGATCCGCCGCCCAGGTCTTCGCTGCCGGTCATGATCCAGCGTGAGGCGGTCAGTTGCCCGCTGGTGGTGGACCAGTCGGCATGGCCGCCGCTGTTGTTCGCGTACAGCACGCCTGCGTCGATAATGCCGCTCAAGGTCACACGGCTTTGGGCATGAGCGGCGAGAGGCGCGCTTAACAGCCATGCACAGGACGCGGCGACGAGCGTCACCCTCACGGCTCTTTCTCGTGATTTCAAAGTACTCTCCAGATCCAGGTGTATCGGTTGTAGTTTTTCTGCTGACGGCGCCGCCGTGGTCGCGCTTATGACCCGGGCGGCAGTCTCAAGACGGTGCGAAAGCCGATGTGATTGGTGCCCATCGTCACGTCCTGCGCGTGACGCGCGCTGGGCCGATAACGTTTGCAATAGATCGGCGAACACAGAAACGAGCCGCCTTTAATGGTGCCGAGTTCGGTGCTACGCGCCTTGGCGACCAGCGCGTCTTCGAGATCGACATCGGGGTTCGGCGGCGGCTCGTTCGCCCGCTGCGCGTGGTTCTGCTGCCACGGGTCCTTCACCCATTGCCAGACATTGCCGACCATGTCGTAAAGGCCGTAGCCGTTGCCCGGAAAACAGCCCACCGGCGAGGTCGACACAAAGCCGTCTTTCGCGGTGTTCTGAAACGGAAAAGCGCCCTGCCATGTGTTGGCCATCAGCTTCGCGCGGATCTCGAAGGTGTCGCCCCACGGGTAAGTAGTCGAGGTGCCGCCATGCGCCGCGTACTCGTACTCCGCTTCGGTCGGCAGATCGCGGCCGCGCCACTTCGCATAGGCCAGCGCATCTTCATACGCGATATGCACGACCGGATGATTGGCGAGCCCGTCAATCGAACTGTCCGGTCCCGTCGGATGCCGCCAGTCGGCGCCCGGCACGAAATGCCACCATTGCATCGCACTGACCAGCAGATCTTTCGGCGGTAGGAACACCGTCGAGCCGGGGCGCGTCATCTGCGCCGGCAACGACGGATAGCGCTTTGCATCGAGCCCGCGTTCGGCGAGCGTCCGGTAACCGGTCGCCGCGACGAAGCGCGCGAATTCCGCGTTCGTCACGTCGTATCGATCGATCATGAAGCCGCCCACTTTCACGGGCCGCGCCGGCGCTTCTTCCGGATAACCGCCATCCGAACCCATCACGAAGCTGCCGGCCGGCACACGCACCTGATCGTTCTGTTCCGACGCCGGCGGCAAGCCGTTGAAGGCCTTGCACGCCGGCAAGCTGCCGAGCCGCACGGCCGGCTGCGCGGCGGTGGCCGCAGTGGCCGTGGTGGCCACAGCCGCCACCGCGGGAATCCCTGCCGCCGACACCGCCAGAGTCAGCACGACGCACGCCGCCGCCCCATACCGCACGATCGTTCCACGGACCTGCCTGCTCATGCCAACGCTCCTCAGTAGTCCGCGCGCGGATAGGACGTATCGCGCCCGGTCTCGACGACGTTGTTCTGCTGCACGTACTGCGCCCACTCGGTCAGCATCTGCTCGAGAACTTCGGGACGTTTCGCGGACAGGTCGTGCAACTCGCCACGGTCGTGCGCGAGGTCGTACAACTGCCAGTGCCCCTTGCCGTTGTCGTAGGAATAGACGAGCTTCCAGTTGCCCTTGCGCAGCGCGTTACGCCCCATCAGTTCCATGCCGTACACGTAGTCGTCCACGTGCACGCGTTTGCGCTCGCCGGTCAGATACGGTTTCATCGACATGCCCTGCATCGGCAAGACGGTGTGGCCGTGGAACTCAATACCGGGCTGCTTGATACCGGCGAAGTCGAGAATGGTCGGCGTCAGGTCCTTGACGGTGAGCACCTGCTCGCTCTTGCCGGCCTGAACATGCCCCGGAAACGACACGAACGCGGGAGAGCGAATGCCCCCCTCATTGGTGTACGCCTTGAAGAGGCGGAATGGTTGCGCGCTCACCTGTCCCCAGGCCGGTCCCTCGAACACGAACGAATTGGCGCGGCCAATATTGGCGAGTGAATTGTCGAAAGTCTGCGTAATCCATTTCGCGTTACCGTCGTCGAGGTCCCATGCATTGCCTTCCGGACCGTTGTCCGACAGAAAGACGATCAGCGTGTTGTCATACTGGCCGCTCGCTTTCAGATAGGCGATCAGCCGGCCGACATTGCGGTCGAGATCGCCCACCAGCGCCGCGTAGGCTTCCATGGTGCGGGCCGAGCGCGCCTTTTCGTCAGCGCTCAAGGCGTTCCACGGCTTCGTGCCTTGAGGCAGCGGCGCGGGTTGCGCGTCCTTCGGTACCAGCCCGAGGCGCTTCATCTTGTCGATGCGGCGTTGCGCGATCACGTCGTAGCCCACGTCGTACTGGCCGCGCACCTTCTGCAACTCGTCGTCCGGCGCCTGCAGCGGCAGATGCGCCGCCGTGTAGGCCGCATACGCGAAGAACGGCTTGCCGCCGCGCTGCGAGTCCTGCAGGTAGGCAATCAGCTTGTCGGTGTAGTTGCGCGACGAATAGAAGTCGGCCGGCAGATCGATCTTCTTGCCGTTCTCGCGATAGGTCGGCTCCGGCGCGTCCGAGGCGATCGTCATGACCTTCTGTTTGAAATGCGACGCGCCGCCGTTCATCAACGCATAGGAGCGTTCGAAGCCGCGCTGGTCGGGTCGCATGCCGTCGCTGCCGCCCAGATGCCACTTGCCGGCCATCACCGTCCAGTAGCCGGCGTCTTTCATGATCTCCGGCAATGCCGCCACCCGCTGATTCAGGCCGCCTTCGTAGCCGGGACGGTTGATCTCTTCGGGCGTCAGATGCGGTGTGATCATCTCCGCCATATTGCCGACGCCGGCCAGGTGATTGTCCATGCCGGAGAGCAACATCGAACGGGTGGGCGAACAGGTCGGCGCAACGTACATCGTGTCGAGCAGCCGGCCGTGCGCGGCCAGCGCATCGAGATTCGGCGTGGCGATCTCGCTGCCGAATGCGCCGAGGTCCGAACGCCCGACGTCGTCGGCGAGGATCAGCAGCACGTTGGGACGCGCGACAGGTGTCGCCGCGGGTGTCGCGGCGGGCGTCGATGCCGCCGCCGCCGCGGCCGCGTCCGCCGCGTGCGCGAACGGCATCACAACCGTGCACGCGCCGCCGACAAAGGTTGCTGCAAGGATAGTGCGAAAGCTCATTTCTTCTCCGTCATTGATCCGTTACCCACGATGTCTTCGTAACCTGAAAATCAAGGCCTGTTCCTAAGCGGCGCCGAGACGAACCGGCTCACGACCAGGCTCACAACCAGGCTCACAACCAGGCCCACAAACCGGCCTCACAACCTCGATCGCCCCAGCCGCTCGAACGCGGCACGGTCGCGTCGTTTGAGCGTTCTCGCCGCGATCACACCGGCCACGGCGAACAGCGGCAGCAAGCCGGTCAAGGCGTAGGACACGCCCACGCCCGCCCCCGTCAGCAGCGGAAAATTCACGATCGCCAGCACCAGCACCACCGCGAGAGCAACGCCCGACAGCACCGGCAACACGCCCACCCGCATGACCCCGGCGTCGCCACGATGGTGGCGTCGGAAGAACACCACCACCGCCGCCGACGACAGCGCCATCAACGCGATGATGCAAAGCGTCGCCACGTTGGTGAGCCAGGAGAACAGCGTCAGCACCGGATCGGCATGCGCGACGATGAACACCAGCACGACCACGGCGGCAAGCGCCGTCTGCAGCAGCGAGCCGACGTGCGGGCTGCAATGCACGCGATGCGTGCGGCCCAGCACTTGCGGCAGCAAACCTTCACGGCCGGTGGCAAAGAAGTAGCGCGAGGCGGAGTTGTGAAACGCCAGCAAGCCCGCATACACACTGGTGATGAAGAGCACGCTCATGGCCGCGGTCAGGGTCTTGCTGGCGTAGTGATCGGATAGCGAATAGAGGAAGGTGGTCGGGTCGCTCAACGCGGTGAGCGTCTTGACGATCTTGTCGCTGCCCGCGCCAATCACCATGCACCACGCGGAGAACGCATAGAACACGCCGATCAGCAGCACCGAAATGTAGGTCGCCAACGGCACGGTGCGTTGCGGGTCTTTCGCCTCTTCGCTATAGATGGTGGTCGCTTCGAAGCCGATAAAACTGGCGAAACAGAACAGGAAACCGATCGCCGGCGTGCCGCTCATGAACGTATGCGGCGCGAACGACGCCGCATTGATGCCGCTGTCGCCGCCGCTCTTCAGAATCGCCAGATCGAGGATCAACACCACGATGTATTCGCCGAACACCAGCAGCGAGAGCACCTTCGCGGACAGATCGATCTGCCGGTAGCCGAACACGCCGATGCTCGCCATCGCCGCGAGCGAGCAGATCCACCACGGGGTATCGAGGTTGAAGTGGGTCTTCAGGAAACCCGACGCGACCGCGCCGAACATGCCGTACAGCCCGATCTGCATCGTGTTGTAGCCAAGCAGCGCGATCAATGCGGCCGCCCCGCCCGCCGTGCCGCCGAGGCCGCGCGCCGTGAACGCGTAGAAGCCGCCCGCGTTGGTCACGTGCCGCGACATCGCCGTGTAGCCGGCGGAAAACATCAGCAGAATCGCCACCGTCGCGACCAGCAACGCCGGTGTCCCCGCGCCGTTGCCGAGCATGATGCCGATCGGAAAACCGCCCGCGATCGCGACCAGCGGTCCGGCCGCCGAGATCACGAAGAAAATGATGAAGCCCAGTCCCAGCGCGCCCTTACGCAATTCGGTGGACGGTGCCGGTTCAGCGACGATGCTCATGCTTCTTTCTCCAGAATGGTCCTTCGTCTGCATCGCGAAGAGGTCGTGCGCAGTGCAAGTGTTGATGCACTGTAGAAAGCCAATAATGTCGAGCGGGAGCACAAATCGGCAACGCGGCGCGAATCTGGGTTTACGCCTAGACGTCGGCTTGTGCATCGAAACGGGACGTGAGAGATCGAACGGGACGCGCGCCGGCGCGCCCGCATGCGGGCGAGGTACGGCAGTGAACGGAAGAGCGTCGGAAATGATCGGGCGCGATGGGGCGCCAAGGGCCGCGCCGTCATGCGGCCCTGAACACGCGCAGCGCGCTAGCTCAAACGCGGCGTCTGCGAAGGCAGTTCGCCGAACAGGTCGCGATATTCGCGGGCGAAATAGCCGAGATGAGTAAACCCCCAACGACAGGCGGCGTCGCCGATCAGGAGCTGCTCGGCGTTCGTCGTGCGCAGCAGCCGATGCACCGCGTTCAACCGGATCGAGCGTAGATATTCGACGGGCGTGACGTTGGCCACGCGTTGAAAGCTGGTTTGTAACGTACGGCGGCTACAGCGTAGCGCGCGGCACAGATCGAGCACCGTGATGGGCTGCTCCGCGTTCTCCTGCAGGATGCGTTCGCAGCGCCGCACAATATCGCTATACGTGGTGTGCGTGAGGTCGCGCGGCGGGGTGTGCGAGGCACTTTCGATCAGACCGATCAGCACGCTCACCATCTCGTCGCGGAAAACTTTGGTGGCGCCCGGGTGCGCGAATGCGGCGGGATTGCCTTCGGCGGCGTCGAGGAAAGGGGCGAGCCGCTCGCGCAGCATCACGCCCTGCGCGTCGGACAGCGCGAGCACGCCACGCCTCGCCTGCCGGCCCGCGTGCTCGCCCACCGCGAAGCTCAACAACTCTTCCATCAGGTCGGCGCACACGCTGATGCCGGCGTAGTGCATCGACTCCGGCGTGTAGAAGCGGAATTCTTCACCCGCCCCCAGCAACAGGAGCGCGTAACCATCCACCCGTTGCCCCTGGAACGTGCCGACGAGCGGCGCATATAGCGGCACGGCAATCGAAGCGAGACCGGCCGGCGACACGCCATGCTGCGCCACGCGGCGATTGGTGGTCTCGCGAAAAAAATGAAAATCAGTCGAGCTCGCCTGCACGAGCGTGCTCTGGAAACGGCCCGGCGTCATCTGCCGGTAGACCTGTTCCCAGCCGCTCACGGCCAGTGAATGATCGTGCACGTCGGCCAGCGTACTGATCCGGAAGTCCATGTCCCCTCCCGCCTACTCTGAACAGGCTACATTCATACGATGACGGCCCGGCCTGTCATAGCGGACGCCAGCCTGGACGCAAACGGCGGCCGCCACATGCGGCGCCGCTGCTGCAAATGAAAGCGCAATGTAATTCCAGGCTGGGCGATACGGCGCGAGTTGAACACACCACACCGCGAGGACGTTGCCGCGGATTCCCTCTCGTTGCGCGCTGCGCCAACCCGGAATGCACCTGTGCATTCTGCAGCGCGCGCCAACACTTGACCAAGTCAATTATGCAAATTTCACCTCATCGAAACCTGCCGCCAGCGCGCCGACCAAGGCGTCGAGTTGTTCGGCCTGCACGACCAGCGGCGGCGACAGGATGATTTTCGTGCCGACCGGCCGCACCAGCGCGCCATGCGCGCGCGCCACTTCGGCCACCGCGTTCGCATAGCCGGAGGTCGGATCGATCGGCTCGCGGGTCGTTTTCGACTTCACCAGATCGAGCGCCACCATCAGGCCCTTGCCGCGCACGTCGCCGACCGCCTCGTAACGCTGCGCGAACGGCCGCAGCGCTTCGATCAGATGCGCGCCCTGTTGCGCGGCATTGGCCGGCAGATTCTCGTCTTCGACGATCTTCAGGTTCGCCAGCGCCGCCGCGCACGCCACCGGATGACCCGCGTAGGTGTAGCCGTGCATCAACGCGCCGGTGAAGGTGGCGTTACGCATGAAGGCCTGCTCGATCCGTTCGTTGAACGCGGTCGCGCCGAGCGGAATGTAGCCGGACGAAATGCCCTTCGCGAAGCACATGATGTCGGGTTTCACGCCCCAGCCGCGACTGCCGAACAGACTGCCGGTGCGGCCAAAGCCCGTGACGATTTCGTCGGCGATCAGCAGCACGCCGTACTTGTCGCACACTTCGCGAATCAGCGGCCAGTAGTTCTCCGGCGGCACGATCACGCCGCCCGCGCCCTGCACCGGCTCAGCGATAAATGCCGCCACTGTGTCGGGGCTTTGGAAAACGATCTCGCGCTCCAGCATCTCGGCGCAAATACGACCGAGTTCAGCCGGGTCCTGCGTGAACGGATTGCGATACAGCCACGGCGTTTCGACATGAAAACAGCCCGGCAGATTGGGTTCGTAGTTGCGGCGAAACACGGTATTGCCGTTCACCGACGCGCCACCGAAGTGCGTGCCGTGATAACCCTGTTTCAGCGAAATAAACTTGGTGCGATCCGCCTGGCCTTCCAGCTTCCAGTATTGACGCGCGAGCTTCAACGCGGATTCGACCGCGTCCGAGCCACCCGAGCTGTAGATCACGCGGCGCATGCCTTCCGGTTCGAGCATGTCGATCAGCCGCATCGACAGTTCTTCCGCGCGCGGATGCGAGATGCCGTCGAACAACTGGAAGTATTCGAGCTCGTCCAGTTGACGCACGATCGCGTCTTTCACTTCGCGCCGGTTATGGCCGACGTTGACGTTCCACAGTCCCGCCACGCCGTCGACGAGCCGGTTGCCGCGATCGTCGAACACATAACAGCCGTCGCCGCGCACAATGCGGATCGGCTCGCGCTGCTGCATTTCAGCGGGATGCTGCATGGGATGCCAGAAGGCGGATTCGTTGGTGCTCATAGGACCTACTCCATGAAGTGCGGATTGCTTGTCGTGTACGGATGCTGGTGTGACGCTCAATGCGCGATACACACCGATTTGGTTTCGGTGAAGCCTTCAATCGCGTACTTGCCGAATTCGCGGCCCATGCCCGATTGTTTGAAGCCGCCGAACGGCATGGCCGGGTCGAGCGGCACATGGCAATTCACCCACACGGTGCCCGCATCCATTTGCGGCACGAGGTTCATCACCGTCTTGAGGTCGTTGCTCCACAGGCTCGCGGCGAGACCATAGGGCGTGTCGTTGGCGAGGCGCAGCGCGTCGAGCGGATCGTCGAACGGCACGATCGCGAGCACCGGACCGAACACTTCGTCGCGCAAAATCGCCGCGTCGTGCGGGACGTCGGCGATCACCGCCGGGCGCACGTAATAGCCCGGCAGATCGACCGGCTTGCCACCCGTGAGAAACGTCAGCCCGGCAGCCTGCGCCCGCGCGATGTGCTGCTCCACCCGCTCGCGATGCTGCGCGGACACCAGCGGATTGATCTGCGCGTTCGGGTCGAGGCCGGCGCCGAGCGTCATCGCACTGGCGACAGCGGCGAGACCGTCGGCCACCTGCCGGTACTTGCTGCGATGCACGTAGATGCGCGAGGCCGCCGCGCACACCTGCCCCTGGTTGAAGAAACCGCCCGCGAGCGCGCCTTGAACGGCCTGTTCAACATCGATATCGGCCAGCATCACCGCCGGATTCTTGCCGCCTAGTTCCAGCGAAAAACGCGTCATGTTCTGCACCGCGGCCGTGCCGACCAGCTTGCCGGTCGGCGTGGAACCGGTGAACGAAATCTTGTTGATACCCGGATGCGCAGCCAGCGCGGCGCCGCATTCGCGCCCGCCCGTCACGACGTTGAAGACGCCCGCGGGCACGCCCGCTTCGAGCGCCAGTTCGGCCAGCCGCAGCGCGGTCAATGGCGTTTCCGGCGACGGTTTGATCACGACGGTGCACCCTGCCGCGAGCGCCGGCACGAGCTTCCAGACGGCGATCATCAGCGGGAAATTCCACGGCACGATGCCCGCCACCACGCCGACCGGCTCCTTGCGCGTATAGGCCGTGTAACGCGTGCCGGGTGGAAACGGAATCGACACGTCGAGCGTTTCGCCGGTGATCTTGGTCGCCCAGCCCGCCATGTAGCGCACATATTCGATCGTCGCGCCGACTTCCACCGCGCGGGCAATGTTGATCGACTTGCCCTGATTCAGCGTTTCGAGTTGCGCGAGGTCTTCGGCGTTGGCTTCGAGCAGATCGGCCAGACGCAGCAGAATGCGTTCGCGGTCGGCGGGACGCAGACCGCTCCACACGCGGGTGTCGAATGCGGCGCGTGCGTTGACGACCGCGCGGTCGACGTCGCTGGCGTCCGCATCCGCGACCGTGGCGAGACGTTCGCCGGTTGCCGGATTGAACACGTCCAGACGCCGGTCCGAATGCGCCGCTTGCTGCGTACCGCCGATAAACAAACCGAAATCGCGTTGCACGAACGCGCGAACCGCGTCGCTGACGACCACCGTTGCATCGTTACTCATATCCTGGGTCTCTTGTTGGTGTTGCGCGTGACTGTGACTGCCTGAATGCGTGACTGTGTTGCTGTGGGATCAATGTAGTCAGGCCCGCCCATGCAGCGTTAGCGCAAATCGGCAGGCCGTCCGTGCGGTCAGGGAAAACATCTAGCGAGGCTTGCGTTCGTGCGTTCATGGATTCATGCCTTCAGGCAGGCCTCGAACGCGTCGCGACGCGCGAACAGACGCTCCGGCAACAGCACCGCTTCGGCCGCGTTGATCTGCATCAGCAGCGCGAAGCGCACGCCGTCGCTATGGCCGACAATCGCGCAGTTCGCTTTCACGAAGCCACGGTTGAAACGCGGATCGCCACCCAGAATGTCGACGTCGTCGTGCAAGCCGACGCAGCGCGCGCCGTCGACAATGTTCCAGCTATCGGGCAGGCGCAGCAGAATGTCCGACACGTCCTCTTCGCGTGAAATCACGGCGGCTAGCGCTGAGGGGCGACGCTGGAACCACCGCTCGTCAGGTGAGCCATTGGCGCGCTGCACGGCGAGTGCCGCGACCGCGTAGAGCAGCATCGGCTCGGCGCTCTCCGTGCTTTCAAAAGTCCCGACTGGCCCGCGCGGTTCATCGCGCAAGCTGCGTCGCAATTCGCTGTCGATCATGAACCCGGCCTCCTCACAGAAACAGCGCGCCGATCATTTCCGTGCGGCTCGACACGCCGAGCTTGCGGAACATGCGCAGCAAGTGGGTCTTGACGGTCGGCTGCGCGAGCGCGAGATCGCGCGCGATTTCCTTGTTCGACAACCCGTTGCGCACCAGCCGCGCGATCTGCTGTTCGCGGTGCGTGAGGGTCGGACGAAGCGCCGTCTCGGCGTCGGCGCGCGTGTGCGTACGCATTGGCCGCTGATCGCGCAACGCGGGCACGAGCGCGGCTTCGAGCAGCGGCTGTATGGCCTGCGCGCGTTGCTGGTCGTCGTTGGAAAAGGTGTCGGCGGGCGCCATGCGTAGCAGCGAAAACGCCGCCGCCGGACGCGCGCCATCGCGCAACAGCACTTCCATCACGTCGACCACCTGATGCGGATTCAGAAAGCGCCGCCAGTACACCGAACCGCCACGCGCCGGTTCGGGCAACGCGCCCGCCAGCGTCAGCACGCTGCCCGCATGCCCTGCGAAGCGCGCGGGATGCATGGGATCGAGCGCGCAATAACGCTGCAGATACATTCGATGCATCGCCTCCGCCATCCCGAAGAGTTCGAAGCCCGACGGCTGATGGTCCGCGCCGACCCAGTAAAACACCGTCGCGGAGGGCCGCACCAGTTGCGCGAGCGCGTTCACGGCGGCATCCAGCGCGGGCAGAAAGGCGCCTGTCGGTGCGGCTTCGTCGCGGATCAGATTCAGCATTGCGCGCTCCCGGTTCGCCAGCTCGAACCCATCGTACGAATGGGGGTCGGCGCCGCGTGAGCACGAATCGGCAAATCGATGCGGCTCATTGCATTCACCGAGCGCATTCACCGAACCCGCGGACGATGCTTGCGTTGTCATCCTTTTGCCTGATTTCGCACCGCCGCCAGCGTGCCTAGACTCTGGTTTCATGCTTCACCTCCTCGCTTCTGCGAATTCAACTCAACACGACAGTCATAAGGAACCCCATGTCCAAACAACGCACGGTGGTCATTACAGGCGCGGGCACCGGCATCGGTGAAGCCTGCGCCCGGCTTTTCGCGGCACGCGGCGCGCGCGTGGCGCTGATCGGCCGGCGCCGCGAACCGCTCGAACAGGTGGCGCGCGAAACCGGCGGCCTCGTGCTCGTCGGCGACGCCGCCAGCAGCGCCGACTGGGCCCGCTTCAACGCCGCGATCAAGGCGCAAGGCGGCAGCGTCGACGCGCTGATCGCCTGCGCGGGCGGCTTCGGCATGGGCAGCGCCACCGACACCGACGACGCCGCGTGGTCCGCCGCGATGCGCGCCAATCTCGACACCGCCTTCGTTGCCGCGCGCGCCTGCCTGCCGGATCTGATCGAACGACGCGGCGCGATCGTGCTGGTGGCGTCGATCGCATCGCTTGCGGCCGGCCCGGCCGTATGCGGCTACACCACATCGAAGCACGCGCTGATCGGCCTGACCCGTTCGCTCGCACGCGATTACGGCCCGCACGGCGTGCGCGTCAACGCCGTGTGCCCCGGCTGGGTCCGCACGCCGATGGCCGACGCGGAAATGGCGCCGCTGATGCAGCACTACGACGAATCGCTCGATGCGGCCTATCAGCGTGTCTGCGCCGACGTGCCGTTGCGCCGCCCCGCGTCCGCCGAGGAAATCGCCGGCGTGTGCGAGTTTCTGGCGTCGCCGGCGGCGTCGATCGTGACGGGCGCGACGCTGGTCGCCGACGGTGGTTCGTCGATTGTCGATGTGCCGACGCTGGCGTTCGAGCATCTGTGATACGTCTTTGATGCGTTTGCATGCGCTGGTTAGCGCTCGTGAGCGTTGCTCGCGAGCGCTTCGAATTGAACAACGCCGCCGTGCCCTACCCCTGCACAGCGGTCGACTCGGGCAGCGTCGCGCCGCCGTCGACCACGATGGTCTGCCCGGTGATATACGACGCCGCATCCGAAGCGAGAAACAGCATGGCCGCCGCGATATCCGACGGCTCGCCCAGACGCCCGAGCGGAATGCCCTGTTCGATGCGCCGGTTGTGCGCGTCGTCGCCAAGGTTGTCCATGGCAGGCGTGCGGATCATGCCGGGCTCGACGCCATTGACCGTGATCCTGTGCCGAGCCAGTTCCAGTGCAGCCGCGCGAATGAAGCCGTTCACGCCCGCCTTCGACGCCGCGTAATGCGCGAGCCCAGGATAGGCGACTCGTGGCCCCGTGACCGACGACGTCGCCAGCATCCGCCCGCCGCCCTGCCGGATAAACGCGGGCGTCGCCGCCTGCGCGAGCCAGAACAGCGCGCTGAGATTCACCGCTAACGTGCGCTGCAAAATGGCGGGCGTGATCGCGTCGAACGCGGTGAGCGGGAAATACGCGGCGTTGTGCACGACCACGTCGAGGCGACCGAAATCCGCTTCCACCTCGGCGACGAGGCGCGCGATTTGCGCGTGCTCGGCGAGGTCCGCCTCATAAGCGCGTGCCGTGCCGCTGCCCTGTTGCGCGATGCGCTGCGCGGCAGCCGAAGCCGCCTCGCCGCGCAAATCGGCAATCGCCACATCAGCGCCGCGCGCCGCAAACGCCGCGGCGATGCCGAAGCCGATGCCTTGCGCGCCGCCCGTGACCAGCACCGCCTTGCCCGCGAAATCGCGTACCTGTAGCGGCATTTGCGCTGCGCTGTTCATTGCGGGTACTGCGTCACGTTGAGCACCTGCGCCAGCGCGCCGACCGGAAAGTTCGACAGCGCGCCGAACTGGTTGCCCTGGTAGCCGAAAATCTTGCCGTCGGTCTTATTGCGCGCGAGATCGATCATCACCACGCCGAGCGTCGGAATGATTTTTTCGCGCCAGACGAACAGGAACAGATCGTCGGCGATGGCAATGTAATGACAGCGATCCACGTCCGCGAGACCGGCTTCCACACCCGACAGACACTGCCACGCGTAGAAGTTTTCGTTCAGATAGACGTGCTCGTAGCGCTCCGTGGCGCTGTACGTGTACAGATTGCGCATGCCGATCAGCTCGCGCGTCGGATGATGCAAAGTCGTCTGGGATGCGGCCGCGCTGCCCTGCGGCGCAATCCGGCCGTGGCGAAAATTCGCCTGCACGCTCGTCAGTTCCATGCCGCGTTCAACACGCGTGAACGCATCCGTGCGGGCTTCGCTTTCGTTCGGCAGCGTACCGGTGACCGACGTACACAGACCCTGCTTCACGTCGAGCACGTAGCTCGTGGAAACCGGTCGCGCGCTGCCGTCGCTCTGCTTGTCGACGCCAGCATCGCCGCCGATGTAATCGACGAAATAGATGCTGTCGCGCACCGACGTGACCCGGCATTCGAATTCGCCATGTTCGGTCCGCACCACGTCCGCCGACACGAACGTCAGCGTGACCGCCGGGCCGTCGGCGAAATCAAGCCGCAACGTGCGGCCGCTCAGATCGCCGACCGGCGAAAGAATGTGACTGTCGGGTGCAAAGCCTTCGGCCAGCGCGCCGACCTGGATGAAAACGGGTTGAGATCTCATGACGGTATTGCTCCAGTAGTTCGATGAATAGCCGCGGTTGTTATCCGCCGCAGCGCCTGTGGCTACTGTACGGAGGCCACGGGCGCGGCGGCATCCACCAGAAGGATGACAACGTGCCCGTGGGACGCCGCGCTCAAAGGCTCAAAAGCTTCCAAGCTCACACGCTCACACACTCATCAGGCGTGAAAACCCGAACTCGTCGGCAAGTTCATCGATCAACCCACGCTGAAACGCCTGAAAACGCGCGTTGGGCTGCTGCGCGATGGCCAGTTCGAGCATCGGGTCGCTCACCTGAGTACGCACGTCCGCCAGCGTTTCCACGATCGCGTGGCCGCAGAACGGCACATACGCTTCCGAATAGCCGCCCTCGTGGACGATCACGAGCCGGCCGTCGCAATGCCGCTCGGCGGCGTCGCGCATCAACTGCGTCATCGTGCGATAGCTTTCGCTGTGCAGCAGCATGCGCGCGAGCGGATCGACCGCGCTGGCGTCGAGCCCGCTCGCCACCACGATCAGATCGGGCTTGAACGCGTCCAGCGCGGGCAGCACGATCCGCTCGAATGCATACAGGTACGCGTCGTGGCCGCCGCCCGGTAGCAACGGCACGTTCAGATTGGCGCCGATGCCAGCGCCCGCGCCGCGTTCGTCCGCACCGCTATAGCCCGGCGGAAAGCAGCGGTCCTGATGCAGCGACACGGTCAGCGTGTTCGGATCGTCGTAGTAGATCGACTGCGTGCCGTTGCCGTGGTGCACGTCCCAGTCGATCACGGCGACCCGTTCCACGCGATGCTTGGCGCGCGCCGCTTCGATCGCGACCGGAATGTTGGCGAACAGGCAGAAGCCCATCGGCTTGTCACGCAGACAATGGTGACCGGGCGGCCGCGACAACGAGAACGCATTGCTCGCACGCCGCGCGAGCACGGCGTCGAGCGCGCCAATGGCGAGACCCGCCGACAGCGCCGCGATTTCGTAACTGCCCTTGCCGAACGGCGCGAGGTCGCCGAGATCGCCGCCGGTCGTGTCGCTGAGCGCCTTGAAACGGCTCAGATAGTCACGCGGATGAACCCGCAGCAGATCGTCCTGGGTCGCGAGCGGCGCGCCCTGCATGGCGAGCGTATTGGCGAGCCCCGAGGTCTGGATCAACGCGAGCAGGCGGCGCTTCGAGTCGGGCGACTCCGCGTAGCCGCTGCTCGACGGCGGCTGTACCCAGCCGCCGACCGGGAAGAACAGCGCATGCGTGCCGCCCGTGTGCCAGAAAGTGCGTTCGTCCGTGAAAAAAGCTGTCTTGCTCATGATGTCCGTTACCTGTAGTTCACTTGTGGATTCAGATCGACCGGCCACGCGCGCTTTCAACGCTGCGCGGCCGTTACTTCGCGCCCGCTGCGCTCCACTCGCAGCAGGCACACGAACGACAGCGTGCTGATCGCCGCCGCGCCCAGAAACAGGCTGGAAAGTCCTGCGCCGGCGTCGAGCAGCACGCCTGCAATCAGCGGACCGACCGCGAGACCCGCGCCGATCACGAAGTTCAAGGTGGCGATCAAGCGGCCCGACGTATCGGTTTTCGCGGCGGCCGCGAGAATGAACGGCAGCACGAAGGTCCACGCGAACTTGAACGCGAAGATCGCGGCGGCGTAGCCGGTCGCGCCGGGGTGGGTCGACAGGCCGAGCAAGGCCGCGACGAGAATCGCGTAACCCGTCAGCATCATCGCCGCGCGCGCGAGCCGGTTGCCGATCAGCGACGCGCACGCCGCGCCGATAATCCCCATCACGCTGGCGATCGCCAGCAGTTCGCCGGTGTGTCCCGCATCGAGTCCGGCAAGCGACGCGGCCTTGCTCGCGAAGGTCCAGACGCCGCCAATCGCCACGTAAAAAGCGAGCACACCGCCGATGACCAGCGTGGCCAGTTGCCATGTGCCGCGTGCGCCGGAGCCTTCGTTTTGCGATTGCTTGACGTCCGCACCGCTTCCACCACTCGCACCACCCGCACCACCCGCACGATTCGCCCCACCCAAAGCCGCATCGAACCCACGCGTCAACGGCGAAGCAAGCAACGCCAACACCGCCAGCACCCCATACAGCGCGCGCAAACCGAACGCGTCGAACAGATGCGGCAGCAGGAACAGACCAAGCGCACCGGCCACCAACTGCCCGACCACCCACAGCCCATACACGCGGTCCCGATTACCGCTCGTCGCCGCGCTCGTCATGCACAGCACCATCAGCGTGCCGCCGCCGAGCGCGGTCAACGCGCGCAGCACCAGCAGCGCGACGAAACCCGGCATCAGCACGGCGGTGGCGACATTGCCGATACAGAACACCGCCGTGGCGACGGCCGCGACGCGTCGCGCGTCCACGCGTCCGAGCCACAGCAGCGAAGGCAAGGTCGCGCAACTGAACGCGCCGAGTTCGACGAAAAAGTACGTGCCGATCTGCGACGCGCTCAGACCGAGTTGCCCGCCGAGCTGCGCGGCGACCGCCGGCGCGACCAGCAGCAGCAACGGCGTGATCGCCGCGAACACGACCAGCGATAGCAGCGTGGACGTCGCGAATTCGCGCGGCGCGGCGACAGACGGAGCAAAAGAAGTCGAAGGAGTTTTCATTGGGGCTCAGAGGTAACGGTTGCGGTTGCAACGACAGCGCGGTGAAGACAGAAAACGCAAATCACCGGCACTGCCGCAAGCTGAAGCGCCACGCCGGCGCCGGCGCCGGGCCAACTCAGAACGTGTGATACATGCCGAGCATCGCGCCGAACTGCGACGCGCCATTCAACGGCGTCGGGTCGTATTCATAGACCGGTTGCGAGCTTTGGCTACTGTTGCGCGAGTAGCCCAGATTCACGTAAGCGACCGTGCGCCTGGACAGCGCATACGTGCCGCTCGCGATGAACAGCGTCGGGTGACCGACGCTCGGCGTGCTCGACCAGGTCTTGTAGATGCCGCCCGCGAAGCCGACGAACGGCGTCGCCTGATAGCGCGCGCCGCCCCATGCGACGGTTTTCGACGGCGCGAGTGGACCGGTTTGGCGTTCCGCGCCGCCGTAGAGCGACAGCGTCGCGATGTCCCAATGCGCGGCTAGCGTGCCGATGGTCTGTTGCAATCCCGAGGTGTCGACGTCGCCGGACACGGTGCCTTGCGCGCGATGCAGCGCTGCGCTGATCCCGTAACCGTTGCCCGCGTATTGCGCGCCGATTTCCAGCACGCGGCCCGAGCGCGAGTTGCCGGCCACGCCGCCGGTCGCCGCCAGCGCTTCGGCGCTGAAGCCGCCGTAGTCGGCGGATTTGAACTTCACCGAGTTGTCGATGAAGTTCGCCGACAGCGGCACCATCACGCCCTGACCGCTGTACGCGGCGTACAGCAACGGGTCGTAGAACACCGTGCGGTCGAACAGCACACTGAACTGCCGCCCGAGCGTGACGGTGCCGAACTTGCCGCTCAAGCCCACGTAAGCGCCGCGAAAGAACGCATAGCCCGGCACGGTGGCGGTGCCGTCGTTGACATTGATGCCCTGCTCCAGGCGGAACAGCGCCTGCAATCCGCCGCCCAGATCTTCCGTGCCGGTCAGGCCGACCTGCGACGGCAGCACGCCGTAGTTCTGCAGATTCACCGCGCTGTGCTGGCCGTCCGCGTTGGTGCGGTACTGAACGCCCGCGTCGATCAACCCGTACAACGTCACCGTAGACTGCGCATGCGCGGCGCCACTGCCGACGCAAGCCGCCGCGCTCAATGCCGCTGCCCACGTTCGTCGACCGCCGCGCTGCCATGATTCGTTTCATTGAGAGGCTCCAAACCGTCCGATGTTGTTGTCGTAGGTCCGCCGCGGCGGCCTGCATCCCGTATCGAGTGCAACGGCAGTGTCGGTAGCGGCAATTGCGCTGAATAGACGTCCAGATGAACGGTATGGAAAACCCGCACGAGGCTTGGCGATGGGTCGATGCGGCCCGCTGCGCGCGTTCGAGCAACACGCGTTGAACCGACGCTAGACGTGCTGCGGCGCGCAATTCACGGTAGGGGGCCGTTCAAATGAGGGGGGCAAAACGTGCTTTCCGGCACCGCGCTTTTCAAAAAAAGCGCCACGTATAATCGACCGGCACGCCGCATCCGCTGGACACAAGCGGGACACAAGCGGGGCACCAGCGGGACATTCGCGAAACACTCGTGGAACGCGCGTTATCGACAGCCGAAGGAGCCAGCGTGACAGGCATCGCAGACACCAAGCGGTTTATCGATCAGTGGGGCGAAATGCCCGCCGCGATTCCACTCGACGATTACGCGGGCGCGCCGCTCGACCCGCGCAGCGCCGACTTCGAAGGCCCGCTCGCCGGCAACGGCACCGCCGCGCGCGGCCTGAGTCTGTTTCTACTCGACCTGTACGCACTCGCCAACCGCACTGGTATCGGCGAATTCGAGCACGGCTTCTTCCGCCTGCTATCGCGGCACTTGCCGTTCGACGCCGGCTGGACCGGCGTGACGACGCACACGGCGAACGGTCCCGTGATGCACAACAGTTTCGTGTATGGCCTGCCGGGCGAATTCTTCACCGACTGGCAGCGTGTGCGCGACTGCGATCCGCTCGCGATCGGTTCGATGAATCGCTATGGGCGCGCGCTGGAGGTATCGATCGTCGCGCAGGGCATCGACCCGCGGTTTCGCAACTGGGCGATCAAATACGGGCTCGCGCAACTGATGGTGGTGTCGGCGCTCGATCATCGCTTCGGCCTCACGACATTTCTGTCGGTCTACCGCCGCGCGCTCGACAAACCGTTCTCCCCCACCGACGCGCAAACGCTCGAAGACGTGATCCCGCATCTGACCGCGGCACTCACGATCAGCCGTTCATTCCAGTTGACGCGCGAGCGTGGTGAAAGCGTCGCCACACCGGCTCGCGCGATCTGCGATGGTTTCGGTGCAGTGCACCAGGCGGATAAAGCGTTCGAAACGATTCTGCGCAGCGAGTGGCCGGTTTATCAGAACCAGCATCTGCCGGCGCCGCTGATCGCGCATCTGCATGCGGACACAGGGCAGCCTTATGTGGGCGAAACGGTCACCGTGAGTTGCTCGCCGGTGGTCGGCCTGTTTCAGCTCGAAGCGCGCCAGCGTTCGCCGCTCGACCGGTTGAGTCCGCGCGAACTCAGCGCGATCAAACTCTATGGCGACGGTCTCTCGCACAAGGAAGTCGCGCAGCGCATGGCGATTTCACCCGCTACCGTGCGCCACTATCTGCGTTGCGCGTACAAGAAGCTCGGCATGCACGACAAGAGTCAGATTCCCTGGCTGCTCGGCCTGCGGGACAACGCCGGCCATGCTACGAGCGCCGACGCGGGCAACTAGGCCTCCGAGTTACTCGTCCTCTTCTTCGAGACCGGCCAGCAGATCGTCCACCGCGCGATAAACCCGTTCGACGATCTCCGGTCCGACCCGGCGCTCCAGCTCGCGGTAATGCGCTTCGAGATCTTTTGAAATCACCCGCACCAGTTCCACGCTGGTATCGGTCAGCGACACCAGCACGCGGCGCTGGTCTTCCGCGAAACGCTCCTTGATCACCAGTTCCATGCTCTCCATCCGCGCGAGCACGCCGGCCATGCTTGGGCTTGAAATCGTACAGATGTCGGAGATGTGACGCGGCTCCATCGGGCCGTGTTCGTTGAGCGCGCGGATCACGCGCCATTGCTGCTCGGTCAATCCATGCGCGGTAATCAATGGACGGAAACGCTCCATCATTTTTTCTCGGGCGCGCAACAACAGCATGGGCAGGTTGCGGTGCAAAACTCGGGTGGAGGCAGCGGACATGTTTCGAAGAAGAATTAAAAGCAGCCGTCGAAGCTTAAGGGAAAACCCGCGATCAGCCGACATGGCTATTGACCATGGATCATATCAAGCGCGACACTACTAACATGTTAGTGTTTTTGCTGAGAGATAGCCAGACTATGTTTGCACTTGCCGATCATCTGCTGCATCCCGAAGGCGACGCGCTGCCTCGCGATGTGGACGCCGCCACTGCGGCCGCCCGGCTGGGCCGTGGCATCGCATGCCGCGCGCCGGTAAGCGGCGCGGTTTATGGAACCTTGCTGAACGACCGCGCCGCGCTCGCGGCGCTCGGCGACGCGATGCACGCCGCGCCGTACAAGGCGCCGCCGCAAGCGCCGGTGCTGTATCTGAAGCCGCGCAATACGTTCGCCGGGCATCGCGCCCGAGTCGTCGTGCCGGACAACGCGTTGGGCGTGGAAGTGGGTGCGTCGCTCGGTATCGTGTTTGGCCGCACTGCAACACGGGTCGATGCGGCTAGCGCGCTGGACTACGTCGCCGGTTACACGCTGGTGGGCGACCTCAGCGTGCCGCATGCGAGCGTGTACCGCCCCTCGGTACGGTTCCGGGCGCGCGACGGTTTTTGCGTGATCGGACCGGCAGTCGTTGCAGCGCATCATGTTGCCGCGCCGGATCGGCTCGACATCGCGGTGTCGCTCAACGGCGCTGAACCGTTCACGGCGAACACGGCTTCGTCGGTGCGTAACGTGGCGCAATTGCTCGCCGACGTCACCGATTTCATGACCCTCAACGCGGGCGACGTCATCACGCTCGGCGTGCCGCACGGTTCGCCGGTCGCGCATGTCGGCGACACCGCCACGCTGTCTATCGGCGGCTTCCCGCCGCTGACCATTTCGTTTGTCGCCGCATCCGCCAGCGCAGCAGAACAAGTTGGAGAACCGTCATGATGCGCGGCCGTGTAGCGTATGCAGGCGCGATTCATGAAGCCTATCCGGATGCACGAGGCGTGCGCCTTGCCGATGGCCGCGTGTGTCGCGAAGAGGAAGTGGTCTGGCTCGCACCGATCGACGTCGGCACGATCTTCGCGCTCGGCTTGAACTACGCCGAGCATGCCAAAGAATTGCAGTTCAGCAAGCAGGAAGAACCGCTCGTGTTCCTCAAGGGACCGGGCACGGTGATCGGCCATCGCGGCGTCACGCGTCGCCCGGCCGGCGTCGCCTTCATGCACTACGAGTGCGAGCTGGCGGTGGTGATCGGCCGCACCGCGCAGAACGTGACGCGCGGCAACGCCATGCAGCACGTGGCCGGCTACATGATCGCCAACGACTACGCGATCCGCGACTACCTCGAAAACTACTACCGCCCCAACCTGCGCGTGAAGAATCGCGACGGCGGCACGGTGCTGGGCCCCTGGTTCGTCGACGCCGCGGATATCGCCGACGTCACGCAACTGGAGTTGCGCACGTTCGTGAACGGCACGCGCCAGCAGCACGGCAACACGCGCGATCTCGTCACCGACATTCCCGCGCTGATCGAATACCTGAGCGGCTTCATGACACTCGCGCCCGGCGACGTGATCCTGACCGGCACGCCGGAAGGTATCGTCAACGTGAATGCCGGCGACGAAGTGATCTGCGAAATCGACGGCCTGGGCCGTCTCGTCAATACGATCGTCTCCGACGCGGACTTCGGCCGCGCCTGATCGGCTGATCGCCTGATCGACAGTGAATAGAGAAAGGACAAGGCAATGCGAATCGACCATCTGATCAACGGCAAAACCAGCGCCGCGCAGGATTACTTCGAAACGGTCAATCCGGCCACGCAAGACGTGCTCGCCGAAGTGGCCCGCGGCGGCGCGCAGGAAGTGGACGCCGCCGTGCGCGCGGCCAAAGACGCGTTTCCCGCATGGGCCGCCAAGCCCGCCGCCGAACGCGCGAAACTGATCCGCAAGCTCGGCGAGCTGATCGTGAAGAACGTGCCGGAAATCTCCGAGACCGAAACGAAGGACACCGGTCAGACGATCTCGCAAACGCGCAAGCAACTCGTGCCGCGCGCCGCCGACAACTTCAACTACTTCGCCGAGATGTGCACGCGCGTCGACGGCCATACGTATCCGACCGAGACGCATCTGAACTACACGCTGTTCCATCCGGTCGGTGTGTGCGCGCTGATCTCGCCGTGGAACGTGCCGTTCATGACCGCCACGTGGAAGGTCGCGCCCTGCCTCGCCTTCGGCAACACGGCCGTGCTGAAGATGAGCGAGTTGTCGCCGCTCACCGCGTCGATGCTCGGCCAGCTCGCGCTCGAAGCCGGCATTCCGGCGGGCGTGCTGAACGTCGTGCACGGTTTCGGCAAAGACACCGGCGAACCGCTGGTCGCGCATCCCGACGTGCATGCCGTGTCGTTCACGGGATCGACCGCAACCGGCAACCGCATCGTGCAGAGCGCCGGCCTGAAGAAGTTTTCGATGGAACTGGGCGGCAAGTCGCCATTCGTGATTTTCGACGACGCCGATTTCGAACGCGCGCTCGACGCCGCCGTGTTCATGATCTTCTCGAACAACGGCGAACGCTGCACCGCCGGTTCGCGCATTCTCGTGCAGCGCTCGATTTACGCGCGTTTTGCCGAGCGCTTCGTGGAGCGTGCCAGGCGTCTGACGGTGGGCGATCCGCTCGCCGACAGCACGATCGTCGGACCGATGATCAGCCAGGGGCATCTGGCGAAAGTGCGCAGCTATATCGAACTGGGCCCGAAAGAAGGCGCAACGCTCGCGTGCGGCGGACTCGACGCGCCGGATTTGCCGGACGCCATGCGCAAAGGCAACTTCGTGAAACCGACGGTGTTTGTCGACGTCGACAATCGCATGCGCATCGCGCAGGAAGAAATCTTCGGCCCGGTGGCCTGCCTGATTCCGTTCGACGACGAAGCCGAGGCGATCAAACTCGCCAACGACATCTCGTACGGCCTGTCGAGCTACATCTGGACCGAGAGCACGGGTCGCGCGCTGCGCGTCGCCGCGGCGGTCGAGGCCGGCATGTGCTTCGTCAATAGTCAGAACGTGCGCGATCTGCGTCAGCCGTTCGGCGGCACGAAAGCCTCGGGCGTGGGTCGCGAAGGCGGCACGTGGAGCTATGAAGTGTTCCTCGAACCGAAGAACGTCTGCGTGTCGCTGGGCTCGCATCACATTCCGCGCTGGGGCGTCTAAGGAGACTGTCATGGGCAAACTGGCATTAGCAGCAAAAGTCACGCACGTCCCGTCGTTATATCTGTCCGAACTCGACGGCCCGCATAAAGGCTGCCGTCAACCGGCGATCGACGGTCATCATGAAATCGGCCGCCGCTGCCGCGAACTCGGCGTGGATACGATCGTGGTGTTCGACGTGCATTGGCTGGTGAACAGCGAATACCACATCAATTGCGCGCCGAAGTTCGAAGGCGTGTACACCAGCAACGAACTGCCGCATTTCATCAAGAACATGCCGTACGCGTACCCCGGCAATGTCGGGCTCGGCGACCTGATCGCGGAAGTCGCGAACGAAATGGGCGTGAAAAGCCGCGCGCATAGCCAGACCACGCTCGAACTCGAGTACGGCACGCTGGTGCCGATGCGCTATATGAACGCCGATCAGCACTTCAAGACCGTCTCGGTGGCGGGCTGGTGCATGTGGCACGACCTCGCCACCAGCGCCCGCTTCGGCCTCGCGGTGCGCAAGGCGATCGAAGAGCGCTACGACGGCACCGTCGCGATTCTGGCGAGCGGGTCGCTCAGCCACCACTTCGCCGATAACGGCACCGCCGAGCAGTTCATGCACAAGGTGTGGAACCCGTTCCTCGAACAGATGGACCGCAAAGTGGTCGAGATGTGGGAAGCCGGCGACTGGAAAACCTTCTGCGACATGCTGCCGCTCTACAACGAGAAATGCTGGGGCGAAGGCGGCATGCACGACACCGCGATGCTACTCGGCGCACTCGGTTGGGATCGCTACGACGGCAAGGTTGAAGTCGTCACGCCGTATTTCGGCAGTTCGGGCACCGGCCAGATCAATGCGATCTTTCCGGTCACACCGCTGCCCGTTTGAATTCGCCTGAATCAGAGTTAGGAGCCTAACGTGCCGCATCTCACACTCGAATACAGCGCCAATCTCGCGAACGCCGACAGTATCGGGCAATTGTGCAACGCACTCGCGCAGTGCCTCGACGCCCAGCGCGAAAACGAACAACGGGTCTATCCGCTCGGCGGCATCCGCGTGCGCGCGTTGCGCTGCGAGCAGTACTGCATTGCCGACGGCCGCCCCGACGCCGCGTTCCTGCACGCGAATCTGAAGATCGGCGCGGGCCGCTCGGAGGCCGCCAGAAAGGCCACCGGCGAGGCCCTGTTCGCGTTGATCAAACAGCACTTCGCCACGGAATTCGAGCAGCACGGCCTCGCGTTGTCGCTGGAGATCAACGAGTTCAGCGAAGCCGGCACATGGAAGCACAACAATCTGCACGCACGGCTCAAGGCCTGATCCAACCGGAAAAAGCGCGGCTCATCGAGAACCCATCATGCTAGACGAACAAACTATCCGCGACCTCGCGGCAGAACTCGACCACGCCGAGAAAACCCGCACGCAACTGCGCCATTTCTCCGCCCGGTTTCCGACCATGACCGTCCAGGACGGCTACGCGATTCAACGCGAGTGGGTCAAGCTCAAACTCGCCGCGGGCCACGTGATCAAGGGTCGCAAGATCGGCCTGACGTCGCGCGCCATGCAGCGTTCGTCGCAGATCGACGAACCCGACTACGCGCCGTTGCTCGACAGCATGTTTATCGAAGCCGGCCAGGACATTCGCGCGGATCGCTTCATCTCGCCGCGCGTGGAAGTGGAACTGGCGTTCGTGCTGAGCAAGCCGCTGAAAGGCCCCGGCGTGACGCTGTTCGACGTGCTCGACGCCACCGCCTACGTGACCCCCGCAGTGGAGATCATCGACGCGCGCATCGAACAGTTTGACCGCGATACCAAAGCGCCGCGCAAGGTCTACGACACGATCTCGGACTTCGCGGCCAATGCGGGCATCGTGCTCGGCGGTCGACCGGTGCGACCGCTGGACGTCGATCTGCGCTGGGTCGGCGCGCTGCTCTACAAGAACGGCGCAGTCGAGGAAAGCGGCCTGGCCGCCGCGGTGCTCAACCATCCGGCAACCGGCGTGGCCTGGCTCGCGAACAAGATCGCCCCTTACGACGAATCGCTGAACGCCAACGACGTGATCCTGAGCGGCTCCTTCACGAGCCCGATCCCGGCGCGCGCGGGCGACACGTTCCATGTCGACTACGGTCCGCTGGGCGGCATCGGTTTGAATTTCATCTGAGGCGGCTCATGTCCTTATCCCTACCGCAGAACCCCTTCAAACGCGCGCTGAGCGAAGGCACACCGCAATTCGGCCTGTGGGCCGCGCTCGCCGATGGGTACGTCACCGAATTGCTGGCCACGGCCGGTTTCGACTGGCTGCTGATCGACAACGAACATGCACCGAACGACGTGCGCAGCACGCTCGCGCAATTGCAGGCCGTGGCCGCTTACCCGTCGCATCCGGTGGTGCGGCCGGTACGCAGCGACAGCGCGCTGATCAAGCAGTTGCTCGACATCGGCGCGCAGACCCTGCTGCTGCCCATGATCGATACCGCCGCGCAAGCCGCCGACGCGGTCGCCGCCACGCGTTATCCGCCGCAAGGCATTCGGGGGGTGGGTAGCGCATTGGCGCGCGCCTCGCGCTGGAACCGGATTCCCGATTATCTGAACGCGGCGGCGAGCGAGTTGTGCGTGCTGGTGCAGGTGGAAACCGTGCAAGGCATGGAGAATTTACCGGCCATCGCGGCGGTGGACGGCGTCGACGGCGTGTTTTTCGGGCCGGCGGATTTGAGCGCGTCGATGGGCTTGCTGGGCAAACCCGGCGATCCGGGCGTGCGCGAAGCGATCCGTCAAGGTATCGACATCGTGCGGCGGGCGGGTAAGGCGGCGGGTGTGCTGGCGCCGGACCCGGCGCTCGCGGCGGACTATCTCGCGGCGGGCGCGACGTTCGTGGCGGTCGGCACGGACACCGGCTTGCTGAGTCGCGCGGCGGCGGATCTGGCGGCGTCGTATAAGAACACGGCGGGCGCGGCCGCGCCGGTTAAAGGCGGGTATTGATTCAGTAGCCGATTTAGTAGCCGCTCAGCCTTATCGCCCAGCCTAATCGCTAATCCCCCGCCGGCCACGGCAAGCCCAGCGCCGACCAGTCCAGCTCCACGCCGATCACCGAGCGCCCGGCCGCGAACTGCACCGCCAACGTCACCGCGACACACGGCCGGCCGCTCGCCAGCGAGAGGTAGGGATTGCTTGCCACCGCCACGCCCGGCAGCAGCACCGCGTTGCGGAAATACGGCCGGTGATCCCAGCGCGCATCGCGCGGATTCGCGACCGGATGCAGCGACGCGCCCTCGCTGTTATGCGCCGGCCCCGGCACTTCGGGCCCGACCTGCCGGCCGGAGTCGTCGAGAATGAAGCAACTGATGCAGCGCTCGAAGCGCGACAGCGCGGCAAACGCGTCGTCCATCACGACGCCCGCCAGCAACGCGTCCGCGGATGCGCGCAAACCCACCCGGTAAGGCTCCACCTCCGACTCAAACAACGCATGCTGATGCGCGCGGCCTTGCGCGATCACGTCGAACGCGTCGTCGATGCGCCGATGCACCGACTCCGGCGGCGCGATCTCCGCCGCCGGCCGTCCGAGCAGATAGCCCTGCGCGAAGTCCACGTTCGACTCCACCGCGAGAATCAGCTCCTCGGTCGTCTCCACGCCTTCGACCACCACCAGCATGCCCGCCTGGTGCAGCAGCGACACGAGCTTCGGCAGGATCGGCTGTTCGGTCCCGTGACTGGTCGCGCGAATCAGTTCGCCGTCGAGCTTGACGAGGTCCGGGCGAATACGCAGCAAGCGGTCGAGATTCGACTGACCGGCGCCGAAATCGTCGACGGCGATCAGGAAGCCGTGCTCGCGATACAAGGCCGCCGCGCGCGACATGTCGTCCACACTGCCGCCATGCGATTCGAGAATTTCGAGGATCACGCGCTCGGGATCGAGCCCGACCGCCCGCACGATCTTCGCGAGTTGATCCGCGTAACCCTCGGCGATGAAGGTGGCCGGCAAAATATTGAGGAACAGCCACGCATCGGCGGGCAGCGACTTGCGCGCATTGCCCAGGTGGACTGCATGACTCGCGCGGTCGAGCGCGCCTTCGTCGCTGGACGGCCTCGGCGCGAACAGCACCACGGGCGGCACGAGCGTGCCGTCGTCCTGTTCGCCGCGCAGCAAAGCCTCGAAGCCGACCTGCTTCTGATGCGACAGGCTGTAGAGCGGCTGGAAGTGCGAGGTCAGGTAATACTCTTCCCAACGATGCCGGCGTACCTCCCCGTCCGTGAAGAAATCGTCGCCGAGCAGTTGCAGCGCTTCGAGCGGCAGCGCGCGTTCGGCGCACACGCGGTTGCGGCCGGAGTGCTTGGCGCGCAGCAAGGCCTCGTCGGCGCGATCGAGCAGCACCATGATGCTTTCGCCGCGCCGGTGTTCGGCCACGCCGAAGCTCGCGGTCAGATGACCGTCCGGCCGCTCGATCGCGGCGATCGCGCCGCGCAGCCGCTCGGCCAGATGCAACGCGCCGGCCAGCCCGTCGCGCCGCAGCACCGCGAACTCCTCGCCGCCGATCCGGCTCACGCTGTCTTCCGCCGAGGTCTCCTCCATCAGCACCTGAGCGACCTGATACAGCGCGTGGTCGCCGACCGCATGGCCGAAGCGGTCGTTCAGCGATTTGAAACTGTCGATGTCCAGAAAGATCGCGCTGATGCGCTCGTCGGGCGCGCCGGCGTCGAGCCGGCGCTCGGCCTGCTTGACGAACGCGCGACGGTTTTGCAGGCCGGTCAGCGGATCGGTCGCCGCGAGTTGCGCCAGTTGGCTCTCAAGGAGAAAGTGATTGCGCCGGAATCGGTAGAACCCGAAGTGAAAGACCGCCGACGTCGGCATGCCGATCGCCGCGATCCACATCCACACGACCACGTTGACGTCATGCGGGCGCGGCTCGCCGGACAGCAGCGCGAGGGCCGCCGCATAGAACAGCACGGTGCCGGTGAAGAAATGCGTGGGCGTGAGCCACAGCGGCGCGGCGCAGATGGGGATCACCGCGAGGGCCGGCAGCACCCACAGCAGCGGCGCTTCGACACCGGCGACGTTCAACGCCATGCCGGCCACCAGCACCTGCAGATAGACGATGCCGATCGCGCCGAATAGCCAGATGGTTCGGGCGCGCGGAATCGCCAGCACCAGCAGGGCGAGCACGAGCGCGCACGCGAGCCGGTAGGCGAGCGGCGCGGCCGGACCGCCGACCAGGTTGCGCGCCCCGACGAAGCATAGGAACGCGACCACCGTGAACGCCATGGTCACTGTGGAGAGTGGGCGCTGGTGTTCAAGCGATCGTCGATGGAAGCGATCGCGTAAACCGGAATCGGACAGATGTTGCGTGGAGTTCGAAAGCATATTGATTGGTATCAGGCTCGTTCCGGTCACTCTGCCCATGGTTATCGGCAAACATCTGACTAATATTTAACCTTTCCACGCAAATCGATACGAACGCCTGTTCGCTTACGGCTGCTTCAGGCCGCTTTGGGTTGCTTTGGGCTGCATCAAAGCTACCTCCCCCCTCTTCCCACGCGCTTCACGCGGCTTGTGCCGTGGCGGCCATCACGCGATTGCGCCCGGCAGCTTTGGCGGCATACAGCGCGTTGTCGGCGCGCACCATCAACTGCGCGAGCGATTCATCCTGCCGATGCTGGTCCACCCCGACGCTAAAGGTGTAGCGCAAGCCGCCGGGCGGCAACTCGGCCGACGTGGCCGCGGCCAGCCTGGCGCGCAGCCGGTCCAGCAGGTTCACCGCTTCGGCGGCGCCGGTCGCCGGACAGAGTACGCCGAACTCTTCGCCGCCGAGTCGGCCGAGCACATCGCCGTCCCGCAGATGAGCGGTGACGAACGTCGCGAAATGGCTCAGCACCTGGTCGCCGGCCGCGTGACCGTGGCGGTCGTTGACGGCCTTGAACGAATCGATGTCGATGATCGCCAGCGCCAGCGGCAAACCGCTTTGCCGCGACGCGTCGAGCAGGGCGTCGCCGAGCTTCAGGAACGCGCGGCGCGCCAGCACGCCGGTCAGATCGTCGATGTTCGCCAGACGTTCGAGCCGCTCGGCCAGCCGGTCGTGCGCGAGCATCACCACGCCGATCGACAGACAGGGCGGCGCCAGCACCCCGATCGCGAGAAAAATGATGTTGGACGGTGTGACCTGCATCAGGTCGGTCTGAACCAGCAGACCGAAGCCGTACATCACGCCGCGCAAAGTATGCCCAGCACATAGCAGTGCGGCCGCGACCGTGAGGAAGTAATAGCTGTAGCACGGCCGGTTCAAAGGCCGGCCGCGCAACGAGGTCACGGCCAGCACCGCATAAAGGATCGCGTGAAACACCGAGACCAGCGTGACGCGCGCGTTGAAGTCCGGCACGACGAAGGTCCAGTAACACAGCCCGGCGAACAGAACCGCCAGACCGGCGTAGGCCGCCCAGGGTCGCGCGGGGCGCGCGAGAAAGCGCCGGCAGCCCGCCACCACCAGCAACGGCGAGACGGCCAGCAACATGTTCGACGCCACGAAAGTCAGCCAGCGCGGCGCGTGACCTTGCAACGCGAAGGCCAGCAACGCGACGAGCGCGAGCGCGTTCGCGGCGATCCAGCAGCCGACGCCGGGAATGGCCGCGCGCCGCAACGAGCCGAGCACGGCCATCGCCATGGCGCTCGACAAAACGGTGACTAGCAGAATACTGAGTGGATTGAGCATCGCAATGAATGGGTCGAACGGCAATGCAACGGCGCGATGCGCATGCTGCCTGAATCAGTCCGCACGCTTGTCTGACACGGCCGACCGTTGTGCGTCCGTAAGCTTAGCTGGCCCAGGCAAAAGTTGGGGGCTCGACGAACGGCAATAAGCAGGAAAGAATCGGAAAGAATGTCTGCGTAGACAATTGTGTGCCCATGCCCGGCTCTTATGGCGTAGCGTTGCATTTAACACGAAAAAGAAAAGCTAAAACATCCGAGCGAATTGCCGTTAGACCGGGTTGAGCGGTCGATCTTACGATGTGTGCCCAGGTACAAGCGCTAACACAACGCAATCAGAAAAAATTACGTTGTTGCGCTGCATCCGACGCAATCGATTGCGCGTATCAAAAGACGAATGGAAAGTGGCTAAAACTTAACGTCTTAAGTAGACTCCTGCGAATTGTGTCTGACAAAGTTTGACAAACCAGACAAGCCGGTAAAAGCAACCTGCCGCGCGCAAAACGCGGTTCCCGAAACACGTTTTTTTGCACTGGCCGTCATCGCCTGCCTGCTTCACAAAAAGGCGCCACGGCCACTTCCCGGAAAACATGGTCTCCATTCTCGATTACCTGCTGGAACGCCAGATCTCGCCACAATGGCGCGGCATGCTGAGCGCACTGGCGACCGAGTTCGAAGCGCAGATTGGTCGCGATGAACTGCGTCAACTGATGCACCGCGTCGGCAGCCGCTTCGCGGCCGCGCATCCGCTGCCAGCCTGCGGCTCGACCGCCGAGCTCGCGCACACGTTGAATCTGGTCTGGCATGACATGGATTGGGGCTACGTGGAACTCGCGGACGAACCCGAGTCGTTGCGGATCGTCCACTACTGCTCGCCGCTGCTCGCATTCGGCGGCACGGCGTTGACGTGGACCCCGGCGTTTCTCGAAGGCGTCTATCAGACCTGGTTGAGCGCGTTGGGCGCGCAAGGCTTGTCGGTCGCGCAGACGAGCGGTTACGGTGAAGACACCGCGATCGAGTTTCGGCTCGGGCGCCATCCGGGTTGAACGCGGCTTGCGAACAGGTCGTGAGTGGGCGTAGTAGAGATAGCAATGACAGTGGCGGTAGCGGTTGCTTAGTCGTTACTTAGCGGCTACTTGGCGGTTGCTTTTGCATGAACAGCATCAGGCAGTGGAACAACGCGCCAGACCGGTGCGCGTGCAGTGGCAGGATCCGCTTTCCAGCGCCGGAAGCAGGCAGGCATGTATCGGCGTGGGGGTTACGCAAGTCATGAACAAGACGGTGGCACTATGAGTTCATCCAGCGACATCGAGAAGCTTTTCGATCATTTCGGCGGCGACGCCAATGCGTACCAGGAAATCGGCCGCGAAAACGAGGCGCGCTCGGCGCGCACGCGCTGGCCTTTACTGGTCACGCTGGATCTGAGTCAACCGACGATTCCCGCCATCGGACAGCGCGTGGCACGGGCTCACCCGCAGGTGGCCGCAACGCCGGTCGCCGTCGATCCGCTCGACACCACACCCAAAGATGCCGCCTCGGTGACGCGCGCGAAAGCGCCGTTGTTCACCCGCTCGCATCGGCGGGATATTCCGCCGGTGGCGGTGGCTGCCGCGCCCTCCACGGCACCGCGCGGCGCTTCGCGCTTCGGCGAGCTCGATCCGGCGGAAGCGGTTTCTAAGGTCGATGCCGTTACGCCGGCGGCGTCCGCTGTTGTGCGGGTCGACGCGGTGGCGACGGAGGTCGTGCCGGCGGCGCGGGCTGCTGCGCCGGTGGCTTCGGCTGTGCCGGTTGTGTCGGCTGCGCCGGTTGCCGCGCCCGCTGTCGCACCGGTCGCGGCGGCGGCGCCCTTTGTCGTACCTGCTGCGGCCTTTGCTCCCGTTGCACCAGTTGCAGCCGTCGCAAGCGCCCCGCTCGCCCAGGTCCAATATCGCGCGCCGGCCATGCAACCGATCCCGCCGATCCAACCCGCCGCGCAAACCTGGGCGCAACCGGCCGCACCCGCCGCGCCGCCTTCGATCCTCGGCAAACTCTTCACCCCCGAACCCGCCGCGACGCCGCCGCAACCCGCCGCGTCCCAGGCCGCCGCCGCGCCGCTGCACTCGGTCTTCGACCGTCTGCGCGGCACGCCCGCTCAAACCGTCGCCGCTCCGGTCAGCGCCACCCGCGCCGCCGCGCCCGCCCCCTCCAACTCGTGGCTGGTCAACGGCCCTCGTCGCTCATGAAAGTCATCGCGGTGGTGTCCGCCAAGGGCGGGGTCGGCAAAACCACCCTCGCCGCCAATCTCGCTTGCGTGCTGGCCGCCGGCGGCCGGCGCGTGATCGCGATCGATCTCGATCCGCAGAACGCGCTGCGTCTGCACTTCGGCGTGCCGCTCGACAGCATCGACGGTTTGTCGCGCGCCACGCTGACGGGCGACCCGTGGCAATCGGTGCTGTTCGACGGTCTCGACGGCGTGACCGTGCTGCCCTACGGCGCGGTGCTCGAAGACGACCGCCGCCGCTTCGAGGCACTCGTCGACCAGGACCCGCACTGGCTTGCGCAAGCGTTGCAGAACCTGCGGCTCGATCCGTCGGACGTCGTGATCATCGACACGCCGCCGGGTTCGTCCGCGTATGTCCGCGCCGCGCTCAGCACGGCCACCTTCGCGCTGAACGTGGTGCTCGCCGACGCTGCCTCGTACGCGGCGATTCCGCTGATGGAGCGGCTGATCGATACCTATGCGACGCCGCGCGCCGAGTTCGGCGGCGTGGGCTACGTGGTCAACCAGATCGACCAGTCGCGCCAGCTCACCAAAGACGTGCTCAAGGTGTTGCGCCAGATGCTCGGCACGCGACTCTTCCCGGGCGTGATCCATCTGGACGAAGGCGTGAGCGAGGCGCTCGCCTGCGACACCACGCTGATTCATTACGATCCACTCAGTCAGGCCGCCGCCGATTTCCGCGCGTGCGGCGCCTGGCTGATTACAGCGGTCGACGCGATCGCCGTCTCGCCGAGGAACGTCGCATGAGCACGGCACAGTCGCAGGACATCGAGGCCGCCGAACCATCGTGGCTGGAACGCTTCGTCGACGCGCGCTTCTGGAACAGCCGCGTCGTCACCGGGCTGGTGACGCTGTTCGCGCTGACCATGCTGTACTTCGTGTTCACGGTGCCGCTCGCGTTCTACGAGCAACTCACGTTCGCGACCTGCTGCTTCGTGACCGCGCTGCTGTTCCGCCGCCTGCCCGGCCGTTACGCGACGATGGTGATGATCATGCTGTCGGTGGTTACGTCGGGCCGCTATATGTACTGGCGGCTGACCGCCACCACTTACTGGGAACATCCGCTCGACGCCGCCTGGGGTCTGTTGCTGGTGTCCGCCGAAGTCTATTCGACCGTCGTGCTGCTGCTCGGCTACTTCCAGACCGCGTGGCCGCTCAAGCGCAAGCCGATGCCGCTGCCCGCCTCGCGCGATCTGTGGCCGACCGTCGACATCTTCATTCCGACCTATAACGAGCCGCTCTCGGTGGTGAAGCCGACCATCTACGCCGCGCTCGCGCTCGACTACCCAGCCGAAAAAATTTCGATCCACGTGCTCGACGACGGCCGCCGTCCCGAGTTCAAGGCGTTCTGCGAAGACGTCGGCGTCAACTGGACGATCCGCACGCACAACCGCCACGCGAAAGCCGGCAACATCAACGAAGCGCTGAAGATCACCAGCGGCGAATATCTCGCGATCTTCGACTGCGATCACATTCCGACCCGCTCGTTTTTGCAGATCGGCCTCGGCTGGTTCCTGCGCGACAAGCTGCTGTCCATGCTGCAGACGCCGCACCACTTCTTCTCCGCCGATCCGTTCGAACGCAACCTCGGCACCTTCCGCAAGGTGCCGAACGAAGGCGAGCTGTTCTACGGTCTGGTGCAGGACGGCAACGATCTGTGGAACGCGACCTTCTTCTGCGGTTCGTGCGCGCTGCTGCGCCGGACCATGGTCGAGGAGATCGGCGGCATCGCGGTCGAAACCGTCACCGAAGACGCGCACACCGCGTTGAAATTGCACCGCCTCGGCTACACCACCGCGTATCTGGCGATTCCGCAAGCGGCCGGGCTCGCCACCGAATCGCTGTCGGGCCACATCGGCCAGCGGATTCGCTGGGCGCGCGGCATGACGCAGATTTTCCGGATCGACAATCCGCTCACCGGCAAGGGTCTGAAAATCGGTCAGCGGCTGTGCTATCTGAACGCGATGATGCACTTCTTCTACGGCATTCCGCGTCTGGTGTTCCTGACCGCGCCGCTGTCGTATCTGTTCTTCGGCGCGCACGTGATCGAAGCCGCCGCCAGCACGATCGCGATCTACGCGCTGCCGCACATGATGCACGCGAGCATCACCAATTCGCGGATGCAGCGCTCGTTCCGCCATTCGTTCTGGGCCGAGGTGTACGAGTCGGTGCTGGCCTCGTACATCACCGCGCCGACGCTGCTCGCGCTGATCAACCCGAAGCTCGGCAAGTTCAACGTGACCGCCAAGGGCGGCCAGATCGAGAAGAACTACTTCGACTGGGCGATCTCGCGGCCGTATCTGTTCCTGCTGTTGCTGAACCTGATCGGCTTCTGCGTGGGCATCGTCCATATCTATTTCAACTGGCATCTGCGCAGCGTGGTGCAGACCACCGTGCTGAACCTCGCGTGGACCACCTACAACATGCTGATTCTCGGCGCGAGCGTGGCCGCCGCGAGTGAGCGCCGGCAGATTCGCGCGGTGCACCGCGTGGCGATGCAAATGCCCGTGATGCTGAAGTTCTCGACCGGCCGCACGCTCGCCTGCGAAACCATCGACTACTCGGAAGGCGGCGTGGGTGTCGCGCTGCCCGCGGCGATCCAGGTGCCGATGCACGAACGCGTGACCGTGTCGCTGTTTCGCGGCGACGAGGAATACGCCTTCCCCGCGACGGTCGGCTTCACCGCGCCGGGCCGTGTCGGCCTGCGCTTCTCGCAGCTCACGCGCGAGCAGGAATACGAGTTCGTCAAAACCACCTTCGCCCGTGCGGATGCATGGACCGGTTGGGCCGAAGGGCGTCAGCAGGACACGCCGCTGCGCGGCCTGTCGCATGTGCTGACGGTCGGCGCGCGCGGCATCGTGGGTCTGTTCGAACATCTTTACGCCGACCTTCGCAGCTCGATGAAAAGCCGTCCAGTGGACGTCAAGAAGCTAAAAACCAAAGACTGATCTATGCGCAACCGGATGGCGAAGGCACACAAGGAACGCTCGCGTGACGAGCGCAGTGGGATGGAACCGGCAGCGCGCCGCTTCGCAGGTCCCGGCTCGCAACGGCTGATGCGCGGGCTCGCCTGCTGGCTCGCGTTGCAGACCGCCCTGGCGGCGCCGCTCGTGTCGGTCGCGCAGGCGGCTGAAGCCGTCGCGGCGGCAGCGGGCTCCACCCAGGCGGGTTCCACTCAAACGCGCGCGACGGCGGGCAATCAAGGCACACCCGGTACACCCACTCCCCTCGTCGCCACCGGCGTGGGCAGCGTGCCCGCGCCGAGCCCCGCCGTGCCGTACGACCCGAACACGCTCACGCAAGCCGCGTTGGCAACGCCGACGCCCGCGCTCGCCGCGTCGTCGGTGAAGGCGTTGGGCATCAAGACGCCGACCACTGCCGAACCCGGCACGCTGGTGCCGGGCGGCCGCCGGCAGACGCTGACCTTCGCCGATCTCGGCGCGCTCGATCCGCTGCAACTGCGCGGCACTGACGGTCAGAACGGCGTCGCGTTCTCGGTACGTGGCGACGAAGTGGTGACCGGCGCGGTGCTGCACCTGGTCTATAGCTACTCGCCCGCGCTGCTGCCGAATCTCTCGCAACTGAAAGTGCTGGTGAACGGCGAAGTCGCCGCGACCCTGCCCGTGCCGCACGAACAGTCCGGCATGCTGGTGGCGCGCGACGTGTCGATCGATCCGCGCTTCATCACCGAGTTCAATCACCTGAACGTGCAGTTGATCGGCCATTACACGACGAGTTGCGAGGACCCGGCGAACTCGTCGCTGTGGGCCACCGTCAGCAATGCGAGTTCGCTCGATCTGACCTACGCTTCGCTCGCCAGCAAGCCGGATCTGGCGGCGCTGCCGCAGCCGTTCTTCGACCGCCGCGACGTGCGTCGGCTCGAACTGCCGTTCGTGTTCCCGCAAAAGCCGGGCGCCGCAACGCTCGAAGCGGGCGGCATCGTCGCCTCGTGGTTCGGCGCGCTGGCCGGTTATCGCGGCGCGGTGTTTCCGGCGCAACTGGACAACGCGCCGTTGTCGGGCAACGCCGTGGTGTTCGCCACTTCCGACCAGCGCCCGGCCGGCATCGAGATTCCGGCGATCTCCGGTCCGACCATCGCGGTGGTGGATCGCGAAGCGCCGGCGCGCGGCAAGCTGCTGCTCGTGCTCGGGCGCACCGAAGCCGAACTGAAGACCGCCGCCAAGGCGCTCGGCATCGGCCAGAACACGCTGACGGGTGCGAGCGCAACCATCACGCAGTTGAACGAACTCGGGCCGCGCGCGCCGTACGACGCGCCGAACTGGTTGCCGACCCATCGTCCGGTGCGCTTCGGCGAACTCGCCGACGCGCGCGATCTGACCGTGTCAGGCTACGACGCCGACGCGGTGCGCGTGAATCTGCGCGTGCCGCCCGATCTGTTCATGTGGCACACCAAGGGCGCGCCGATCGATCTGCGCTACCGCTACACGGTGCGCCCGCACGTCGACCGGTCGTCGTTGAACGTGAGCGTGAACAACGGCTTCGTGCAGGCCCTGCCGATTCCGGCGGAGTCCGCCTCCGTGTTCGATCTGAGCCATTACTTCGCGCGCGTGTTGCCGGACAGGACCGCCGAGGCGCGCCGCACCGTCTACATTCCGCCGCTGCTGCTGACGCCGCGCGCGCAGGTGCGCCTGCACTTCTACTACGACATTCCCGATACCGGCGAATGCCACGGCCGTCTGCTCGACAACGTGGTCGGCGCAATCGATCCGAATTCGACGATCGATCTGTCGTCGTTCCCGCATTACATGGCACTGCCCGATCTGGCCGCGTTCGCCAATAGCGGCTTCCCGTTCACGCGCATGGCGGACCTCTCCGAGACCGCCGCGATCCTGCCGAACGACGCCGATTCGAGCGACTACAGCCTGTTTTTGCTGACCATGGGCCGCATGGGCGCGTCGACCGGTTATCCGGTGAACGGCGTGAGCGTCGGCACCGCGGACGACGTCGACAAGTACGCCAATAAAGACCTGCTGATTTTCGGCGCGCCGGGCAAGCAGCCGCTGCTGCAACGCTGGGCCAAGTCGATGCCGTTCTCCAGCGACGGCGATTCGCGCACCTTCCAGCTCTCCGACATCGTCTTCAAACTCGAGGACTGGTGGCACGGCGAGCGCGGTGTCGAACGCACGCCGGCGCGCGCCGACCTGACGCTGGTGAGCTCGAACGGCGACGCGCTGCTGACCGGTTTCGAGTCGCCGTTGCAGAAGAACCGCAGCGCGGTCGCGCTGGTGAGCGCGGCCGGCCAGTCGGACGCGGATCTGTCAACCGCGCTGCTCGATGCCGACGTGCTGCCGGAAATTCAAGGCGCGATGGCCGTGATTCACGGCCGCAACGTGACCATCACGTCGAACGGCGAAGCGTATTACATCGGCCATCTGTCGCCGCAGGAGTATCTGCGCTGGGCGCTGTCGTCGCATCCGCTGCTGTTGATGCTGGGCGGCGTGCTCGCCGCGCTGATCATCGCGGGCCTGTTCTACCGGACGCTGCGCTCGGTCGCCGCGCGCCGCCTGAAGGACTGAGGACTGTTTATGCAGGTTCGAATCAACCGGAAGGCATGCCTCGCATTGACGCTCGGCCTCGCCGCGTCGGCGAGTTTTGCCAATCTCGTGAAGGTGGCGCAGGTGAATCCCGCAGCCGCGGCGTCCGGGGCGTGCGGTGAGTGGACCGGCTACCGGCGCTTCGTCGAACGTTTCGTGCAGGCGGACGGCCGCGTGATCGACTACTCCACGCCGACCCAGCAAACCACCTCCGAAGGTCAGTCGTACGGTCTGTTCTTCGCGCTGGTCGCGAACGACCGCGCGACCTTCGACCGGCTGCTCGCGTGGACCCGCACCAACCTCGCGGACAATCAGTTCGACGCGCAAAACATGCGGCTGCCGTCGTGGCAATGGGGCAGAAAACCGGACGGCTCGTTCGGCGTACTCGATCCGAATTCCGCCTCCGACTCCGATCTGTGGATCGCCTACGACCTGCTGCAAGCCGGCCGTCTGTGGAAAGACCCCACCTACACGCAACTCGGCCAGGCGCTGGCCACGCAGATCGCGCGCCAGGAAATGACTACCTTGCCGGGCGTCGGCCCGATGCTGCTGCCGGGACCGCAAGGCTTCAAGGTGGGCGGCGTGACGCGTCTGAATCCGAGCTATCTGCCCTTGCCGGTGTTGCGCGCGCTCGCCCATGAACAGCCGAACGGTCCGTGGGCCAAGCTCGCCGAGAGCGCCTACAAGCTGATCAAGACCACCGCGCCGCAAGGCTTCTCGCCCGACTGGGCGGCGTGGCAGAACGGCCAGTTCGTGGTGGATCCGAAAAACGGCGACACCGGCAGCTACGACGCGATCCGCGTCTATCTGTGGGCCGGTCTGACTTCGCCCGCCGATCCGCTCGCCAAACCCTGGCTCGCGGCGCTCGGCGGCATGCGCGCGAAGGTCGCGCAAACCGGCATTCCGCCGGAGAAAGTCTCGTCGACCAGCGGCACGGCCAGCGGCGAAGGTCCGCTCAGTTACTGGGGCGCGCTCGCGCCGTATTTCAAGTCGCTCGGCGACGAGCGCGGCCTCGGCCTCGCGCGCACCCATCTCGCGGCGCTCGACGCCAATGTGCCCGGCCGCGAGCCGGTTTACTACGATCGTGTGCTGGGTTTGTTCGGCACGGGGTTTATCGACGGCCGCTATCGCTTCGACGAAGCCGGCCGTCTCGTGCCTGGCTGGAGAAATGCATGCGATTGAGCGCCCTCGCGTTGTCATTGCGCTTCGCACTGAGCGTCACGGCGGTCTGCTATGTGGCGACCGCCGCGCCCGACGTGCTGGCGCAGGCGTCGAAAGATCCGCTGAACGTGCTGATCGATCAGGGCAAGTACTGGCAGTCGCATCAGCGCGGCGATCTCGCCGAGCAGGCCTGGCTGAAGGTGCTGCGGCTCGATCCGAAGCAGCCCGACGCGCTCTACGGCATGGGCATGGTGCTCGCCGACCGCAAGGACGGCGCGGGCGCGCAGCAATATCTGGCGCGCCTGAAAGCGGTCGCGCCGAACTACCCGAATATGGATGAACTCGGCCGGCGTCTGGGCGAATCGAGCGTGCGCGACCAGACCGTGAACGACGCGCGGCGGCTCGCGCAAAGCGGCCAGAGCGCGAGCGCGGTGGAGCAATACCAGCGCGCGCTGAACGGCAAGCCGGCCACGCCCGAATTGCAGCTCGAGTATTACCAGGCGCTGTCGGCCACGCCGCAAGGCTGGGACCAGGCGCGCCGCGGCCTCGAACAGCTCGCGCGCGACAACCCCGACGACCCGCGCTACGCCCTCGCCTACGCGCAGCATCTAACGTATCGCGACGTCACGCGGCGCGACGGTATCGCGCGTCTGCAAAAACTCTCCGCCGACAACACGGTCGGCGCGGCGGCGAAAAAGAGCTGGCGTCAGGCGCTGTTGTGGCTCGACGCGCGGCCCTCCGATTCCGCGTTGTACGAGTCGTATCTGCAAAGCGCCGGCGACGACGCCGCGGTCAAGGCGCGCTTCGATTCGATGGTGCAGCAGGACAAGGCGGCGCGCGACCGCTCGCAAGAGAACGCCGCGACGGATGCACGCGGCCGTACCGTCGCCGACGGTTTCACCGCGCTCGATAAAGACGACATCGCGACCGCACGCTCAAAGTTTTCCTCGGTGCTGGCCAACAGCCCGAACGACACCGACGCGCTCGGCGGCATGGGGATCGCCGCGCTGAAGCAGGAACGCTTCGCCGAGGCGCGCAATTATCTGGAACGCGCGTCGCGCAGCGGCAATCCGGCGCGCTGGAAAACCGCGCTCGACAGCGCGACCTACTGGACCTACACCAGCGACGCAATCGGCGCGCGCAGCAACGGCGAATTCGCGAAAGCGAAGTCGCTGTTCGAACGCGCGATCGCGCTGAATCCGTCCGACGTCACCGCGCAGGTGCTGCTCGGCGAAATGCTGCTCGCCAACAACGACCCGGTCGGCGCGGAACAGGCGTACCGGATGGCGCTGCGCCGCCAGGCCGACAATCCCGACGCAGTGCGCGGACTGGTCGGCGCGCTCGCCGCGCAAGGCCGCGGCGACGAGGCGCTGCAGTTCGCCAATCAGTTGAACGCCGAACAGCAGACCAAGGCCGGCGGCATCAACCGTCTGCGCGGCGAAGCGCAAGCCGCTCAGGCACGCGCCGCCGAAGCGCGCGGCGATCTCGGCAGCGCCCGCAGCCTGTTCGAAGACGCGCTGCTGAACACGCCGGACGACCCGTGGCTGCGGCTCGACCTCGCGCGCATTTACGTGCGGCAAGGCGCGGTCGCCAACGCCCGCAGCATGATGGACGGCCTGCTGGCCGCGCATCCCGACATGACCGACGCGCTCTATGCGAGCGCGTTGCTGTCGGCGGAAACGCAGGACTGGGCGGCGGGGCTCGCGCAACTGGAGCGGATTCCCGCCGCGCAGCGCACCGACGCGATGACGACCTTGCAGCACCGCCTGTGGGTGCATCAACAGGCCGATCTCGCGACGCGGATGGCGCGCAACGGTCAGAACCAGCAGGCGCTCGCCACGCTGCATGCGGCCGAACCGGTCGCCGGCAACAGCCCCGAACTGATCGGCGTGATCGCCGCCGGTTATCAGCAGGCGGGCGACCCGAACCGCGCGTTGGGCCTCGTGCGCAGCGCGATGAACGCGGCGCCCGGCAACACCGATCTGCTACTGCAATACGCGGGCATTCTGTCGGCCACGCAGCAGGAAAACGAACTCGGCATGGTGATGCGCCGGCTCGCCGCGATGCAGTTGACGCCGCAGCAACGCACGGACTTCGGCAATCTGAATCTGGGCATCGTCATCAAGCAATGCGACGCGGTGCGCCAGCGCGGCGATCTGGCTAGCGCCTACGACGTGATCGCGCCGTGGCTCGCGGCCATGCCGGACAACCCCGATCTGCAGGCCGCGCTCGGCCGTCTTTATTCGAGCGCGGGCGACGACCGCAATGCGCTCGCCAGCTATCGCGTCGCGCTGCAACGCAAGCCCGACGACCTGAACCTGTTGCAGGCCACGATTCCCGCCGCGGTCGGCGCGAAACAGTTCAGCTACGCCGAATCGCTCGCGAATCAGGCGTTGCGCGCAGCGCCCGGCGATCCGGGCGTGCTCGCCACCGTCGGCCGCATGTATCGCGCGGAAGGCAAGCTGTCGCTCGCGTCGACGTATCTGCAGCGCTCGCTGGTCGCCGCCAATACGCCGCTGATGGCCAACGCGCCGCGCACCCCGGCGAGCAACGTGCCACGCGGCTGGGAAGTGGCCATGCGCCGGATCGGCGCGACGCCGCTGCCCGGCACCAATCCGTTCGAAGGCAAAACCGCTACCGTCACACCGTCCGACGCCGACAACGCCGCGCTGGGCGGCGGCAATTACACCGCCGCGCGCGCCGCGCTTCCGTACTCGCAGCCCTCCTTGCCGACACAGACCGTGCCGAACTATCCGCCGCCTACGCAGCCCGCGCCGTACGTCGCGCCTTATACGGCGCCCGCGCAGCCTTATACGCCGAACGGTGCGCCCGCTGCCTTGCCGTACAACACGCCTCGCCCCGCCGTGAATTCCGGTGGCTATGGGCAGGAAACTTATGGGTCGAGCCAGTCGGGCGCGCCGTTGCAGCCTTATCCGGGGCAAGGGCAACAGCCGATGCAGGCGCCGCAGCAGTCGTATAACCCGGGGTATGCGCAGCAACAGCCGTATAACCCGGGGTATCCGCAGCAGGCGCAATACGGCGCGCCGGATGGTTACGCCGCGACGCCGTGGCCCATGTCGCCGGCCGCGCGCGAAGCGCAGGCCAACGCCGGTTCGATGCAAGCGCAACCGTATGCGCCTTATAACGCCAACGCGAAACGGCCGACTGCTAAAAAGCAGACCGCGTCGAAGAGCAAGCGCAGTGCGCCGACCTACGCGCGAGCGCCCTATGGACAACAGCAAGGCTATCCGCAACAACAGGGCTATTACGGCCAGCAGCCGTATCCGCAGCAACAACAGGGTTACGCGCAGCAGCCCTATCAACCGTATCCGCCGCAGCAGCAAGGGTATGGCCAGCAGCCGTATCAACCGGTGCCGCCGCAGGCTTATCCGAATCAGGGCTATTACGCGCAACAGCAGCAGCCATACATTCCGCAGCCGCCGACCGGCTATGCACAGGCCTATTACCCGCAGCAGCCGGGAGCGAACGGCAACGGCGCGAACTACGCGCCGTCGAACGTCGCCAACACGCAAACGCTCGGCGTCGCGGAAGAACTCGCGCAGGTCAATCGCGAACAATCGAGCAGCGTGACGGGCGGCATCGTGTTCCGCAACCGCACCGGCGAGGACGGCCTGTCCACCCTCACCGATATCGAAGCGCCGGTTCAGGGACGCATCAAGGCGGGCAACGGCCACATCGTCATCACGGCCACGCCGGTGACGCTCGACGCAGGCACCGCCGCCGGCACGACGTCGACGCTGGCCCGCTTCGGCGCCGGTCTGTCCAACCCGCAGTCCGCGATCTCGGCGGTGGCCGGCAACAACACGTACGGCAGCCAGACCGCGAATGGCGTGGGCCTGTCGCTCGGTTACGAAGGCCGCAGCATCAGCGCCGATATCGGCGTGACGCCGCTCGGCTTCCCCGAGAAAAACATCGTGGGCGGCGCGCAGTACAACGGCGCGATCACCGACAAGGTGACCTACTCGCTCGCCGTCGCACGGCGCGCGGTGACCGACAGCCTGCTCTCGTATGCCGGCGCGCGCGATTCGGGCTCGGGCCTCGAATGGGGCGGCGTCACGTCCAATGGCGGCCTCGGCAGCCTCGCGTGGGACGACGGCACGAGCGGCCTGTACGTGAACGCTTCGTATCAGCACTATATGGGCTACCACGTCGCGAGCAACAACGCGTACAAGGGCGGCGGCGGTGTTTATACGCGTCTGCTGAAAGACGCCGACCAGACGCTCACGGTCGGCGTGAACACCACGCTGATGACCTATAACAACAACCTGTCGTACTTCACGTATGGCCAGGGCGGCTATTTCAGCCCGCAGCAGTACATGATCCTGAATCTTCCGATCGAGTGGATGGGCCGCAACGGCGCGTTCACGTACGACGTGAAGGGCTCGATCGGCGTGCAGCATTACCGGCAGGATGCGTCGAACTACTTCCCGCTCAACGACGGCTCCAGTCGTCAAGCCAACGCGGCAGGACAGGCCAATTCCCTCGGCGGTGGGCTCGACAGCAACGCCGTTTATCCTGGCCAGAGCAAGACCGGGGTGTCGTATTCGCTTAGCGCTGTCGGCGAATATCAACTCGCGCCGCAACTGGCGTTCGGCGCCACGGCGTCGCTCGGCAATGCGTATGAATACCGCGAATGGCTCGCGTCGGTTTATGTGCGCTACAGCTTCAGCAAGCAGACCGGCCTGCAACCGTTCCCGCCGACGCCGCTCAGTTCGCCGTACGTGTCGCTGTCGAACTGATGTAGGAGTTTGCGGGTTTTGCGGGTTGCTGCGACGGTGAGTTCTTTCGGGCCACTGTCGCCGTCGCCGTCGCCGTTGCAGGCAGCCGGGATGCGCTGTCAGTCGTCCCGGCGTTCGGTCGCGTAGCGGCGGCAGTGCTCCAGATAGCCGGCCGCATGGCTACTCACCAGCTCCACGATGCTTGTCCAAAGCCAGCCCGGCGCGTCGAGCGTCTTCGAGCGGTTGCGGCGCAATTCGGTGAGCCACGCCTTGCGCTCGCCGCTATCCATCTGCCGCGCGTGCGCCTTGCCCACTACCAGCGCAAGAAAGCGTGCTGCTTTCATGGCCTCGTCGCGGGTCAGTTGTTCGATCGTCAGTTTCATGTCCTGCGGCAACAGCTCACGGATCACGACCGCGCGGTCTGCAAGACGCGCCGCGCGCATCCGCTCGCCCAGCGACGGCGACAGATGCCGCGCGCCCTCCACCACCCGCTCGGCGTTGTCGCGCGGCATCCGCACGCGCGGATAACGTGGCGCGGCCGCCTGCGCGGCCTCCTTGATATCGATCAGACACAGATCGTCGCCGTCCAATGCAGCGCCGTCGATATCGAGCAGCACCGCATAGCGCAATCGGCCCAGCGAACTGCATCCCTTGACCCAGTACGCGGCGTCGAGCACTTCCACATCGGCTTCGTCGCCGGCGCCGCGCAGCACGGTCGCCAATCGCGCCAGCGTGCCCTTCTCGAACAACGCGTCGATCTCGCGCCGCTCGCTCTTGGCCAATGGCCAGAAGCGAGGCCCAAGCGGAATGGTCGGCTCGATATCCTCGATCCGTTCTTCCGCCAGATGACGCCACGAACGGCGCACCGCTTCCTTCATCACCACGCGCACCGCCTCGGGCTTTTCGGCGTGAATGTCGGCGTCACCCGCGGCTTCGTCGAAGGCGCGCTCGTAGCCGTCCGCGAGTGCTTCCATCATGCGCACCGTCGTCACGCCCGGCAGGTCGGAACCGCGAGCGGCGGTGGCTAGCGACAGGCCAAGGCGAATCAGGTCGTGCGCCGGATTGCCGATCACGGTCTGGTCGAGATCGCGTATCTGGATTTCGACGCGGCCTTGCGCGTCGGCCACCGGCCCGAGGTTGCCGGTGTGGCAATCGCCGCAGATCCAGATCGCCGGGCCTTCGGGCAACGTGTGGCTCTCCATACCCTCGAGCCATTCGTAGAATTTGCTGGTGTTGCCGCGCACATACGCGTGCGCGGATCGCGCCATTCTGGCGTTGCGGCGCGTGATCAAAAGTGCCTGGCGGGCGTCGGCTTTCGGCAGTCTGGCGCGTGTGGGGTTTTTCTTCGACATGGTAGGGTCCGCGTTTATTGATGTTCGAATTCGGCGTGCTGTCCAGTTGCACCTTGCGCTCATTGGCGCGCGCGAACAAGTAGCGGGAGCACGAATCGGGCCTAAGGTCTGGCAGTCGGCCGGCTGCGCCAAGGTCGCGAACTGGTGACCTACAATGATTTGAGCCGCGAAGCCGCGCGATGGCGCGGACGGCGCAATTCACACGACTTCGCTCATGGACATCCAATGCGGCACCGCTGGCTGGACCGACAAGACGTTGATTGCCTGCAAGCGCTTCTATCCGCGCGGCAGCAGCAGCGCTGAAGCGCGCCTGCGCTTTTACGCGTCGCAATTCCCGCTGGTCGAAGTCGATTCGGCTTACTACGCCATGCCGTCGGCAAGCAATGCGCAACTGTGGACCGAGCGCACGCCCGAAGGCTTCACGTTCAATTTCAAGGCGTTCCGCCTGTTCACCGGGCATCAGACCTCGCCCGACGCGCTGCCCAAAGACATCGCGATGGCGCTGCCGGAAGGGATCACCGGTCCGCGCAAAAAGAACGTGTATTACCGCGACATGCCCGCCGATATCCTCGACGAATTGTGGCGCCGCTATCTGGAAGCGCTCGAACCCTTGCGCGTGACTGGCCGCCTCGGTGCGGTGCTATTCCAGTTCGCGCCGTGGATCACGCGCGCGCCGGACGGCCTCGCGCTCGTCGATGAATGCCGGGCTCGGATGGCGGGTTATCTGATGGCGGCGGAGTTTCGCAATCAGTCGTGGTTCGATGAACAGCACGCGCCGTGGTCGCTCGATTTTCTGCGTGAACGCAGCCTCGTACACGTGATCGTCGACGCACGCCTGACGTGACGAACCGCGTGCATACCGTGTGGGAAGCGACGAATCCCCAGCTTGCGATGGTGCGTTTGCACGGCCGGAATACCCAGACGTGGAGCGCGACAGGTGCGGCCAGTGCCGCGGATCGTTTTGATTACGATTATGACGATGATGAGTTGCGTGAGCTGGCGACGCCGATTCGCGCGATCGCGACGAAGGCCGGAAGAACGCATGTTATTTTTAATAACTGCTTTGAGGATCAGGGGCAGCGGAATGCGCAGACGTTGATAGGGATTCTGGAGGGCAGCGCTGTTGCTCCAGAATTATAAATTTCGTGCGGCTATCAGCTACCCGTCGCTACAAAGCGCAATCCCCGTCCGTTTTGAGTATGCCGGTTTAGCGGGCCATTGACTTAAACCAACGGCTACTTTCGGAAGTCAGCAAAAATAACCCGGCAACCGTTTCGGCGACAATGATTAGCAAGCCCACAACGTTATTTTTCTCGGAGGATAACCCGTCCGAAAACAAATGATAGAGGGCTACCATGATCAGGAATCCCGTCAAAAGGAGTGCAACATTTCTTGCCCAAAGCTTTCCAGCCGAAAGCCGCATGATAGTGAATGCATAGAAAATTGTAATCGCGGAGAGCAGCCCGAACACCGTGAGCGCCGCTTCCACTTCCCGAGGTGTGCTGAAAGGCGGAACGCCCACTCCAACAACGATACGAACTGAAAATACCAAAAACACGACCCAATAAACTGCGGCTGCGGCTCGAACCAGGCTTGGCGCATTGTTGCCCGGGAAAAAGATGAATCTGGTTTCCACTCTCAAAGGAATCTCCGCAAATTAAAAAATTAGCGCTACTCGGTTGATCGATCATAGTGCTGTCTCAAAGCTTTTTCCAGCAAGAAACAGGTGGTCGCGAAGCGCGAGTTTTTTCTATGCTCCGTGAGTGAAAGCTTTATAGAGCGAGAATGGTCGCCCTGGATGGCGCGTTATAGGTCACGTCGTAGTTCAACTTCAAGCCAGACGCCGGAACACCGAATTCCACGAATGAAAATAACTCCCCGCCACGCTGCCGATCCCAACAAGATCAGCCATAAAACTGCCCCCGAGCTCAAGACTTGCCGGACGTTGCCGTTAACAGGCGTCGAACACGAGATTTCAAATCGGCAGCATAACGACGAGGGTTGCGAATATGGGAATTCGGTATATCGGTACTGTGCTGGTGACGGCAGCGAGCATTGCGGGATGCGCAAGCACCTACGCGCCGCCGACATCGGGCGACACGGCCCACATTACATTCAGTAAATATAAGGACTCAACGACCAGCATTCAAACTTATGACAATGCCGAGACGTGTTCCTCAAGACATAGCATTGCGTTGATGAGGTCGGATTCCAAAAAAACCACCGTTGCCGTCAAGGCCAGCGAGCCGCTATCCATCACAATGAGTGTCGACCGCGCAATCATCCCTTTGCCAATCGGGTTTGTGGTTCGCGGATGCAATGCGACCGTGACGTTCGCCCCAAAAAATGGCGCGTCGTATGCGGCGGAACTGGTCACCGGCCACGACGTGTGCCTGATCAAGCTCAAGCAGATCAATGCCGACGAGACGACCGCCGACGTCCCCGAGAGCAGCCTCAAAATAAGAAACTGGAAACGAGGCTTTGACGAGAGTTCCTCCTTTTGCGACTGACATAGTGGGAAACCCGTTCGAGTGTTTGGATGAGGACATTGGGTCGTCACGTCGGTGACCGCGTCGATTGATCGCTTTGGAGAAAGTCGACGGCCGGTTACCGGACGAGATCTCTTCCTGCACGACCCAGAAGGGATTCAAACTCGAACAGGTCGGGAAGAAGCCGTGCCACTTCAGAATAATGTGACCGGATGGAACCGGAACAATGGGTTCATTCGTCCACACCTGGCCGCTCACGCCTATCATCAGGCATGCTTCGTATATGCACGTCGCGTTGTGGGATAGGCACCTCGATACCAGCCTGCTTCAACGCGACATGGACACGAGTGAGAAGCTCGCTGCGAATGGCGGTGGAGCGATCGAGATCGTGGATCCACGCGTGCATGACAAAATCTAAAGCGCTCGCGCCGGCCCCCATGAAGAACACCGACAATTTCGGTTCGCTGGCGACGCCCGGGGTTTGCAACGCGCAGTTGGACAATAACGTCATGACGCATTGTGGGTCGCTACCATAGGCGACGCCTACCGATATTTCCAGGCGGCGATGCCGATCCCGAAGCGTCCAGTTAGTCAGTCGCTCGGAAAGCAACGAGCCATTCGGGACAATCACGTCAGCGCCATCGAAGGTTTTGATCCGCGTGGCACGCATCCCGATGTCGCTGACCCTGCCGCTGGTCGATCCGATCTCGACAACATCGCCGGCCTGAATCGGCCGCTCGAACATCAGGATCAGACCCGAGACAAAGTTGTGTACGACGTTCTGCAAACCGAATCCCACGCCAACGCCGAGGGCGCCAAAGACCAGCGCCAACTGGCTCCCCTTGAAGCCGGCGGCCGACAGCGCGATGACTATGCCGAGCAACAATATGGCATAGGAGACGAGCGACGCTACGCTGTTTCCGATGCCGCGCGACGGCGTCGAATAACCGCTCATGAGGTCCCGCAAAAGCAGGCGCGTGACGTGCGATATCCAGAACGCGATGGCGACCGTCGCGATAAAGGCCAGAATGTGCCCCATGGTGATGGAGAACTCGCCAATCGTGAATTCGTAGCCAAGCGCCAGACTCAGGAAAGCGTACACCGGCCGCAGCACCCGGAACGAATCCACCGTGAAGATGACCCAACCGATCACCGCGCCAATGAGAATGAGGCGTTTAAGAAGCTGAACCAGGTGCGGTACATGCCGGCGCGCCAAGCTGAGGTTGTTGATGCTCGTACCAGTCAGCAACAGATGGAGAAAAGTCAGAGCAACCGTTGCGCTCACGTAGAGCGTCAGCGCCAGGTAAGCGCTACTTATCACGGCGGTGGTCAGCATGTCCGCTAACGACACGTTGCCCGTCACGTTGATGAGCACCGCCGCGCAGAACACGCCCAGCGCGAACCAGGCAATCGCACGCAGCACTTTTCCTGGCGTGCCGGTCCGTTTCGGATGGTCGCGCCGGTAGACGCGCCAGAGCAGCCACGCCGTTCCCAGCGCACCCAATAGCGTCAACCCCAGCGAAAACAATCGAAACCCTAACCCGTTGACGGCAAACACCAGGCCGACGCCCGACAGTGCATAAAGTACGGATGCGAGGTAGGGCCAACGCTCGAGCAAAGACTTGCTGTCGTGCGGCAACAGACGCAGAACCGGGATCAGCGTGATGATCATCGAGGCTTGAGTCGTCAATATCGGTGCATTGGGCTCAAGGCCCAATGAACCTACCATCCACAGGAGCAGCCACGTTGACCATGGGCGCGACAGGACGCGGGAGGCACTGGGATCCAGCATGCCGGACGCGCGTGCCGGTCGGGTGTAGCGTTTGATCCATAGCAGCAATGGCAACAGCCCCCACGCTAGCACTTCCAAAGCAATCTGATTTCCAAAGTTCGCGTCGCTGTAGGCCTGGGCGAAGTCGGTTTCGATCTTCAGGCCTTCCGGTATGCTGCGGGCGTCCCCCGCTGCGCTCACAAGCCACGCATCCGCGCGCCACAGCGGACTCACATCCCAGATCATCAAACGGCGGTCGATCAAGGCGATGGCCTGGGTAATCGATGCCTGCGCAACCTGAATACGGGCTTCTATCGCGTTGGCGCGGGTGCCAAGCGCGATCTGGCGCGCCAGTGGCACGGAGATCTCCTGCTCGGCGCGATCGAGAAGTGCGATGACTGCTTCAACGCGCAACTTAAGAACGCCGGGCAGGTTAGCGTCGTGGTCGGCTGTCGCTTGCCAGACGGCACGCCGACGAGCCAGCTCGGCAGCGTCGGCGACATAAGGTGTTGTCGCCAGTCGCAAGCTGTCGTGCCAGCGTTCATAGAGGCGTGCGTCGAAATGCCAGTGCCGCTCCAGGCTTTCCAGCCGCATCACTGAGAGCTGCATCAACTGCGTCGGGGTAAGGTCCCGCAAGCGGTCGTCGACCGAATGCGCAATCTTGTCCAGGCCTGGCTGGAGCCTCAACGTCACGTCCGCTGCCTGAGCCTGTTCAATCGTCGTTGTGGCGAATAGCTCGTCAGCATCGGCCTGAGCCAAAATGAACGCGGGATCGATCAACGGGGACGCTATCTGTGCCGAGGCGTTCGTTGGTGATGCAACTATGTCGTGTGGGGTGGGAAGTGCCTGACCCGCAACGGAGGTGGCGGCAATCAAACCCGCTGCGAGTGCACAACGACGAATGACGTTGCAAACTGCGTGTTGACTCATTCACACACCCGATATGCTAGTAGGGATCAGTATGCCGGCTCCCGTGACGGCGTGACGGCGTGACGTTAACGACCTGCGCACCGCCCCTCCCAACGCTCCTGTCGTTGACCCATGCAACGCTCCATAGTACCTCCAGGGTGTCAAAAATCCGCCATGGACAAGGCACAATTCTGCGTGAACCTCGACAGGAACCGGTTGCGCGGCGCAATCACGGGCGGTAACCGCTAGAATTGCGCCTTTAGCCCGGAATACCGCCAATGTCTTTTGCCTCGCTTGGCCTGATCGATCCCTTGCTGCGTAATCTGCAGGACCTCAATTACCGGACACCTACGCCGGTGCAGGCCAAGGCGATTCCCGCTGTGCTCAGTGGCAAGGACGTCATGGCCGCGGCACAGACCGGCACCGGCAAAACGGCGGGTTTTGCGCTGCCGCTGTTGCAACGCCTGGTGCAACACGGCCCGGCGGTGTCCAGCAACCGCGCGCGGGTTCTGGTGCTGGTGCCCACGCGTGAACTGGCCGAACAATTGCTGCAAAGCTTTATCGATTACGGCAAAGGCCTCGACTTACGATTTCTGGCGGCCTACGACGGCGTGAGCATCAACCCGCAGATGATGAAGTTGCGCAAAGGCGTGGATGTCCTCGTTGCCACGCCGGGCCGTTTGCTGGATCTCCATCGCCAGAACGCCGTGCAGTTCGATCAGGTGCAAACGCTGGTGCTGGATGAAGCCGACCGCATGCTGGATCTGGGCTTTGAGCGCGAACTCAACGCGGTCTTTGCCGCGTTGCCCGCTCAGCGCCAGACCCTGCTGTTCTCCGCCACGTTTACCGACGACATCCGCGCCATGGCGGCGAGCATTCTGCGCGGCCCGGTCGATATCAGCGTCAGCCCGCCCAATGCCACGGCCAGCAGGATCAAGCAGTGGGTGGTGCTGGTGGATAAAAAGAACAAGCCCGACCTTTTCATGCACCTGGTGGCGGAGAACAACTGGACGCACGCGCTGGTGTTCGTCAAAACCCGCAATGGCGTGGATTACCTGGCGGCCATGCTGGATGAAGCGGGCTATGCGGTCGACACCATCCACGGCGACAAACCGCAACCCGCGCGCCTGCGTGCGCTGGAGCGCTTCAAGACGGGCGAAGTATCGATGCTGGTCGCCACCGACGTGGCCGCGCGCGGACTGGATATCGACGATCTGCCGCTGGTGATCAACGTCGATCTGCCGATCGTGGCGCAAGACTATGTGCACCGTATCGGCCGTACCGGCCGCGCGGGCGCGAGCGGCGTGGCGGTGTCCCTCGTGTGTGCCGATGAAGCGCCGCAACTGGCCGCGATCGAAGCGCTGATCCGGCAAACGCTGCGCCGTGAAGAAGAGCCGGGTTTCGAAGCCGAACACCGCGTGCCGCAAACCAGCGCGACGGGCGAGATCATCAAGAAACCCAAAAAGCCCAAGAAGCCGAAAGTGCCGCAAGCGGCGCCGCGCGCCATGCCGGCGCCCAGCAAAAAACCGCGCCCGCAAGGTGGCGAAAACAAACGCAAGCCTGCGGCGCCACGCAGCAAACCCGTTGCGGGTTCACATAAACCGGCTAGCAAACCCGCTAGCGGCCGAGGCAAACGCCAGCCCTGAACCATCAGCCGTCACCCGAATCGCAGCGCTCCACGAAGAAGATCGGTAAGCTCTCTCCATCTACACCCATCAATGTGCCGTCTATGACTTCCCGACCCACTGATCAAATCGCGCAGCAGCTTGCCTTTCTCGTGGAGTTGGACAAACTGAAGTCGATACTGCGGCAATCTCCACTGATCGATCAGAGCCGCAAGGAAAACTCGGCGGAGCATTCCTGGCACCTGAGCCTGTTCGCGCTCGTCCTCTCGGCGCACGCAAAGGAAGCGGTCGACACCCTCCACGTCGTCAAACTGCTGCTCGTGCACGACGTTGTCGAGATCGACGCCGGCGACCATCCGATGCATTCATCCAGCGGTCAGGCCGCACAGATTGCCGAGGCGGAGCAACACGCCGCCGAGCGAATTTTTGGGCTACTGCCCGAACCCCAGGGGCGCGAACTGCTCGAACTCTGGCTCGAGTTCGAGGCCGCGCAAACCCCCGAGGCGATCTTTGCGAAAGCGCTGGATCGATTGCAGCCCCTGTTGATCAATACCCTATCGAACGGTGGGACATGGACTGAGAACGGGGTCACGCAGCAGCAGGTCATGGAAAGGTACGGCCCCGTGATCGCGCGCGGCTCACCGGCCCTGTGGGAAGCGGCAAGCGAGCGCGTCGGCGAATATTTTGCCGCGAGTGGGAGCAGCTAACTGAACGGTGGCACTAGGAGACTTCAATGGCTGGTCAAGACAGGTTGCATCCGCTACGTCCGCTACTGAAGAACTGGATCTGGGAGCATGGCCGGATCGGCACCCGCTATCTGGACTTCGCCGACGGCGAGATCAAGTTCGACGAAGGCAAGAAATCGCACTTCGCGTCTGAAGAATATATTTACGTGCCGCTCGACAGGCAGGCCGCCGACGATCCCGCCGCACACGGACCCGCGATCCAGGAAGCAGGACTGGCGCGATTCCTGAAAGCCGCGCAATTGGGCAAGCCGGAAGAAGCCGGCTCCGCGGCCGAGGTCTCACGCGCGGTGGAAGACTGCCTCGAACTCGGCCTGTTCTCCGCCTACCAGAGCGGCGCTCGCGAGGCGCTGGCGCGTTACGCGCAGGAAGCCATGTTCGACGACGAAATCCGCGCGGCGGTGGTCGACGATATACGGCGGCTCTACAGCGATGCACGGGAACAGCTGGCGCTCTACGACTTCAGCGTGCTTTACGGGCTGCCCACGCCGCTGCTGATCAGTGACGCGCCTTTCATCGACTGGCGCGTGCGCACCAGTCCCGCCCTGCCGTTCGTGTCGTTGCCTCTGGGCCCTTACTGCCTGCTGGTAGGTGCCGCGTCGGGCAGAAAAAGCCGCGCCGCGCCGGTGGTCTGGAAAGCGGCCGCCGCAATGGGTCCGCTGAAAGATCACAACCGCCAGATCACCGAGCACGCGCGCTTGTGGCTCGTGGCCACGACCGACGATCAACTCACTGCGTGCAAAGCCGCTTTGCCTCGACTCGCGACATAACGCCGCCGCTCGTGTTCAAATGCACTTTTACTCACGGAGGCAGGCATGGTCGCAGAAGGTCAAGACAACGTTAAGGGCCACGACGGCGCGGTCAGGCAGTACCCCGTGCGAGACTTTTTCCGCCGACCCGATCAGCACTCGTTCACCATCGCTCCTGACGGACGGCACCTGTCCTTTCTCGCACGGCGCTCCGGCCGCCAGAACATCTTCGTGCAGGAAATCGATGCTCACGGCGCGCTCGTCGGCGAACCGCGTCCCTTGACCAATGAAACCGAGCGCGACGTGCCCGGCCATTCATGGAAAGGCAACGACCAGATTCTGTTCGTCAAGGACTTCGGCGGCGACGAGAACTTTCATGTGCTGTCGGTGCCGATCGACGGCGGCGAACCACGTGACCTGACGCCGTTCGACGGCGTGCGCGCCGGCATTGTCGACGATCTGCGCGAAGACGACCGCCATGTGTTGATCCAGATGAATCGTCGCGATCCGCAGGTCTTCGACGTGTTTCGCGCTGATGTCCGAACCGGCGAGTTGACGCAGATCGCCGAGAACCCCGGCAACATCATGGGCTGGATGACCGATCACGATGGACGCTTGCGCGTCGCGATCGCGTCGGACGGCGTCAACCAGACCCTGCACTATCGGGACGTCGAGACCGAGCCTTTCCGGCCCATTGTCACGACCGACTTCCGCGAGACCGTCTCTCCGGTGTTTTTCACGTTCGACAATAAAGCGCTCTACGTCATGTCGAATCGTGGCCGCGACAAGGTCGCCGTTTTCGAGTTCGATCCGCAAACGGGCCAGGAAGGCGCGTTGCTGTTCGAAACCGGGCATGTCGATGTGACCAGTTTCACGTATTCGGAACATCGCCGCGTGCTGATCGCGGCGTCCTACGTGGACGACCGGACTCATCGTCATTTCTTCGACGACTGGGCGCGCGACGTGATCGCCGATCTCGAGCATCAGTTGCCGGGCCAGGAAGTCCACATCACCAGTTTGACGCGCGACGAGTCGCGCGTGATCGTGCACGCCGCGAGCGACCGCTCGGCCGGCTCGACCTGGCTCTATGACGTCGAACGCCAGCATCTCGTCAAGCTGGCGGACTTGAAACCCTGGCTCGACCCGGCCGATATGGTGCCGATGTCGCCAATTCATTTCACCTCACGCGACGGCTTGCAGATCAACGGCTACCTGACCTTGCCGGCGGGATACGAGCTCGGGCAACCTGTCGCCAAGCCGTTGCCGCTGATCGTCAATCCGCACGGCGGACCGTGGGCAAGAGACACGTGGGGCTTCAACGTCGAAGCGCAACTGCTGGCGAATCGTGGCTATGCGGTCGTGCAGCTCAATTTCCGCGGCTCGGTCGGCTATGGCCGCGCTTTCTGGGAAGCGAGCTTCGGGCAATGGGGCCTCACGATGCAGAACGATATCGACGACGGCGTCGACTGGCTCGTGTCGCAAGGCATTGTCGATCCGGCGCGCGTGGGTATTTACGGGGCGAGTTACGGTGGTTACGCGACGCTGGCGGGCGTGGCGTTCACGCCGGATCGCTACGCGGCGGCAGTCGACTACGTCGGCGTATCGAACCTCTTCACGTTGCTCGACTCGCTGCCGCCATACTGGAAGCCGATGATCGAAATGATGTACGAGATGATCGGCGATCCGCGCACCGAAGAAGGCAAGAAGGCCTTGCACGATGCGTCGCCGCTGTTCTTCGCGGACCGGATCGTGACGCCGCTGCTGGTCGCGCAAGGCGCGAACGATCCGCGCGTCAAACAGGCCGAGAGCGATCAGATCGTCGACGCTTTGCGAGCGCGCGGTGTAGACGTCAGGTACATGCTCAAGGAAAACGAAGGGCACGGCTTCCACAACGAAGAGAACCAGTACGAGTTCTATGAGGTTATGGAGGCGTTTCTGGCCGAGCATCTCGGTGGCGTGCCGAAGCATTGAGGCGGTGGATGCCGGTCGCGATCCGAGGCCGCGCAGAGCGTTGATCGGCGACCAGCTGATGACACGGCAAGACTCTGTCTACCGGCGCATTTGAACAAGCGCCTGCCGCCCGTCATGCTTTCATCGCGGAGACGGATTTGAAATCAGAAAAAATTGTCGCGGACTTGAGCGCAGCGAGTGCGCCCATGGCGCTGTTCGTCACGGGCAACGGTATACCGGCGCCGTTTGGTGCGGCGGCCGGCATGGCCGACGCATCGATCAACCGGCCGTTGACCGTCGACACGCCGCTGCGGATCGCCAGCAATACGAAGACGTTCGTCGCGGCGGCCATGCTGAGGTTGTGGGAGCAAGGCGAGATCGACCTTGATGCATCGATTGCTTCTGTTGCAACGCCGGGCCTGATCTCGCTGCTGCAAGCTGGCGGCTATCGCACTGAGCGGATCATGGTGCGTCATCTCATGGCACATAGCGCCGGACTCTACGATCACGGCGACGATCCGCGTTTCATGCAGACCGTGCTTGCCGAGCCGCACCACCAATGGACGCGCGAAGAGCAGGTCCGTTTATCGACTCGATACGCCGGGCCTCAAAGCGAACCCGGCACCCGGTTTCAGTACTCCGACACGGGCTATATCCTGCTGGGCGATATCGTTGAGCGGACAACGGGCCAAACGCTTGCAGCAGCAGTTCGAAAAGCGTTGCGCTTTGAACAACGGGGACTGCGTTCGACATGGTGGGAAGTACTCGAACAGCTGCCGTCCGGGATTGAGCCTCGCGCACGGCAATTCTTCGACGACATAGACGTTACCGACGTCGATGCCAGCATGGACCTCTATGGTGGCGGAGGACTGGTCACGTCCGCGCGCGATCTTGCCGCGTTGACACAAGATCTGTTTGAAGGCCGCGTATTCGACAAGCCGCAAACGCTGGTCGAGATGCTTCGGCAAGGCGAACATGAAGGCGCCGATACCTATCGGCTAGGCATCGCCGTCAATGAGATCGCGGGCACCGTATGTTATTCACATGCCGGCTTCTGGGGAACGGTGGTCTATTACGCGCCTCAGCTTGCCATTGCCGTATCGGGATTCACCACCGTTCGCAGCGCTCGGCCGGAACTCGTATCGATCGTCGAGCGTGTAATCGGTGACGCGGTAGAGAGCCATTGCTGACGCACGGTCAGCCTTCACCCTCAAGTTCAAACGATCCCTCCATAGCGGTGACGCATTTCCCACCGACGCGGATCAGTGGACTTCCACCGTGCGAGTCGATGCTGGCAAAGAGCGTGCTGGGTCGCCCCATGTCCACGCCTTGAGCGACGCATAGCGACAGCGCCGACACGCCCCGCGTATCAGCAATGAGCGCCGTAGCGGCGGCTGTCGCGCTACCCGTGGCCGGGTCTTCCGTCATGCGCGACGTGAACATGCGCGCCGCCAGATCACAGCCCTGTTCTGCGTCGGCGCGATCGATCTCGCGCGTATAGGCGTAGATGGACAGGGCGCCATCGAGGGGAAGCAAACTCTTATACGCGACGAGATCGGGAACGCATCGCCTCAACGCATCGCGGGAAGCCAGTTCCACGACCAGAAACGGGAGACCCACCGACGCGACCTGAGGCGTGTGAGCGTCAATCCGAATGTCCTGCGCGCTGAGTGAGAGGCACGCCGCCACCCGTTCCGCCGAGACTTGCGAAAGCCTCGCCAACGGTTCGGGCGCAATCAGTTCAGCACCGACCACCGTCTCCCCGTCTTTCAACTGAGTGACCGGAACCAGGCCGGCCAGCTCCTCGAAGACGAGCCGGTCCGGCAGTCGATTTCCGTTCGACACAGCTTGCATGGCAAGCACAAACGCCGTGCCGATGTTGGGATGTCCCGCAAAAGGAATCTCGCGAGTCGGCGTGAATATTCTCACCCACGCGGTATTCGCAGCATCGCGCGGCGGCAACACAAAGGTTGTTTCGCTATACCCGAACTCGCTCGCGATGGCCTGCATCTGGCGAGTCGACAAGCCGGCAGCATCGAGCACGATGGCGACGGGATTGCCTTTGAACTTCTCGTCGGTGAATACATCGGCGGTGACATAGCGGCGATTCATGGCATCCTCGGTTCATGGGTCGGTTTTTTCGATCTTCCCATTATCGCCATGCGTCATCGCCAGGACAGACACAGTTGTACCGCGTTTCGCTAGGCCAGGGCGTCGACGCGGCGACCGCCCTCCACCTCTGGCCACCGCGCTCAGCTTGCGAGATATTGATGAACTGCCTGAATAGCGGCTGCGCCCTCGCCCACCGCCGCCGCCACCCGCTTGACGGAGCCGCTACGCACGTCGCCGGCCGCAAAGACGCCGGGTGTGCTGGTCTCGAGATCATGCGGCGGCCGCTCCGCTTTCCATTCGCCGCCGGTCGCCGCGCCCGTCAAGACGAACCCCGCCTTGTCCAGCGCGACGCAACTGCCGAGCCACTTGGTACTGGGCTGCGCGCCCAGAAAAAGAAACACGTGCCGCACGGCCTGGTGTTCGATTTTGCCCTGCCGATCCCACTTGATCGCTTCGAGTTGCGACTCGCCGCACAACTCGACGATCGTGGTCTTCGCATGAATCGTGATGTTGGACGCGACGTTGATGCGTCGGATCAGGTAATCCGACATGCTCGCACTGAGTCCTTCGCCGCGAATCACGACATGCACATGCCTGGCAAACTTCGCGAGAAAGACGGCGGCCTGTCCGGCCGAATTCCCGCCGCCCACCACGATCACCTCGTGGTTGTTGCAGAGCGCCGCCTCCATGAAGGTGGCGCTGTAGTAAATGCCGCGCCCTTCGAATTCCTCCAGCCGGTTGATCTCCGGCTTCCGGTAACGTGCGCCGGTCGCGATGACGACAGCCCGCGCGTGAACCGTCTCGTCATAGTTGAGCCCGATGTGAAAGGCCCGGCCGTCGTCGCAGTCGATCGTCAACGCCTCGATCGGCACGCCGACTTCAGCCCCGAACTTGCGGCATTGCGACAGGCCGCGGCCGGCCAGCGCCTGCCCCGATATGCCGGTCGGAAAACCGAAATAGTTTTCGATCTTCGAACTGGTGCCGGCCTGGCCGCCTGGTGCCTTGACATCCAGCACCGCGACCTTCAATCCCTCCGACGCGGCATAAACCGCGGCCGCGAGTCCGGCCGGCCCGGCGCCCACCACGACGAGATCGAAGGACTCGCCATTCAACCGGTCCGGACTCAGACCGATCGCATCGGCGACGGCCCGGTTGCTGGGCTGCCTCAGCACCGTGCCTTGCGACGTGACCACAACGGGAATGTCGGCGACCGTGACGTCATAACGCGCCAGCAGGTCTTTCGTCTCGACATGCTCGACGATATCGAAGTACGCCGACGGCTGACCGTTGCGGCTCAGAAAGTGACGCACATGATGCGTAGCGGCCGAGGCGGTGCTGCCGATCACCATCACGCCGGCATGCATGCCCTGAATGAAAGCGACCCGGCGCAGGATATACGCACGCATGATGGTTTCGCTCAACTCCGCTTCGGCCACCACCAGCGTGCGCAGCGATTCCTCGTCGATCACGAGGACCTCGCAATCGGAAATGGCGCGCGCATTGGCTGCGGCCGCGCGACCGGCGAGCGTGCCGACCTCGCCCGTGAAATTGCCGGGGCCATGCGTGCCCAGGACCTGAGTGCCCCGAACGGAAGTTCGGCTTGCCTCGATCGTGCCGGACAGGATGACGAACATGGCCGTGTGCCGCTCGCCTTCGGCGTAGAGAATGTCGTTCGCTTTCAGCTTGCGTCGCTCACCATATCGCTCCAGGATCGCCAGTTGTCTGTCGTCGAGCGTGGGATACACCTGATGGTGTCGGCTGCCGCCTAACGACAAATCCCCCGAAGGGGCTGAAGAATCTTTGCTCATGGTGGGCTCCGTCAAGTCGAATCACGACAGGACGCGATCCCTGTCGTGGAAATGCTGCATCCAGTGCGGATAGGTTACCTCGGGTTGCGACACGCGATCGGGTCGGCCTTTTCCGAATTGATCGGCGGGAAGTTCAGCCGCGCGCAACGTCTCCTCGATCGGCACCAGCGCGTCGCGGTCGTGCAACTGGAACAGGTCGATGTGATCGCGGCCGAGCCGTTCGAGTCCAGTGCCTGTGCCAAACGTCATGGCGCCTAGCGAAAGGCGCGAGATGCGAAGGCCCGAGCGGCCCAAGGTTCTGTATTCCATCTCTACCTCATTGATCAGAAACGCATGTGATCCAAACGCACGCGGGGGCTGGCATGCCAGCCCCCCTCAGTCGAAGCGCGCCGCCTTAGCCGGCTTGCGACACCAGTTCCCGCAATACCGTCTCCAGCGTCACACGGCCCTTGATGACGCTGGCCTCATCGCCTTCGAAGTCGATCCAGCCTTCGTTAAAACCATCGAGCATCCGGATGCGCGGCATCGGCTCTTTCATGCCCTGCCCTCTAAACAACGACTCCCACGTGTCGCGTGCAACGATCTCGGCGCGAACCGGGCGTTCGAGAATCGCGGCGAACGCCGCTGCAAGATCGTTCGGACTCACGCGATGCGGTCCTTCCAGTTCCACCACGCGCTTGCCGCTCCAGCTCTCCTGCAGCAGTTGCGCGGCGACGCGGCCCACATCCGCCGTCGCGACCATGGGGACCGGTTTGTCGAGCGGTTGCAGAAAACTGTGCAGCACGCCTTCGTCACGCGCCGGGGCGACGTCCCATGCCGCGTTTTCCAGGAACCAGCCGGGACGTAGAAACGTCACCGGCATCGGCAGTTCGTTGAGTGCCTCTTCCATTAGCGTGCGCTGGGTCAGCAGATTCTCTTGGACGGCTTGTGCGCCGATCGTCGAAAGACAGACCACCTTGCCGGGACGCGCCGCGACGAGTGCCGTCTTCACGGCGTCGATGAAAACGCGTGCCTCGGGAAAGCCCGGTGACGGATCGAATTCGGACGGCGGCAGGATAAACACGCCGCTGGCCCTTTCGAATGCCGCAGTGAGCGACGCGGCGTCGTCCATATGGGCGCCCGCCAGTTCGCAGCCGCGCTCGGCCCATGCCTGCGCGCGCGCCGGATCGCGCACGACGGCGCGCACGGGGAGATTGGCCGAGAGCAGCGTGTGTGCCAGCGCGCCGCCGACTTTGCCGGTAATGCCAGTGATTGCGTACATGATCTGGTTTCCTTGTCTGATTGAATGCCGGCGCAGGGGTAGTCCGCTCAGAAGGCCCGTCCCACTGAGGCGACCCGCGCTGCGACGTGTTGCTGAACTGCATTGTCGGTAAACGCGAAGAGAAACTAAATGACATGAATTACACTTGTGAGGTGACACACAGTTACTAATCCACCGTAGATCGCGTCAATGACCGGAATGGAGCGCCGATGAGATCGTCCAGTGAAAACCTCTCCAGCGGGATCGGCGTGTTCGCCGCGGTGGTCGACGCGGGCACGTTCGCCGCCGCGGCCGATTTGATGGGTATGTCGCCGCCTGGCGTGAGCCGGGCGATCGCGCGACTCGAAAAGCGGCTGAAAATACGGCTCTTCGATCGAACGACCCGCTCCGTTTCGCTGACCGAAGAAGGCCGGCGTTTCTACGAACAGGTCATGCCGCACTTGAGAGGGATCGAGGAAGCGGCCGCCTCCGCCACCGGCGGCGCCACGACCGTGCGGGGGAAACTGCGCATCAATCTCGATCCCGTCTCGTCGCGAGTCATTCTGGGCACGCGGCTCGATGCCTTCATGGACGCGCACCCCGAACTCGAACTCGAGTTCATGGCGCGCGATCAGCTTGGCGATCTGATCGTGGATGGTTTCGATCTGGCCTTGCGATTCGGCGAACCGCGTTCATCCACGCTGGTGGCACGGAAGCTTCTGGACACGCCGGTTGTGACGGTCGCGGCGCCCTCGTACCTGGCGCGTCGTGGGCGCCCTACCGAGCCGCAGGAACTGGAAAGCGGCGCGCACCGATGCCTGGAGTTCCGCAATCCGGAAACCGGGAAGCCGTTTCCGTGGGAGTTTCATCGCAAGCGTAAGAAGCTGATTGTCAAGACGAATGGCCGGCTGACGGTCAATGATCCGAGCGCGCTCATCAACGCCTGCCTGGCCGGCTCCGGCATTGCGCAGATGCTGCTGCTGGGATCCGAGCATCTGATTCAGGAGGGACGGCTGGTCCAGCTTTTCGCGGACTGGCCGGACGAGCGTTTCCCGCTTTACGCGTATCACCCGTCGCGGCACCACACGCCGGCTAAGACGCGGGTGTTTCTTGATTTCATTATTGGGTTGACTGGTGCGGGGTAGAAGCTATCGCCCCTTCTAGCGGATCTTGATGACGACCTTTCCCTTGGTCCGTCCGGTTTGGACGTAAGCCAGATCCCGCGTGGTTCACCAGCAGGTCGATTCGGCCGTGCAAGCGCAGCACCTCGTTGACCGCGGCTTCGACCGATTCTTCGTCGGTCACGTCGAGTGGCAGCATCTGGACGGGGCGCTCGCCGCCTTGCGTACCATGGCGGCTGGTGCCGTAGACCGTGTAGCCGGCTCGGGCCAGCCGTTTTGCCGTGGCTTCGCCGATTCCTGACGACGCGCCCGTCACGAGCGCTATGCTGGTTTTCATGATGTCGGCCACGCCCGTGCCGTCATAGCCACTACGCCGGATCGCGCGCGCGGCGACCTCCACGATGCGCTCGTGCGTGAGTTCCTTCCGGCTAGCGGGTTTTGGCTGAAGGGATGGCTTTTTCATGATGACCGTCATATAGCATTTTGGCCCGATGGCCCGATGGCTCGATGGTCATGGAAATCGCTGTGATCTTTGCGACGTTGCGAAACGCGCCCTCAAACTACGCCCTCGATCAGCGACGCCACCAACCTGCGGCTCCGAAACGTCGGTGACCGCAGGCACTCACGTCAGACGAGCCTCAGACCAGCGCCGGATAATCGATGTAGCCCGCTTCAGCGCCACCGAAGAACGTGCTGCTGTCGGCCACGTTGAGCGGTAGTTGATCACGCAACCTGATCGGCAGATCGGGATTCGCGATGAACGGCCGGCCAAACGCAATGATGTCGGCGCGGCCGGACGCGAGCGCTGCTTCCGCGGTCGCGGCGTCGTAGCCACCCGCGAGCATCAGCACGCCGCGAAACTCGCTGCGCAGTTGCTTGATGATCGCGTCCCAGCGCGGATCCACGTCGTGGTCCTTGACCGTGCCGACCATCGCCGGTTCCACGAGATGCAGATACGCCAGGTTCAATGCGTCGAGACGGCGCACGATGTAACCGAACGTGGCTTCCGGCGTCTCGTCGCCCATGCCCATGAAGCGGCCCATCGGCGTGAGGCGCACCGCTACGTTTTGCGCGCCGACTTCATCGCACACCGCTGCGACGACGTCGAGCAGCAGGCGCGCGCGGTTCTCGATACTGCCGCCGTATTCATCGTCGCGATGGTTGCTCGCGCTATTGATGAATTGATCGAGCAGATAGCCGTTGCCCGCGTGAATTTCCACGCCGTCCATGCCCGCCGACATCGCATTGCGCGCGGCACGGCGATAGTCGTCCACGATCTCGCGGATGCCCGCGACGCTCAGTTCCTGCGACACGGGAATGTCGCCCCAGACGCCGTTGCCTTCAGCGTCGACGATGAAGGTTTTGCCGGGCACGGGCATCGCGCTCGGCGCGACCGGCAATCCGCCGTCAGGCTGAAACACCGGATGCGAAACGCGGCCGACGTGCCACAGTTGCAGAAACATCCGGCCGCCTTCGGCATGCACAGCGCCGCTGACCGCGCGCCATGCGTCGACCTGTTCCGGCGTGTAAATGCCAGGCGTCCATGCATAGCCCTGCCCTTGCTGCGAGATCTGCGTGGCTTCGGTGATGATCAGCGCGGCGCCGGCACGTTGCCGGTAATACTCCACGTTCATCGACGTCGGCACATTGCCGGGCTGGCCGGCCCGCGAGCGGGTCAGCGGCGCCATGGCCACGCGATGATCGAGCGAGAAGCGGCCGAGCTTGAGGGGGCTGAAAAGGTGGGCGGTCATTGTGTTGTTCCATCGGGAAGGTGGGTTGTCGATGGACTCAACGATAGGGGGGCGCCGCCTTTTAGAGAATCCGTTCGCTGCGCAAGGCAGCGTTGCGTGCCGTGCAACGCCACGTCGAGTTCCCGCGCCGAATTCAAAACCTCACGGTCGCCATAAACGCAAATCGCCCGTCGAAACGGGCGATCGTCATTTGATTCATCTGATGATGGTTTTATGCCGCCTGCGCGCGAACCAGTCGCAAGCCCCAACCCGTTCTGATTTTGCCGTCACCGTGCCGCAGAGCGGACACCGCCTGCAGTAATTTACTACGCAAGCGCTCTCGCGCATTCGCGGAGAGCCGGTCGATGTCATACGTTTCCGTCAGCGATTGCCATAGCTCTTCCGGCGTGGGCTCCCAGCCAACGTCGACGTCTTCGATCAGAATCTCTTTGAAATGCGGCTCGAGCAGTTCGGTCCAACCGGCTTCGGTTCGGGTTCGACTGTCCCCAAACGGCAAATGCGGCAGATCTTCCCTGGCGATTGGCCGGAACACGTCCATGAAGACCTCGTTCGCCTCGCCGAGCAGGAACGTGCGCCCGACGACGGCGGCGAAATGTCCTTCGGAACGGAGAACGCGCCGAATTTCACCGAGCACCTGGTCGATGTGGTCCATGAGCATCATGGCCATGTGGGACAACACGCAATCCACGGAGCCCGTTTCTATCGATAGTTGCTGCGCGCGCTCTTTCAGCAACACGACGTGCGCCGGCAGACAGGCCCGCGCGGCGTCCAGTTCGCCCTGGCTCATGTCCACGCCCATCAGTCGAAGCGAAGACCGCCGACGCTCAGCCAGCAGCTTCAGTAATTGACCGTCGCCGCAGGCAAGGTCGAGCACCGTTTGCGCCTCGTCCGAATCGGGTACCAACGAGGCCAGCACGTAATATGACGACGGATACTCGCGCTGACGATAGCGGGCGCGAAGGTGGTTGAACGCAGCGCCCGTCGCGCCCGTGACGCGCTGGTGAAAATCCTGAAGGTAAAGCTCGGTCGGTGAAACCACACCCATGCATCACTCCCAATATGAAACCGCTACGCGCCCCTCATCGCCAGCGCGCCATCGTCTCAAACACACCATCGCGCCGGACCAGCGCATGCAACAGCGCCGCCGCCAGATGAAGCACGATCAGCGCGAAGAAGCATAGCGCGAGCACTCGGTGCGCATTCCACAGCAGCGTGTGCAGCCCATTGCTATGCGGCAGGATAGACGGCAACTGAACACCGAACACCACAACCGGATAATCCGCGGCCGACAACATGCCCCAGCCCAGTAGCGGCAACGCAATCATCAGCACGTAAAACGCGAGATGCGACAGATGAGCGGCCAGCTTCATCGGCTCCGGCATCGAGGTCGGCAACGGCGGTGCGCCGCGCGTCAATCGCACCACCAGGCGAATGAGCGCCAGCACGAGAATCACCATGCCCAGCGGTTTGTGGATCGACACCAGCGACAGATAATCCGGGCGCACGGTGGACACCATCCCGACACCGATGAACAGCATCGCCAGAATGCAAACCGCCATTAGCCAGTGAAGCGCGCGCTGCAGCGGTGTGAAGCGATCGTGGATCGGGTTCATGGCGTGGCTCCTCCCGCCGGATGGTGCGGATAGTCCTTGTCTTCAGCGGTCCGCCGGTCGAACGAGACGGCATAGGCGGCCGAGCGCGCGGCGGGAAACGGATCGTCCGAGACGTGCATGCCGGGCGGCAGCACGGTCGGATCGAAGTTGATATCCCGACACGGCCCGTCGGCTTCCGGTTCGATGGCATTGACCACCAGCGTACCCGCCTCCACTTTGCGTCGGTCGTCGGGCCAGGCTTTGGTGGGGTCCGCGGTCGGGTCGCCGGGATTGGCGAGCGTGAAGACCAACGTCCAGTGTTGCGGCGCACTGTGGACCCGCTGCGTGATGTCCGCGGCGAGGAAGTCGGCGTCGCGCGCCTTCAACTGATCGTGCGGGACGGCCTCGGGCTGCGCGGCGGGGACGAAGGACCAGCGCACCGCCTGGTCCTGTCCGGCTGCATTCGTGAAGATGAAGCTATTCAGGCTGTTGTACCGTTCCTCCGCGTACGAAGCCGTCCAGGGCGCGCTCCCCGCCCACGCGACGAACGCGCCGAACTCCGGATGCGCGCCGATGAAATTCTTCATGGCGTCCGGGTCCTGCTTGTTGGCCGAAGCCTGCAGCAGACCGTAGAACGCCTGCGGTGTGGAGACCGCAAAGAACGGCGCATCGATCATCGCCGTGCGCCATTCGCGCCCGTCCGGCGCGACGATGCGCAAGCTGAGGCCGCGCACCCGAACGGCGGCGTCAGGCGCTTTGGGGTCCGGCGTGGCGAGGTTGAAACGTCCGGTGACCGGGTACGAGCCGGGCGCCAGCATCGGCGCCGTCGACAGGGCCGCGGCCGCGCCGTTCGATTCGAAGCTGCCGGTAAAACAGATGCCCTTCGCATGATTTCGGCGGAAGCCGAGCGTCGGGCCGCCGGGTGGCGCCAGGCTGTTGACGATCTTCGTCGGCGTCAGGCGGCCCGGCGAGAGCCAGCCGGCCGTAAAGGCGAAGGCCGCGACCAACGCGGCCACCACGACTGCAATCAGTACCAGCGAACGAACGGGGGACGCGCTGGAAGTCGGTCTGTCGGCCATCGATCTCTCCCGATCTGGATTCGGCTGGGTGAAAGTCCGGCAAGCTGGCGACCATAGTGCCATCGATCCGCGGACCGCGCTCATTCACTGCCGCTCACCGCCTTTCGACGCCATGTCGATGCGGCCGTGCCCCGCCTGCCGCGTTACCAGGCTCCCTGTCCGATTCTGCGATTGCTGGCGGCGCACGGCTATAATCGCGCTCGACCATCGCCAGGGAAGTCTCGCTCGTGAAAAAGATCGCTACCGTTGCGCTCGTTGCGCTCGCTCTCACGGCTTGCTCGTCTGCTGAAAAGCAGGCTCAGCAAGCCCAGCAATTCGTCCACGACGAGGCAAGCCTGACCGCTGCCCAACGCAATGCCACGGTCAATTGCACCCCGGCAAACTGCGACGCCGCGTGGGCGCTGACGAAGCGTTATATCGAGCAACATTCCGACACGTCCGTGACGCGCGCCGACGCCGTCGCGATCGAGACCGACGTGCCGTCCCGTTCAGGCAAGGCCGCGCTCTCGGCGACCCGCGACGCGAAGGGCGCGGGCGCGACGCTCACCCTGTTCGCGCAGTGCCGCAACATGTACGGACCGGACAACGAGCAAGGTTCGGACTATGACGAGTGCGCCGAGAAAATCATCAACGCCCAGAATGGCTATGCGGCGTTTCTCCGGACGCATGCGTCGGGTCAGTAAGCGACTCAAGTGACCCATCAGTCTTCGATATAAACCTACGCGACGCTCGTCGCTCCAAGCTGCAACACCGTCGCGGGTCCAGCCCTGAACGTAGGGCTATGCGCATCCGCCGCGATCATATGAGCGGTGACATCATGCACCGCCAGTGCTTCTTTTGACGACCACTTTTCGAGCAGGACGAAACGGTCCTCGTCGCCCGCGACGGGGTGTAAGTCATATTGAACACACCCCTCCTCCGCGCGAACGATCGGCGCCAATTGACGGTACGCCGCCAGTTGTTCCGCGCCTCGTCCGGGTTTCGTTTGAATCAGAATCATCAGCATGACTTCATCGGCCATCAACTTCTCCTCGGCATTCGAATAGTTTTTGAAGAACATTGCTCGCGCAACTGAATTGATCTTAACGGATCAGTAGTTCAGTTCATCAATCGCGAAGTCAAAAAGCGACATCTCTCTATCCACGAGACACTCGCACGTAATAATTCGAAATTATCTTCTCGGCATCGCGGACGCCAATGAGCCGCGCTCGCCGGCGCGCGCTCGCGTCCCCTCAGTCACTTTCATGGAGACACTCATGCCGGGTTTGGCATTCCGTCCACTCGCGCTCGCTGGCCTGATTGCCGCCACCGCGCTGCTCGGCGCTTGCGGCGATAACGTGTCGCCATCGGCGGCACCCGTGGCGAAATCCGCGTGCGGCAATACGCCCGTCGCCAATACGCATATGAGCTGTCCTCCGGGCACCGTCTCGCCCGCCTCCTGACATCAGAATTCCAATTAGGTCCTTCGCATGGCCCCCAAAACCCGTCGAGATTTTTTGAAGCTGTCCGCCGGCCTCGCCGGCGCGACAGCCGCCAGCACGCTGTTTCCCGAGTCGATTCGCAAGGCGCTGGCCATCGAGCCGAATTCGGTCACCGGCACGATTCAGGACGTGCAGCATATCGTCGTCTTCATGCAGGAGAACCGTTCGTTCGACCACTATCTCGGTCACCTGAGCGGCGTGCGCGGCTATAACGACCGCTTTCCCGTGACGCTGCCGAACGGTCAGCCGGTGTGGTTCCAGCCGCGCCAGGAAGATCAGACCAAGGTGATCGCGCCGTTCCGCTACGACACCACGAATCCGGGCATCAACGCGCAATGTATCGGCGGCCTGCCGCATACGTGGGCCACGACGCACGGTGCGATCGACAGCGGCCGCGCCGACAAATGGGCGGTGCAGAAGACCAATATGACGATGGGCTATCACGAGCGCGCGGACATTCCGTTCCACTACGCGCTCGCCGATGCGTTCACCGTGTGCGACAACTACTTCTGCTCGATCCCCGGCAACACGCACCCGAACCGCATGTATCTGATGACGGGCATGGTCGATCCGCTGGCCACCGGCGGCGGCCCGTTGCTCGACAATACCGATTACATCGACAACCAGTTCGATGCCATTCAATTGGCGCCGTTCAACTGGACCACCTACCCCGAGCGGCTCGAAACGGCCGGCGTCTCGTGGCAGGTCTATCAGCAAGGCACGGGCTTCGACAATTTCACCGGCAATTACGGCACCAACATGCTGGCCGCGTTCCAGAACTTCGTGAACGCGCCGGCGGGTTCGTCGCTGGCGAATCGCGGCATGAGCACGCGCTCGCTGACGCAGTTGAAGGCCGACGTGCAGGCGAACGCGTTGCCGCAAGTGTCGTGGCTGCTGCCGCCGGCGGCCTATTCGGAGCATCCGAAATTCACGCCGCTGTACGGCGCGAACTACATCTCGACGATCCTCGACGCGCTGACGTCGAATCCCGACGTGTGGAGCAAGACCGTCCTGTTCATCATGTACGACGAGAACGACGGCCTGTTCGATCACGTCGTGCCGCCGCAAGCGCCGACGGTGCCGGGCTCGGGCATGAGCACGGTGGACATTTCGCTCGAACGTCACAACGTCGTGACCGCGACCCAGGCCAGCACCTACACCGCCGACAACCTACCCTACGGCCTCGGCCCGCGCGTGCCGATGACGGTCGTGTCGCCGTGGTCGAAAGGCGGCTTCGTCTGTTCGCAGGTGTTCGATCACACGTCCGTGCTGCAATTCATCGAGAAGCGTTTCGGCGTGATGGAAACCAATATCTCGCCATGGCGTCGCGCGATCTGCGGCGACCTGACCACCGCGCTCGACTTCTCGAAGTCGGACTCGACCGTGCCGTCCCTGCCGAACACGACGACCTACGTCTCGCAAGCCGACATGCAGTGCGCGCGGCCGACGGCGCAAGCCGCCCCCGCCAGCACCGCGCAACAACTGGTGAGCGCACAGGAACCCGGCACGCGGCCAGCGCGCGCGCTGCCGTACGAATTGCACGTGAACGGCCAGTTGCAGGCGCAAGGCTACGCGTTGACGTTCGCCAACACCGGCACGCAGGGCGCGCATTTCTGGGTCTATACGGGCGACCCGACCGCGATGCCGCGCCGTTATACCGTCGAAGCCGGCAAGCAGTTGACCGACACGTGGACGCTGGATGCGAACGGCAACTACATGGTGAACGTGTACGGTCCGAACGGCTATTTCCGGCGTTTTGGCGGGACGGCGGTCGCGGATGCCGCGGCGAAGCCGGATGTGGTGACCTGCTACGACGTGGCGAACGGCAACGTCTACGTCACGCTCGCCAACGCGGGGACCACGCCGCTGACCGTCACCGCCACCGACGTCGCATACGGCACGCCGCCGCAAACGCTGACCGTGCCGGCGGGAAAAACGGCCGAGGCGCACTGGGACCTGTCGTGCAACAGCCAGTGGTATGACTTTCAGTTCACGGTGGCGGGGAACGCGAGCTGGGTGCGGCGCATTGCCGGCCACGTCGAAACCGGCAAGCCGAGCATTACGGACCCGGCCGCGGTTGCGCCGGTGACGACGGCGATCTGATTCAGGCGGTAAGCCGCTGTTTGAGTTTCAAATTAGAACGTCTGCTACGCGAGCGCGTAGCAGACGTTTTTTTGCGGCGTACGGTTCAGCGATTCGTCAGTTCAGCACACCGCCAAAAAACATCAGAACGTATACGCCAGCTTGCCGAATGCCGTCCGACCCAACGTGTTATAGCCATACGCGGTCGAGTACTGATGATTGAACAGATTCGACAGCGACGCGGACAACGTCAGATGCGAATTGACCGTGTAAGCGGCACGCAGACCGACCGTCGCGTACGACGGCAGATACGTCGTATTCGCCGGATCGTCGTAAGTCGAGCCGCCGTACTGCAGCGTCACGCCGGTGCTCAACGCGTGCAGATGAAACTCGTCCCACGTGTGATCGACGCTCAGGCTAAGCGTCTGACGCGGCCGACGATTGAGCCACGTGCGGTCGGTAACATCCTGCGGATTCAGCAGACCGATCGCGAGGCTCACCGGCGTCGAGCGGCCGAGCGTGCCACGGTACGACAGATCGATGCCCTGAATATGCGCGCGCCCCACGTTTACCGGCGCAAACGTCACCGGGTCGTACGTGATGAGGTCATGCACCCGCGTGTCGTACAACGCGGCCGTGAACGTACCGATCGACGTCGTAGCATCGAGCGCCGCTTCGACCGTATCACTGCGTTCGGGCGACAGGTTCGGGTTCGAGAAACCCGGGTAATACAGATCGTTGAACGTCGGCAGACGGAACGCGTTGCCATACGAAACACGCGCGGTATAAACCGGCGTGATCGCATAAGCGAGCGCGACATTGCCGGTATTGACCGACTGCCCTTGCACGATCTCGTGGCGGCCCGCGAGGAACAGCGTGAACGCCCCGAGCACGGCCGACTGATGCAGCGAAACCGCCGAATCGTTGCGAGCCGGCACGCCCGACGGAATATCGATCGGCAGGAAGGCCTGCTCGCGCGAGAAGTCATAAGCGAGCTTCGTCTCGCCGGACAACGGCAAACCGAACAGCGTATGCCCATGCTCCTGGTGCGTCAGCGAAGTCGACGTGCTGAAACGCGTCGAGTCGATTTCATCGGAGGCGAGGGTCGGGTCGTTCGCGTAGAGGAACTGGCGGTCGTTCGCGTAGCCGACCGACTGGTCGAACTGCGTGTACGGCGTGATATCGACGTGCAGCGCGATACCTGTCGTCAGTTGATGATCGAGCTGCTGGTTGTCGCCGCCGGCGTTGTCGTAGGAAAACGTGGACTTGTGATAAAGCGCGAAGGTCGAGATCGACCAGTTGTCGCGCGCATAGCCGAGCCGCGCGTCCACGTCTTGCGCGTGGTACGGATTGCGGCCGTCCTCGTGCCCGTAGGCGAACGGTTTGGTGGCGTCGATCCCTGCGGTGTTGTAGTCGTGCAGACCGAGCGAGTACGTCAACCCGGACAAGGCCGAAAGCGGCCCCGTGGACGGAATGCTGCCCGAGGTGCGGATTTGCGTGTCGAACGTCTTGTTCGAACCGCCGCCCACCGAGACCGTGGTCCGGTTAGGCTGATTCGCCGCATGGTTCGTGAAGAGTTGCACGACACCGCCCACCGCGTCCGCGCCGAATGACGCGGCGGCCGGTCCCGAGATCACTTCGACGCGGTCGAACGCGGAGGTCGGCAGATCGGCCCACGAGGCCTGGCCCGTCGTCGCGGAACCCACCCGGATGCCGTCGATGAACACCGCCACCTGGCTGCCGCTCGACCCGCGAATGCTGACGGCCGCCGTCGCGCCCGGTCCGCCGTTTTGCGACACGGTCACGCCGGGCAACGTCGCCAGCGCTTGCGTGATGCTCGGATCAGCCGGCGACAGACGGTCGAGATCCGCCTTGCTCAACACCTGCGTCGACGCATAGCGTTGGTCGAACGATTGCGGCAGATGCTGCGTATCGCCGGTCACGAGAATGTTCGGCAGCGTGGTTTGAGCCGGCTGTTGTGCGTCGGGCGATAGCGACGCGTCGTCCGCGGCGTGAGCCGTTTGCCATGCGGAAACTGAGGAAACCGTCAGCGCGGACGTAATGAGGAGATGACGGAACTTCATAGTGAGCCAATGCCTGATGCGGAAAAGCGAAGGCACAACGCCCCCGCGAGTGGAGCGTTTTGAAACATGCTGGTGGACATGACAGGTCCTGAGGTTAGGCTGTCTTTGCAACGAGCGACCGCATGGAGCGGTGCTGGCGCATCGGGACACCCCGCCCGATACGGCTGCGCAGACCTCGGTCGATGGCAGGTCTCCTGGCTCGCGAGTCGCCGTTCTGCGCCGACCTTCCCGGTGTCCCAGTGGTCATGAGTGGCGCGAACTCGTCGCTTACAGTTGCGGGGGCAGCCGCAGACTCGGCGCATTGCTGCGCCTCACTGCGTTCCCTTTTGATCCCGGTCAGGGGAACCATCAGGGCGCAAGCGTAACGACTGGTAGTGCCGTCCGTCAATTATTCGTGATATCGGACGTCACCTCGGGCGCAACAAGTTTCTGCCGCAAGGCCTTCGCGGCCTGCACCATATTGGTCAACGCGGCTTCCGTCTCGGGCCAGCCACGGGTTTTCAGGCCGCAGTCCGGGTTGACCCACAAGCGCTCGGCGGGAATCACCTCACAGGCACGTTCCAGCAGACGCTGCATCGCTTCAACGCTCGGCACGCGCGACGAATGCGTGTCGTACACGCCCGGGCCGATTCCGTTCGGATAGGCGAACTCGCCGAAACCGTCGAGCAGTTCCATCGACGAGCGCGACGTCTCGATCGTGATCACGTCCGCATCCAGCGCGGCGATCGACGGCAAAATGTCGTTGAACTCCGAATAGCACATATGGGTGTGAATCTGCGTCGCGTCCGACACCCCGCCCGCCGCGATGCGGAATGCGCGGGTCGCCCAGTCGAGATACGCGGGCCAGTCCGCCTGACGCAGCGGCAGCCCTTCACGGAAAGCCGGCTCGTCGATCTGGATGATGCGGATGCCGGCTTTCTCGAGGTCCACCACTTCATCGCGAATCACCAGCGCCAATTGCAGCGCCGTGGTCGAGCGCGGCTGGTCGTCGCGCACGAACGACCATTCGAGCAGTGTGACCGGGCCGGTCAGCACGCCTTTCACCAACCTGTCGGTCAACGACTGCGCATGACAGGCGTTATCCACGATCATCGGTTCGGGCCGGTACACGTCGCCGTAAATGATCGGCGGCTTGACGCATTGCGAGCCGTAGTTCTGCACCCAGCCGCTTTCGGTGAGCGCGTAGCCCCACAGCTTGTCGGCGAAATGCTCGACCATGTCGTTGCGTTCCACTTCGCCATGCACCAGCACGTCGAGCCCGAGTTCTTCCTGTTTGCGTACGACGCTCGCCGTTTCCGCGCGCATCCGCTCGAGGTAGTCGAGCGCGCGGAGTTCGCCGCGCCGGTACGCCGCGCGTGCTTGCCGGATCGCCGGCGTCTGCGGGAACGAGCCGATCGTCGTGGTGGGCAGCAACGGCAATTTCAACGCGTGACGCTGCACGCGGCTACGGTCGGCGAACGGACTCTTGCGGTCCGCCATCGCGTCGGTAATGGTGGCGACGCGCCGTTGCACCAGCACGTTGAACACGCCGCCGGAACTGCGGCGCGAATCGAGTGCGGCGTCCGCTGCCGCGAGCGCCGGTTCGGCCGCCGCCGGATCGCGCAGCGCCAGGGCCAGCGTGCCGATCTCGTCGAGCTTTTCGGTAGCGAAAGCGAGCCACGAGCGGAGTTCGGCGTCGAGCTTCTTTTCGGACGCGAGCGTGACGGGCACATGCGCCAGCGAGCACGACGGCGCGATCCACAGCCGTTCGCCGCGCTCGGCATCAACGCTTTCCAGCGAAGCCGCGATCTCGCCCAGATCGGCGCGCCAGACGTTGCGCCCGTCGATCACGCCGACCGACAGCACCTTGTCCGCCGGCAGCGCCGAACGCCATGCGTCCAGTTGTTGCGGCGCGCGAACCAGATCGATATGCACGCCGTGAACCGGCAGCCCGGCAACCAGCGGCGCATGGTTGGCGGCGGTGTCGAAGTACGTGGCCAACAGTACCTTGACGCCGCCGTCGCCCAGCACGTTATAGACGGCGGCGAACGCTTCGAGCCAGTCCGCTTCGAGGTCGAGGCACAGCGCGGGTTCGTCCAGCTGAACCCATTCGATCCCGCGCGCCTTCAACTGGTCGAGGATGCGGATATAGCGGATCACCAGTCCGGGCAGCAGCGACAACCGGTCGAAGCCCGCCACGCGACTCTTCGAGAGCCACAGGTAAGTGATCGGCCCGATCAGCACCGGCTTGACCGCGAAGTCCAGTGCTAGCGCTTCGTCGACTTCGTCGAAGAACCAGTCGACGCCGCCATTGAACGTCGTATCGGGACCGAGTTCCGGCACGAGGTAGTGATAGTTGGTGTCGAACCACTTGGTCATTTCCATCGCCGGCTGCGCCTTGTTGCCGCGCGCCAGTTCGTGATACTGCGCGAGCGACAGCGTGGCCGGTTCGAAGCCGAAGCGCGCCGGCAGCGCACCGAGCAACGCGGTCAGGTTCAGCATCGGGTCGTACCACGCGAAATCGCCGACCGCGACGAAATCCAGCTTCGCGTCCCGCTGCAACGCCCAGTGACGCGCGCGCAGCGCCTTGCCGACACCGCGCAGATAGGCGTCGTCGGACTCGCCGCGCCAGAACGACTCCTGCGCGAACTTCAGTTCACGTTGCGCGCCGATGCGCGGAAAACCGGAAATATGGGTGCGGGCCATGCGGAATCCTTGAGTGAATGCCGCGCAGTGTGCGAGTCGCGCTATGATTCATCAAGCGACATGTTTTCATCATCATATGAGCCACATTCATATCAAGACTTTTCCCGTTTCGGTGTATCGCCATGCTTGAACTGCGCCATCTTCGCTCGCTGATCGCGATCTCCGAGTCCGACAAGCTGGTCGCCGCCGCCGAACGCGTCAATCTGAGCCAGTCCGCGTTATCGCACCAGATCCGCGACATGGAAGCCCATTACGAGGTCTCGCTGTTCGAGCGGACTCGCCACGGCCTGCGTTTCACCGCCGCCGGCGAGCGGCTGCTCGCGCTCGCGCGCGACACGCTGGCCGCCGTGGCCACCGCCGAACGCGATCTGGTTCGCCTGAAGGGCGACGTGCGCGGCGAGTTGCGGATCGTGCTGGAATGCCACACCTGTTTCGACTGGCTGATGCCGGTCATGGACGAATTCCGGCGCCGCTGGCCTGAGGTCGAAGTGGATCTGGTCGCGGGTTTTCACGCGGACCCGATGAAGCTGCTGAATGAACGCAAAGCCGACGTGGTGATCGGTTCGAAGCCCACTGCCAAACGCGGCCTGCACGTCGCGCCGTTGTTCCGCTTCGAGATCCAGGTGGTGATCGCCAATGAACACCGCCTGCGCAACAAGCGGCGTGTCGGCCCCGAAGACCTGCAAGGCGAGACGCTGATTACCTACCCGGTGCCGGAGGCGCGTATCGACCTGATCCGCGAGGTGCTCGAACCGGCCGGCATCAAGCTCGAACGGCGCACCGCCGAACTGACCATCGCGATCATGCAACTCGTGGCGAGCCGGCGCGGCATCGCGGCGCTGCCGAACTGGGGCGTGAAGAATTACGTCGATCACGACTACGTGCTCGCGAAACGGGTCGGCGCCGCAGGGCTGTGGAGCGAACTGTATGCGGTCGCACCTAAAGACATTGCGGGGCGACCCTACTTCGACGATTTCGCGAGGATCGTTCGCGACATCTGCGCGGCGCAGCTCGACAGCATCGAGCTGATCTCCACTCATCCTCATTAACTGAAAATCTCTTGATGAAAAAAATCCTGATCATAGGGATCGGCGCGGGCGATCCGGACTACCTGACCGTTCAGGCGATCAACGCGCTCAACCAGGCCGACGTGTTCTTCGTGATGGATAAAGGCGTCGCGAAAGAGAAGCTGATCGCGCTGCGCAAGCAGATCATCGAGCGTTTCGTGGACGGCGAGCGTTACCGGATCGTCGAGGCGAGCAGCCCCGAACGCCGGCCCGACGAAGGCGACTATCGCTCCGCAGTGGACGAGTTGAACCGCGACAAGCAACGCATCTTCGAACGCCTGATCGCGGAGGAACTGAACGACGGCGAGGTCGGTGCGTTTCTGGTGTGGGGCGATCCATCACTGTACGACAGCACGATTCGCATCGTCGAAGCAATCGCCAGGTCGATCGTAGAAGGCGGCGGCGAGGCGCTCGACTACGAAGTGATTCCCGGCATCAGCAGCGTCCAGGCGCTGGCGGCGCGGCACAAGGTTCCGCTGAACCTGATCGGCCGCTCGATCACGATCACCAACGGCCGCTCGATCGCCGAAGGCTTCCCGGACAACGTGGACAGCGTCGTCGTCATGCTCGACTCGCAGAACGCCTACCGGCATCTCGCGAATGACGATCTCGACATTTACTGGGGCGCCTATGTCGGCACGCCCGACGAAATTCTGATCGCCGGAAAACTGCGCGACGTGATGGACGAAATCGAACGCGTCAGGGCAGAGGCGCGCCGCACGCATGGCTGGATCATGGACACGTATCTGCTGCGCAAACGCGAGCGCGCCTGAGTCCGCCCGACGCGGGCGGCGCCATGCCACAAGCGCGCGCTATCGCTGTTGCAGCGCCGCTCCGGCGCCCGCCGGGTTATCTGCCGTAACCGCCGGTATTGCGCTTTTTATCCTCCTTGCGTGAATGCGGCTTATATTGATGTTAGAGGTGTTGCCGCATCCACACGCCCGACGTTTCGGCGTGACATGCGCGGCACGCACGCGCCCGGGTATGATGCCGGTCGCACTCTTAGCGGAGTCCGGTTCGCCGCCGCTCCTCACGTCGCCTTTTCCAGCCACGAGAATCATCATGCCTGCCCAACACGACGAAGCTCCCACCGCCCACGCCACGCCGGGCAAGGCGAAACGCAAGGCGCTGCCGGTGCCGGCGCGCAATCTTCTGATGGTCGCCGTCGGCGTCGTGGTGTTCGCGATCGTCGCGGGTGTCGTTCTTTACGGTCCCATTACGTATGGCGACGAGATTCCGAACTTCGGCATCATCCTCATGCTCACCGTGCCGGTTATCGCGGGCGTGGCGTTCCGGGTCGGGCTGGATGCCTGGCTGGATCGGGTCTAAGCACAATCCACTACGCGAGCGGCGGCACGACGGGCAACCCGGCGGCCAACACAACGGGCAACACCACCCACACCTCCAGCCCACCGCCCTCGCGCGCATGAAACTGCAGGCTGCCGTGATGCAGCCGCGCGATCCGCTCGACGATCGCCAGTCCCAGCCCCGTGCCGCCACTATGCGCGCGCGCATTGCTGCCGCGCTGAAACGGCGCCTTAAGTTGCTCCAGTTCCTGCGCCGACAAGCCTTTGCCGCGATCGCCGACCGCGACATACACCGCCTCCGGCGTCGTCCAGCTGCGCACCGCGAGCCCCGTTCCCCCATATACGATCGCGTTCTGCATCAGGTTCATCAGCAGCCGCATCATGCTGATCGGCCGGTATGCGAGAGCCGGTAGCACCGCGAGCGACAACGCGAACTCATGCCCCAGCCCCGCGAAATCGCCCGCGAGGCGTTCGATCAGCGCGTTCAGATCGCCGGGCTCCGCGGCCTCGCGTTCGCCGCTGCCCGCGTAATCCATGAACTGCTGCAGGATCGTTTCGATCTGGTCGAGGTACGACTCGGCGGCGACCACGAAACTGCTGTCGCTGCCGTGCGGCATCGCCATGGCCATCGCGAGGCGCAGTTTGGTCAGCGGCGTGCGGATGTCGTGCGAGATACCGGCCAGCATCAGCGCGCGGGTTGCCTCGGCCTGCTGCAACGCCTGCGTCATCTGATTGAAAGCATGACTCACCGTGGCGATTTCGGTCGGGCCGTCGGTGGGCAGCGGCGCGGGTGTCTCGCCGGCGCTCACGCGGCGCGCCGCCCGCGTTAGTTGCTGGAGCGGCTGGTTGAGGTGGCGCTGGATCAGGTAGCCCGTCAACGCCGCCAACGCGCCCAGACCGAGCGACAGCAGGATCGCGGCGTCGAGTCCGTTGCCCTGCGCGTCTTCGGGAATCGGCAGGGCGATCCAGTACGGCGTTTGCGGCGCATCGGCCGGCGCATGCATGCGAATCCACAGGCGCTGACCGCCGACCGACTGCCAGCGCGCCGGCATGTCGGCAGGTAAATGCGCGCGCAAGCTGTCGAGAAACACGTCGCGCTGATAGATGCGATAGGCGCGTAGCAGATTGGTTGGCTGCGCCTCAGTGGCGTCGTCGGGCAGTTGCGTACGAGCGTCGAGCCGCGCGGTCAGCGTGGCGCGCGCGCTGGGCGGCGTGGCGGCGAGCAGGTTGTCGAGCGTCGTCACATAGGTCGCGAAAACGGCGGCCGCGCGTTCGACCCGCGGCCGCTGCACGTAATGCAGCAACACGCCGAGCGCGCAGGCCTGGCTCAGCATCACCAGCACGATCAGCAACACGATGTTGCGCGCAAGCAGCGTTCTGGGCAGTAGCGCTCGTAGCACGCCGCCTGGCGCGGCTTGCCCCCCTACTTCCACGCCGCCTTGCACAGCGTGTTTTTGCGTCCCGTCCGGCTCCGGGCGCGTCATGAGTCGACGTCCGCGGCCAGCATGTAGCCGATGCCCCACACCGTCTTGATGAAGCGCGGTTTGGACGGATCGTCCTCGACGATCTGCCGCAGCCGCAGCACCTGCACGTCGATGCTGCGGTCGAGCGCGTCGTGCTCGCGGCCGCGTGCGCGCGCCAGCAGATTGTCACGGCTCACCGGCCGGTTCGGCGACGACGCCAGCGCAACCAGCAACAGCATCTGCGCCGAATGAATCTCCAGCAGCGCGCCCGCGCGCGACAGTTGCTGCTTGCCGACGTCGAGCGTGAAATCGCCGAAACGCACGGACTGCGAGGTCACGGTGACTTCGCCGGACGCCATCTTCTGGCGCCTCAACAGCGCATTGATACGCGCCACCAGTTCGCGCGGCAGGAACGGTTTGGCGAGGTAGTCGTCGGCGCCGGTTTCGAGGCCGACCACGCGGTCGAGCGGATCGCCCTTCGCGGTCAGCATCAGGATCGGCAAGGTCTGCCCCTGTTCACGCAGACGCGCGCAGATTTCGAGGCCGTTTTCGTCGCCGATCATCAGATCGAGCACGAGCAGGTCGAACGGCTCACGCTCCAGATAACGATCGAGCCGCTTGCCGTCTTCCGCGACGCGCACGTCGAAACCGTGGCCGCGCAGAAAGCGCTGCAGCATGTTGCGCAATTCGACTTCGTCGTCGAGCACGATGATTTTGGCGGGGCGATCCATGCGAAAGCTCCTTGATTTAAGCGTCGGGCGGCGTTTGACGCGCCGCGTGCCGTTCGGCCAGGCGCTGCAACAGCACGTAGAACGACGGGATGAACAGCACGGCGATACAGGTGGAGGCGAGCATCCCCGAAAATACCGCAATCCCGAGCGAACGGCGCGCGCTCGCACTCGCGCCGGTGGCGATCACGAGCGGCACCACGCCGAGAATGAAGGCGAACGAGGTCATCATGATCGGCCGGAACCGCAAACGCGCCGCTTCCACCGCGGCCTCCGCAATGCCCACGCCCTGCGCGCGCAAATGCCGCGCGAACTCCACGATCAGAATCGCGTTCTTCGCCGACAACGCGATCAGCAGCACGAGGCCGATCTGCGTGTACAGGTTGTTGGCGGCGCCGAGCAACGCCAGCGTGCCCGCCGTGCCGAGCAATGCGAGCGGCACGGCCAGCACCACCGCGACCGGCAGCAGCCAGCTTTCGTACTGCGCGGCCAGCACGCAGAACACCAGCAACACGCCCACGGCGAACACCCAGTAGGCCGAGTTGCCGACCAGCTTCTCCTGATACGACATGGCGGTCCATTCGTAGCCGACGCCGGCCGGCAGAATCCGCGCGGCTTCCTGTTCGAACGCCGCGATCGCGTCGCCGGTGCTGTAGCCGTTCGCCGGATTGCCGTTGATCGCCGCGGCCGGCGCGAGGTTGTAGAGCGTCGCGACAGCCGGGCCGACGCTCGTGTGCGCGTCGATGAACGTGCCCAGTTCGACCATATGGCCGCTATTGCTGCGAATCTGCAAACGGCGAATGTCGTCGGTGTCGCGACGGAACGCGCCGTCGGCCTGCACGAACACGGGGAACGTATGGTTGAAGGTCGTGAACTGGTTCACGTAGCTGGAACCGACATAGTCCTCCAGCAGATCGAACACATTGCCGACCGGCACTTGCAACGATTCGGCCTTGGCGCGATCCAGCGTCAGTTCGACGGTCGGCACCGACGCGCGAAACGGGCTGAACACGCGCTGCAATTCGGGGCGCTTCGAGACGCCTGCAATCAACGCGTCGGTAGCGTCCTGCAGCCGCTGATAGTTTTGCGAGCCGTCGGTCAGCATCACCTGCATCTGCACACCACCGCTATTGCCCAGGCCCTGGATCGGCGGCGGCACGATCACCACGGAGCGCACGTCGGGCAGTTTCGCGAGTTCGCGGTTCATGCGCAGATACAGCGAGCGCAGGTCTTCGCCTTTGCCGCGCTTGCTCCAGTCGTCGAGCGTCACGTAGATCAGCGCGGAGTTCGGCAGCGAGGCGTTATTGTCGAGTGGCGAGATGCCGCCGATCGACACCACATGGCTCACACCGGGAATCGCGCCGATCAGTTTTTCGATCTGCGTGCTCGCCTCGCGAGTGCGCCCGAGCGACGCGGCGTCCGCGAGTTGCGCGGCGATCAGCATGTAGCCCTGGTCTTCGAGCGGAATGAAGCTGGTGGGAATACGCGTGAGCAGAAACGCGGACGCCGCGCCGAGCGCCAGCGCGATCACGAGCGCGAGACGGCAACGCGCCACGAACCATGCGACCACCCGCACGTAGCCGCTTTCCACACGCGCGTAGCCCTTGTCGAACACGCGATACACCACGTTCGGCTTGCCCGGCCGCGCGGGTCGCAACCACCTTGCGCTTTGCACCGGCTTGAGCGTCACCGCGTTGATCGCGCTGATCACCGTGGTAGCGACCACCACTAGCGCGAATTGCCGATACATCTGTCCCGTCACGCCGCCGAGAAACGCCGACGGCAGAAACACGGAGATCAGCACGAGCGTGATGCCGATAATCGGCCCCAGCAATTCGTGCATCGCGTCGATGGCCGCCTGTTTTGGCGTCTTGCCTAGCTCGATGTGTTGCGTGATCCCTTCCACCACGACGATCGCGTCGTCCACCACGATCCCGATAGCCAGCACGATCGCGAATAGCGTCAGCAGGTTGATCGAAAAGCCGAGCAGATAGATCGCGCCGAACGTGCCGATGATCGTTACCGGAATCGTCGTGGCGGGCACCAGCATCGCGCGCCAGTTCTGCAGAAACAGCAGGATCACCGCGAGCACCAGCAGGGCCGCTTCGAACAGCGTCTTGTAGACGTCGAGCACCGATTGCCGTACGAAGGTCGTCGTGTCGAATGGCAATTGATAGCTGATGCCTTTCGGCATGTCTTTCGCGAGACGCGCCATGGTGGCCTTCACCGCATTGCCGACCTCCAATGCATTCGCCTCGGGCAACTGATAGATCGCGATACCGGCCGCGGGTTTGCCGTCGAGGTTAAAGAACTGCCCGTAGCTGGATGAACCGAGTTCGGTGTGCCCGACGTCGCGAATACGCACGAAATGGCCGCCGTCGTTCGGATCGGCTTTGACGATGATGTCGTCGAATTCGTGCGGATCGGTGAGCGCGCCTTGCATTGTCAGCGTCAGTTGAAACGCGGAGCCGCCCGCGTTCGGTTCCGAGCCGAGCTGGCCCGCGCTCACGTCTTTGCTCTGGCTCTGGATCGCCTGTACCACGTCGGCGGCGGTCAAACCGCGCTCGCTGAGTTTCTGCGGATCGAGCCACACGCGCATGCTGTATTGACCGGTGCCGAACACGGTGACGTCGCCGACACCCGGCAAACGCGCGAGCGTGTCGCGCAGCGAAATCACCGCGTAGTTGCTGAGGAACAGCGAATCGTATTTCGGATCGGGCGATTGCAGCGTGTACAACTGCAGGATCGCGGTGGAGCGCTTGCGCACGGTGACGCCCTGCTGCTGCACCGCTTGCGGCAATTGCGCGGTGGCGGCGGAAACGCGGTTTTGCACCAGCACCTGCGCCTTGTCGACATCGGTGCCGACGGCGAAGGTCACGGTCAGCGTGTAGGTGCCGTCGTTGGTGCTGGTCGATTGCATATACAGTGCGTTTTCCACGCCGTTGACCTGCGTTTCGATCGGCAGCGCCACGCGATCGATCACCGTCGCCGCACTCGCGCCGGGAAAACGCGCGACCACCTGCACGGTCGGCGGCGTGATCGGCGGATACTGCGCGATCGGCAGATTGATCAGCGCCACGCCGCCCAGCAGCATCACGATCAGCGCGATCACATTGGCAAAAACCGGCCGCTCGACAAAGAAGCGGATCATGACTGAGCCTGCGCCGCGGCCGCGACCACCTGCACTTTGGTGCCGGGCGCGATGGCCAGCGCGCCGCCGGTCACCACCTGATCGTTTGCGTTCAGGCCCACGGTAACGGCTCGCAAGGCGCCGTACAGGCCGCCGGTTTGCACCGCGCGCTTCTCGATCACACCCGCGCCGTTCACGATCAGCACGAAGGTGCCGGCCTGCTCGCGCAGCAAGGCGGTATCGGGAATCAGCATGACGTTGTGCGGCGCGCCGGCGGGGATATGCACCTCGACCGACATGCCGGGAATCAGATGCGCGTCCTGATTGGCGATATCGGCGCGCAGTTTGAGCGCACCGCTGCCCGAATCCACGCGGGTATCGACGAATTCGAGCGCGGCGTCTTCACCCTGCGCGGCCGGCGCGCCGAGCACGTTCACGCGCACGGTGCGCGGCGGTTGGGTGAACAGCCCGATACGATTCGCGTCGCGCTCGTTCAGCGTGAAATTCACGTACACCGGTTGAATGCGGTCCAACGTGGCGAGCTTGCTGGAGTCGGATGCGCCGACCAGATTGCCGACGTCGAATGAACGCGCGCCGATGCGGCCCGCGAACGGCGCGCGGATTTCCGTATAGCCGAGATTGATGCGCGACATGTCGCGTTTGGCGAGCGCCTGGTCGCGCGTGGTCTGCGCTTTCTGCAACGACGATTCCGAGGTCGCGTTGTCGGACGTGAGCTGTTTCTGGCGCGTCAGTTCCTGATCCGCGTTGACGAGCGCGGCCTGGTCGTAAGTGAGTTGCGCGCGATACGAATCCGGCTCGATGCGGAACAGCAACTGCCCTTGCTTGACGTACGCGCCGTCGGCGAAACCGATCTGCTGCAGCACGCCCTGCACGCGCGCCACCAGCGTGACCGTGGCGGAAGGCGCGACGGTGCCGCTCAGGTCGAGCTGTTCGCGCACTTCGCGAGGCACCGGCCGGCTGACGCTGACTTGCGGTAGCGGTGCATTCTGCGCGGCCTGGGTGGTGTTGTCGTGGCAAGCCGTCAGCGTGAGGATCAGCGCGGCGAGTACGAGCTGGGTGATGACTGCTGGTGGAGTAATGCCAAAGGCGATTGCGGATGGGGTCCGGCTTTTCACACAACGCTCAGCGCCGCCCCGCTCGTTGTTCACGCATCGATTCGCCATGTTCTTATTTCCCGTTCTCAGGCTGCGCCACGCTCGCACGCGCCAAAGCGGAACCGGCGGGCGGATTCAACAAACGCCCCAATCCGTGCGCTGCGCCATCTGCGTGGCAATCTGTTCGCTCACCACCTGCTGCCCTTGGGCGACCTCCCATCCGCCGCCGAGCGCCCGATACAGCGACACCGCCGCGAGCGCCGCCAGCCCTGGTTTTGCGCAAGCGCATCGCCGTCGCGCAGCGCCGAACGCGACGCGTCCAGAACCGGATCGTAGGTCACCGAGCCCGCGCGATACTGCGCGTTCGCGAGCCGCAGCGCGCGCTGCGATGCATCGGATGCGCGTGCGGACGCCGCGAGCGCATCCAGCGACGTGCGCAACGCGGCGATCGCGTCTTCCACTTCTTTCTGCGCCTGCAGCACGGTGTTCTGATAGTCGAGCACGGCCTCCTGAAACGTCGCGTCCTGAACTCGCACCGCGTTTTTCAGCTGACCGCGATCGATGATCGGCAGTGTGATGCCCGCGGAAAACAGCCCGATCGTCTTGCTGCCCCACTGCGTCAAACCAATGCCGTGCTGTTCGCCCGACGACAACCCGAACAGCCCCGTCAGCGACAGCGACGGATACAGCTTCGCCTTCGCGGCGCCGATCAGCGCCGATTGCGCCGCCGCGTTGAGCGCGGCCTGGCGCACGTCGGGACGGCGCCGCAGCAGATCGGCGGGAATGCCGACATCGATCTGCGTGGGCGGCACGGGAATCGCCGTGCCGCCTTTGAGTTGCGCCTCGACGGCGTCGGGCGGATCGGCGAGCAGCACGGCCAGCGTGTCGCGGTCCTGCGCACGCGCCTTGATGAGCGGCGGAATCTGCGCTTCCGTTTCGGCCACCAGCGTGGCGGCCTGTTCGACGTCGAGTTGCGTCGCCGCGCCGTGCCGGTAGCGCGCCTGCGTCAGCGTGAGGCTCTGCTGCACCGACTTGAGATTCTGCTGCGCCACCGCGATGCGCTGATCGAGCGTGCGCAAGTCGATATAGGCATTCGCGAGGTCGCCGAACAGCGACACCAGCGCGTTGTCATAGGCGGCTTCCGACACCCGCAATTGCGCGCGGTCCGATTCGATCTGCCGGCGATACTTACCCCAGAAATCGATTTCCCAGCCGGCGTTTACGCGTAAATGTTCGGCCCATAAATGCGTGGGCGGCAACGGTCCGACGCCGCTGGTGTTGATATGGTCCGCGCCCGCCGACATGCTGCCCGACTGCGGCAGCAGATTTTCCGCGCTGGTCGCGAGTTGCGCGCGCGCCTTGAAGATATGCAGACCGGCCACCTGCAGCGACAGGTTGCGCTGGTAAGCCCGCTCTTCGAGCGCGCTCAGCACCGGGTCGTTGAACGCGGTCCACCAGGCGGCCTGCGCGGCAGGCGTGGCCTGCCCCGGGTCCGGCAAGGTTTCGAGCCAGCGGTTTTCGAGCGTCACGTCCGGCTGTTTGAAATCGGGGCCGACGCTCTTGCAGGCGCTCAATGCCACGCTCATCGAGACGATCATCGACGCGCAGGCAAAGCGCAAACGGCGGGACGGGGCGGATTTCATCGCGCAGGCTGGTGGGTCAAAGGACGACTGAGGGTTCGGCTGCGGAACGGCTTGCGCGCCGCGCCACGGCCCTACGATCCCGCCGATACCCGCGCGGCTCAGTGCGCTGCCCCGCGTTGCTGCATGAATGCCTCGATCTGCGGCAACGTGATGTAGCCCGCTTTCTGCGCGTCGATCTCGTCGAAGTGCTTGGCCACCATCGGCATGCCGGCCGCCGCCTGGTCTTTGGTGAGCTTGCCGTCGTGCGTGGTGTTGGCATTCGAGAAACGCGTCTGCAACTGCTGCTCCATGCGCTGCATACGCTGGGGATTACCGGCCTGCGGCGCGGCGGATTGAGCGAACGTAGCGGTGGATGCGCAGCACAGCAACACGATGGCGAACAACTTCTTCATGACCGACTCCTTGATGGGTCATCGAGCGTCGCCTGCTGGTGCCGCGATCCGTTCAATGACAGGCCGAATTCTTGGGCAAGCGCCGGGCGAACGCAATTTCAGAATCATGTCGACTTATGTCATGACCGACGGGTGCCGCGATCAACGCCGCGCCATGTGAAGGCTCACGAGGCTCACGTTCCTTGCCGCAATACAGCACGCACTCCCAACACGCCATCGCGCCGCCACGGCCGGTCGGCGTGACATGGAATGAAATGACTTTGCGATGCCGTTCCTAACGCGCTTTGCGTATCTTTCGTCTGCCGGCTCGAGCGACGCAGCAAGCGCCGTCAGCGGCGCCGCCGCAACCCGCGGAACGCCCCGGCTTTCAAGCAATCCGAACCACGCGACAGGCTTTTTTCACCGCAAGAAGCACGGCGCCGTTCACCGTCTCAGGAGTACTCCATGACCATTCGCCGCGTTTGCGTCTCCACCTTGACCGCCCTCGGTCTCGCCTGGTCGTCGACCCCATTCGCCCGCACGCTTGCCTTGCCGCCCGCCGCCGTGGTCTATGCGCCGCCGCCCCGGCCGGTCTACAGCGGCGTGCCGGTCGATCCGGTCCACGTGGCCGCGCCTCCGCTGGCGCCGGTTCGCGTGACGCCGTGGATCGTCGCCACGGCGCCTCAGGCAGCCGCGGATAACGTATCGATTGCAAAAAAGGCTGTTGAACCAGCATAGAACATGCTGTCCGCAAGATTGCCTGGTGAATTCCCGTTGTGCTGAAGAATGGCGGACGGGAGGTGCGTGCGGCGCGCCGCCGCTCAGTGGATCAGAATCCGCGCGCCAAGCGCCAGCACGAGCGCCGGCACCATCACCACCACGCCGACCTTCAGAAACTTCAGGAAGCCGACGTCTTCGCCTTCGCGGCGAATCGCGTTGAGCCAGAGGATCGTGGCGAGCGACCCCGTGATCGACAGGTTCGGCCCCAGGTCGACGCCGATCAGCAGCGCGTCGATGACGCGCTCCGGGCTATGCGCCTGCATCACCGTCGAACTGGCGATCAGCCCGGCCGGCAGGTTGTTCATCAGGTTGCTGCCGAACGCGATGGCGGCGCCGGCCCAGCCCGCGGTGCTCATTTCGTTGTGCAGCGCCGCGCGCTGCGTCAGGCCGGCGAGCGTCGTGATGACGCCGGTGTGATCGAGCATCTCGACCAGCACGAACAGCGCAGCGACCAGCGGCAGCACGCTCCATGAGATTTCGCGGATCATCGGCAGCGGCGATTTGCGCTCCTGGATCAGCACGACCAGCGCCGTCAGCGCGCCGAGGATCGCGGTGGGCAGGCCGAGCGGCAGATCGAACGCGGACACCGTCAGCAACGCGACCGCCGTCACCGCGATACCCGCGAGCGCGACGCGGCCGCTCGCCGACAGCGCGAGCGGTTCCAGATTCGCCTCGCAGGTGCCGGCCAGCGCGTCGCGTTGGCTCCAGCGCAGCATCAGGTAAGTCGCGACGATCGACAGCAGCGAAGGCAGCGTGAAGCGCATCAGCCACGCACCGAGCGCGGGCGTGTGATTGCCGTACAGCACGATGTTGGCCGGATTCGAGATCGGCAGCACGAAGCTCGCGGCGTTGGCGATGAATGCGCAGACGAACAGCAACGGCAACGGGTGCGTCTTCGCTTTTTTGGCGGCGGCGAATACGGCCGGGGTGAGCACGACGGCGGCTGCGTCGTTGGAAAGAAAGGCGGTGATCACCACGCCGACCAGATAGACCAGCAGGAACAGCTTGCGCGGCGAACCCTGGGCATGATTGACCGCGAGCACCGCGACCCAGTCGAACAGTCCTTCGCGACGGCCCACTTCGGACAGCAGCATCATGCCGAACAGAAACAGATAAACGTCGGTGCCTTTGCCGACCGCCGCGATGGCCAGATCGACCGGCAACAGCCCCAACGACACCAGCAGCAGCGCGCCGGCCACGGCCCAGACCGCCTCGGGCCATTTGAACGGCCGGGTGATGACACCGGCCGTGGCGGCCGCGGCGATACCCCAGGACAGCAAAACGGAATTCAAAGGTGGCCTTGATTAGAATGAGTGGCGCACAGGCGCGTCCGGGACGCGGCAGGTCTGGTAGGCCCGGTGGGCCGCCCGCTGCCGGCGCTAAGGGAGCAAAGCTTGTGCCAGAGCAACGCCGCGCCGGCGCCACGGCACACGCCATCAGCCCACCCGGTTCACCGCCGCGATGCAGTCGCGCCCATTGTCTTTGGCGAGGTACAACTGCGAGTCCACCAGATTCACGAACGCCACCGGATCGGCATCGGCCGCCGGAATCAGCGTGCCGACGCCGAAACTCGCGGTCACTGTTTGCCGGAACGGCGAACGCTCGTGCGCAATCTCCTCCGCCGAGAGCCGGTCGCGGCATCGTTCGACGACTTGCCGCGCGGCCTCCGCACCGGTATTCGGCAGAATCAGCACGAATTCCTCGCCGCCGAAGCGGCCGACGAAATCGCCCGGCCGCACCGCTTCGCCCAGCACGGCAGCCACCCGCTTCAGGCACGCATCGCCTTGCACGTGGCCGTAGTAGTCGTTGTACGACTTGAAGAAATCGATGTCGCCCATGATCAGCGATAGCGGCGCGGCATGCCGCTGCGCCGCGCTCCATTCGCGCTGCAAGACGGCGTCGAATTCGCGGCGATTGCCGACGCCCGTGAGGCCGTCCTTGAACGACAGCGCTTCGAGTTCGCGCTGTAGTTCGGCCAGTTTCTCTTCGGTCTTCTTGCGCTCGCTGATGTCGAACATGAAGCCGACCAGTGCCTCGACCTCGCCGTTCGCGTCGCGCACCACATGCACCACGTCGCGCAACCACACGTATTCGCCGCGGCTCGTCAACGCGCGATAGTCCGCTTCGTGATCGGTGCCCGCCTTCGACTGCGCGACGCAGAAATCGACCACCTTGTCACGGTCTTCCGGATGCATGCGCGCGGCCCAGTCCTGCACGGTTTTCCAGCTCGACGGCGCCCAGCCGAGCAGCGCTTCGATCTGCGGGCCGATATAGGCGAACCCCATGGTCGCCCAATCGATCTTCCACGGAATCGCTTTCGTCGATTCGAGCAAAGTACGGTAGACGGCGGCGTCGTGCTCCATGTAACCTTCCACGCCGGCAGCGGCCGGTGCGGAATCGTGACGCAGAAAATCCGCGCCGAGCGGCGCGTTGTGTTTGCCAGTGCTGTTCATCGATTCAATCCTTCCTCGCGGTCCAGCCGGCAAATTAACACAGCGCCGGGTACGGTCAGGCGTTTTCGCGTTTATGTGGCTTACGTAGCGCCTCGCGTTTCATGCCACGCGCCATTAGCGTCACCACTAGAACAATCTGTTCTCTTCTACCCGTCTATTCAGTTTTCATTGGCCTGCCTACTATCCGCATTCACCTGCGATACCGCATGCCCAACCCACAGCACAAGAATGAAAACCCGTCCTTCAGATCCTGATCGCTATCACGGAACCGCCATTGCGCTGCATTGGCTGATCGCTGCATTGATCATCTGCGGTTTCTATATCGGCTGGATCATGACCGATATCCACGGCTTTACGCCCACCAAGCTCAAGTACTTCTCGTGGCACAAGTGGATCGGCGTGACCGTCTTCGCGCTCGCCGTGATCCGCGTGCTGTGGCGCGCCACCCACCGCGCGCCGGCGCTCGACAGCGCTACGCCCACGTGGCAGAAGGCCGCGGCGCATCTGGTGCATGGTCTGTTATATCTGCTGATGCTGGCTGTTCCGCTGTCCGGCTACTTCTATAGTTCCGCCGCCGGTATTCAGGTGGTGTATCTGGGCATCGTGCCGTTGCCTACCTTCATCGGCCCGGATCAGGCGCTCAAGGCCACGCTGCGCACGGTTCATGTGCTGCTCAATTACACGCTGCTCGCGCTGGTTGTCATGCATGTGCTGGCGGCGCTCAAGCATCAATTCGTCGACCGCGACGGCTTGCTTGCAAGGATGATTCCGTTCCTCAAGTAACGTCGCCTGACCATCATGTGACAGGCGTAGCCGGCGATTGGCTACAGCCTGTTGGCAATCTAATTCCCCACGGTGTGCAATCAACGCACGCGGGTTCGATAGGATGCGTACCACTATGAAATCAAACCTTTATCACTCCGCCGTTCGCGCGGCAATTCGTCCCGCGATTCGACCGATCCTCGCCGGCATCGCGGCGCTTTCGCTGTTCGGCGCCGGGCTCGCGCATGCCGACGTCGACGCCAGCAAAAGCACGGTCATTGCCACCACGAAACAGATGAACGTGCCGGTCGACGGCAAGTTCAGAAAGTTCTCCGCGCAACTGAATTTCGATCCCGCCAGGCCGACCGCCGGCAGCGCCAATGTGTCGATCGACACCGGCAGCTACGACCTCGGCGCAGACGACTACAACAAGCAGGCGCAAGGCAAGGAATGGTTCGACAGCGCAACCTATCCGGCCGCGACCTTTGTTTCCAGCGCGATCGCGCCGGCCGGCGGCAACCAGTACAAGATCACCGGCAAGCTGACCATCAAGGGTAAATCGCAAACCGTCGTCGTGCCGGTCACCGTCACGGCGCAAGGCGCCACGCAAACCTTCGACGGCTCGCTGCCCATCAAACGCTCGCAGTTCGATGTCGGCACGGGCGAATGGAAAGATACCTCGGTGGTGGCCGACGAAGTCGTCATCAAATTTCACCTCGTCGCTTCGAAGAAGTAATTCGACACCCGAAGCGCCGCAGTCTTTTTAGAAATCCCCTTTAGAAATCTGGAGAACACCTTGAAGAAATCCTTTTTGCTCGCCGCCAGCGCGCTGGCCGCTGCCCTGTCGTTCAACGCAATGGCGGCCGACACGTATCAGCTCGATCCGACCCACACCTACCCGAGCTTCGAAACCGACCACTTCGGCGGCATCTCGACGTGGCGCGGCAAGTTCAAGAAGAGCAGCGGCACCGTCGTGCTGGATCGCGCGGCGAAGACCGGCACGGTGGACGTGACGATCGACATGAGCTCGGTGGATATCGGCAATGACAAGCTCGATGCGGAACTGGTCACGGAAAAATTCTTCGACGCCGCGAAGTACCCGACCGCAACGTACAAGGGCACGCAGATCCGCTTCGACGGCGACAAGCCGGTTGAAGTGATCGGCACGCTGACCATGCACGGCATCACCAAGCCGGTCAATCTGAAGATCGAATCGTTCAAGTGCTTCACGAACCCGATGCTCAAGCGTGAAGTGTGCGGCACCGAATCGACCGCCACGTTCAATCGCGACGACTTTGGCATCGACTTCGGCAAGGCTTACGGCTTCAAGATGCAAACCACGCTGCACATTCAGGCTGAAGGCATCAAGCAATAAACGCCGTTCTGGTTGAGTAGCAAGGCGGTCGCGGTAGCGGGTCGGCAGATCCGCGTATTACCGCGACCGCTTTTTTTATCTGACGAATCGGCTCGCTTTTCGAGTGCAGCGCGGGTGCCGGGCACAGCGTCGAGCACGCGATTCATCCTACGAATACCCCTTTAAAACAGGCGTATTCCGTCTTTTTCAGGTCATAAGTTCCGGTTTCGTCGCGCCAGAAAACTTGAGCGCGAAGAGCCGCCACATCTCCCCGCTATTCACCCATTTGAACTGCTCCGCTCAACCTTAAAGTCGCCAGCACGGAAATAACCTTGTCTGGAGACGTTGGGTGAAACAGGTGAAACTTGCGGCCCTGGCCGCAACGGTGATGGTAATGACGGCGGGCACGCAGGCCGAGGCTCAGGAAATCTACGCACACGGCGGCACGCTCGGCGCGGGTGTCGGCGCGGCGCTGCCGCTGAATTCGTGGGCGGGCGTGCATGCGGAATTCGAAGGCTTCGGCCTGTCGCGTTCGTTCAATGTGGACGGCAACCAGTACGACGGCCATCTGAAGCTTCTGCAAGGCGGCCTCTATGTCGATCTGTTCCCGTTCAAATCGAGCGGGTTTCGCGTGACCGCGGGCGCGCTGATCAACGACGACGAAGTCACGGCCCACGCCGTGCCGAACGCGCAGGGCAACTACAAGATCGGCGACGCGTTCGTGCCGGCGGTGGGCGCCGCGCCATCCACCACGATCACGCTGCCGCGCGTGATGCCTTACCTCGGCATCGGCTATGGGCATAAGCCCGTTTCGAAGGGCTTCGGCGTGACGTTCGATCTCGGTGTCGCCTATGGACGGCCGCGCACCTCGTACAGCGTGCCGGCGATCTATTCGATGCTCGCCACCCAGGCCAACATCGACCAGGAAGAGCAGAACATCAGCAATAAGGTGGAGCGCTACAAGGTCTATCCGGTCGTGCAGATCGGTGTGAGTTATCGGTTCAATTAACGCGCGGCGCTTTTGGCGATTGGAGGGCGATCATTCCAGCACGCCGGCCGAAGCCGTTCTGGACGTAACCGGCGGCGCCGATGCCTTGCGCAGTTTCGCGACCTGACGATCGCTGGCCGCGCCGCCCCGATTGCCCCAACTGGTCTGCACGAAGGTCACCACCTGCGCGATCTCGCGATCGCTCAGGAGGGCCGCGTACGGCCCCATGGCGAGCGCCGACGGCGCGCTGCGCGTCGGCGGCATCGAACCGCCCGTCAGCACGATATGAATCGCCGAGGTCGGGTCGTTGGTCTGCAGGACCGGATTGCCTGCCAGCGCCGGGAAGGCCTTGCCGTTACCTTTCCCGTCCGAGCGATGGCAGCCGGCACAGCGATCGAGATAGATCTGCGCGCCGGCATTCGGCACCTGCCCGTGATAAAGCTGCGTCGCGACGGTTGCGTCGTAGCGATAAGGCGGCGCGTCCTGCTTGTGCGGCGGCAGCGACTTCAGATAGGCCGCGATACTCGTCAGGTCCGCTTCGCTCATGTGCTGCATCGAGTTGGCCACGACGTCGTTCATGGCGCCGAATGACGCCGCATGCGCATTGCGACCGCTGCGCAGAAACGCGACGATCTCCGCGGCCGGCATGGCGGCGAGCCCGTCGCCGTGTTCGTTGCGTAACGACGGCGCAATCCAGCCGTCGACCGACTGGCCGCCGGCCAGAAAAACCGGATTCGCGTCGTCGCCGAGCGACAACTCCTGCAGCGCGAAGCCTCGCGGCGTATGGCAACTGCCGCAATGGCCGAGACCTTGCACGAGATACGCGCCGCGTGCGATCTGTGCCGCGCTCTGTGTCGAAGAGCCGGGCTGAGCCACGTACGCCTTCGTTGCCGGTCCGAAGAGCCGACTCCACACGCTCAGCGGCCAGCGCATGGACAGCGGCCAGGGAATATCGCTCGCGCGGTTGGTCCGCGAGACCGGCGTGACGCCATGCATGAAGTACATGTACAACGCGTGCATGTCGGTATCGTCGATATGCGCGTACGACGGGTACGGCATGGCCGGATAAACCGTATGCCCCTCTCGGGTTTTACCGTGCCGCATCAGCGCCGCGAAATCCTCATAAGACCACGTGCCGATACCCGTCGCCGGATCAGGCGTGATGTTGGTCGAATAGACCTTGCCGAGCGGTGTGGCGAGCGGTAGACCACCGGCGAACGGCTTGCCGTTCTTCGCCGTGTGACAGGACACGCAATCGCCGGCGCTAGCCAGATAAGCGCCTCGTTCAATTTGCGCGGAGTCCGCTGCCGGCGCCGCGTAAGCGCTCCATGACAGCGACAGGATGGAGAGCGCCGCGCCAAAGCGATATCGCAAAGCTTCGAGATTCGTCATCACGCATCCACCAGCGGTCGCGGGTCTTTCAGATATTGCGTGCGGATCGCTTTCGCCGACCAGTAAGCCAGCGCGGCGACCGCGCCCGTGGGGTTGTAACCCAGCCCGACCGGAAACACGTTCGAGCCGATCGCGAACACGTTGTGCACGTCCCAGCTTTGCAGGTAGCGGTTCAACGCGCTGGTTCGCGGCGACTCGCCCATGATCAGGCCGCCGGCCCAATGCGTCGTCTGATACGGCCGTACGTCGAAGTGATCGCCGAAGTTCTTTTGCGTGACCGTGTAGTCCTTCGGTCCCATGGCTTTCGCGACCTGAACCAGCTTGTCGGTCACGAAGCGCGTCATGCGGATATCGTTGTCTTTCCAGTCGAACGTAAAGCGCAACAGCGGCTGCCCGAACTTGTTCCGGTACGTGGGGTCGAGATCGAGGTAGCAATCCCGATACACCATGTTGGCGCCGTTCGAATCGATCGACACGGTGTTCACGTAGTTGTCCTTGACCGCCTTTTTCCACGTGCTGCCCCAGCGCGGCGTGCCGGCCGGCACCGCAATGCCGGAAATCGGTTTGGCGCCGGCGGGATTGCACCATAGCGCCGCGCCGCCGACAAAACCGTGCGGACCGTGATCGAAGTTATCGCCGTTGAAGTCGTCGAACGCGACGCTATTGCCGCCCGCGCCAATGAACGGATTGCTGTTCTTGCCGGGCTCGAAGAAGAGCTGAATATTCGAGAGCATCTGGTACGACACATTCTTGCCAACCGTGCCTTCGCCGCTCACCGGATCATATTGACGGCCAATGCCCGACAGCATGAACAGATGCGCGTTGTTATAGGCGAAGGTACTGGCAATCACGATCCGCGCCGGTTGCGCGACCACTTTGCCGGCGGCATCCACATACTCCACACCGGTCGCCACTTTGCCGGCCGTGTCGAGCGTAATGCGCAGCACGGTGCAATCAGGCCGCAGCTCGAAGTTCGGCAGGCCGCGCAGCGCGGGCAGAATGTTCACGTTGGGCGAGGCTTTCGAGTAGTTGTAGCACGCATAGCCCGAACAGAAACCACAGAAGTTGCACGGTCCCATCTGGCAGCCATACGGATTCGTATAAGCGGCCGAGACGGTGGCCGACGGCGCACGGAACGGATGAAAGCCGACTTCTCGCGCCGCCTTCATGAACAGGTGTGGACCGTACGGCACTTTCTGCGCGGGTAGCGGGAACGCCGCCGAGCGGTTCGCTTCGAACGGATTGCCGTCGCCCACCACCGTACCGTTCACACGGTACGCCTGGCCCGAAGTGCCAAACACCTTCTCGGCAAAATCGAAGTACGGTTCGAGTTCTTCATAAGACACGCCGAAATCCTGCAGCGTCATGTCCTTCGGAATGAACTTCGCGCCGTAACGCTCGACGTAATGCGAGCGCAACCGCAATTCTTCCGGATAGATTCGCCAGTGCTGGCCCGCCCAGTGCAAACCGGCGCCGCCTACGCCCTCGCCCGGTTTGAATGCACCGATCTGCCGATAAGGCAATGCGGTGTCGTTCACGTTGTGACGGAACGTGAAAGTACTGCGCGACATATCCTGAAACAGCTTGAAACGCTGCAGATAAGTGAGCTCGTCCAGCGTGGTCGGATACGCGCCATCCGGATAGGTATCGCGGTACTGTCCGCGCTCCAGCGCGAGTACCTGCAAGCCGGCCTCGGTCAACTCTTTCGCCATGATAGCGCCGGCCCAGCCGAAGCCGACGATCACCACGTCGACCTCTTTCATCGTTTTATCGGTCATTGAATGGTCCTGATGGGGACGTGCCGGTTCCGCCGTTTGCCCCAAGGTGCAAACGCCATAAACCGGCATCGGAACGTCGTATTCAGGCGCTGGACACCGGCCCAAGCGGATAACGTTTCCCGTATTGCTCGACCCAGTCGATGTAGTCGGCACGTGCACCTGGAAAATTGATCATCTTCCAGGCCGCCATATCGCGATTACCGCCGTGCTTCGGATCGCAGAAGTAGCCTTCATGCGTGTTCTGCAGTAGCTGGTTGAAAAAGTCCGCGGCGGGCGCCGCGCCGATATCGAGCTTGCCCTGCTCCAGTTGGCCGATCACGCTGTCGCGCGTCGCGCTGTCGAGTTCGTCGAAGTGCCGGGAAAATTGCTTGCGCAACTGTTCGTCGAGTCCGGCGAGTGCCACGCGGTACATCGCGCGCGGACTGTATTCGAGCTGATAGCCCAGCGTTGCCGGCCCCGCGACGAAGGGTCCATGCATGTACCAGAGCGCGCCATAGCCGTACGGCGTGTTCATCTGCAGGTCGATGAATTCCGGCACGCCGGCTTCGAGCGCGCCGGGCCCTTCACGGTCCGCGGGGATCAGACGATCCACCAGGCCGACCAGCAGCCGCCATTCCGTCGCCGTGAAATAGCGAGGCTGGAAAGGAGCCGCGCTGCCCGCCGTCGAATTCGCCATCACGCCGGCAACGCCCGCGCCGATCGCCACGGCGGCCGGCGCCGCGCTGGCGACACTGCGCATGAATGCGCGTCGCCCAGGAGAGATACCAATGGGTTTCATGCAAGCGCTCCGATTGGGAATGCATTGGATCGTGGTTGAGCGAGATCCTACGTGGGCAAGCCATTAATTAAATTAGCCGAGCCTGAAGAGTTATTAATGTGGCGCACCACCCTGCTGTTGCGTGGCCGATCAAGCGATCGCGAAGCAACGCTTAAGTCACTGCCCCCGCGATTCAGAACATTTCATTTTTATCAAACGACTAAATGCACGCTGCTCAATAGACTCGTTGATCGAGATCGATGCGGCGCTGAGCGGTTGCGCCCGTGTCAGGTCCTCAAGTCCACCGCGACACCATCAAGCGAGCCACCACCCATGCTTCACGAAATCAGTTATGCACTCGTGCCGTTTTTCTTCTCGATGGCAATGGGCTATCTGGCCGGAAAACTCGCGCGGGGCGCGATGCCGCTGTCGGCGATCAACTCGATGCTGGTCGACTACGCGCTGCCATTCGCGCTGTTTCTCTATACGGCGAAGATGCAGCGCGCCAGCCTCGGCAGCCATCTCATGCTGATCCTGTTGCTGGTCGCGGTGATGCTGGTGCCGTATTTCGCGTCGCTCGCGCTGTCACGTTTCGTCTTCAACGTGGCGCCGTCGAATGCGGCGGTTCGCGCCGTCACCATCGGCATGCCGAACTTCGCCGCGATCGGCTTGCCGCTGCTGCACAGTGTTTACGGCGACGAGAGCAATCTGACGGTGGCGCTCGCGATCACGACGGCGTCGGTCGTGATGTCGCCGGCCGGATTGATTCTGCTGGAGCGCGCGAAAACGCGGGACAGTGGCGGCCCGCACACTAACCTGCTGGCGAAGGCACTGGTCACGACCTTCGTTAAACCGATCGTGATCGCGCCGATTCTCGGTGTGTTTGTTTCGCTGGCAGGCTGGGAATTGCCGGGGCTGCTGGTTCAGTCGCTCGGGATTATCGGCAGCACGACTGCGGGCCTCGCCTTGTTTTCAACCGGGCTGATCCTGGCGTCTCAACCGTTCCGGCTCGACCGGGAAGTGTGGGCGGGCGTGGCGCTCAGTAATATCGTTCAGCCGCTGATCGCGCTCGCGCTCGTCGTCGTGCTCGCATTGCCCAAACAGATTGCTGGTGAAGCGATTTTGCTGTCGGCCATTCCCTGCGGTTCGTTCGGCATTCTGTTCGGCCTCTCGTATGGCGTGCAGGACACCACGGCCGGGACGACGCTGGTCATGTCTAGCGTGTTGTCGATCGTCTCGCTGACGGCCACGATTTTTCTGCTGGGCTATCTTTGACCGCGTAGTCCGCAAGCACGCGGAATAGCCGGCGAGGCCACTGACCCGAAGATCGGTAGCCGCGCCGGCACGCTGCCTGCCATTCCACGTCGGACGATCAGTTGCCGGTCCAGCCGCGCAGGAAATCGATCAGCAGTTCGTTGACCCGTTCCGGTTGCTCTTCCTGGGGCAAATGCCCGCATTGCGCAATCGGCTCCGCGCGCAGATGGGTCGCCATGCCTTCCCACACCGCCTTCATGTCGAACATGCCGCCCACCGCGTAGAAGTCTTCGCCCCACAGTGCCATGGTCGGACAGGCAATCTTCACGTCGGCGTCGACCAGATCCTGCGCGACATCGTCGGCATTCGCGCGGTAGTCGGACATCGCGCCGCGCACCGCGCCCGGCCGCTTGTAGGCCTTCACATAAGTATCGAAGTCCGCGCCTTCGATCGTGTGCGGGTTGTAGCACCAGTCCGCGAAGAAGTGATGCAGCCACGCCTCTTCCTTACCCGCGATCAGCGTTTCCGGCAGGTCCGCCACGAGGTGGAACAGGAAGAACCAGTACGCGCGCGCCGTCTGCGGATTCATGTTCTGTGCGACCACGCGGGTCGGCACGTTGTCCATCACCACCAGCCGGTCCACCCGCTCGGGATGATCCTTGGTCAGCCGCGTCGCCACGCGCGCGCCGCGATCGTGCCCGACGAGCGCGACCTTGCCGATACCCAACTGGTCGAGCAGGCTGATGATATCCAGCGCCATATTGCGCTTGTCGTAGCCCGAACTGGGCTTGTCGGTTTCGCCGTAGCCCCGCAGGTCGGGCGCAATGACCCGATAATGCCGGGCCAGCACGGGCATCTGATAACGCCATGCGAAGCTGGTCTCGGGAAAGCCATGCAGTAGCACGACTACCGGGCCACTGCCGGCATCCAGGTAATGTTGCCGGATACCATTGGCACGAATCGTGTGGTGCCTGATCGCGATCGACTCTGTTTCCATGTTGTGATCCTCGAAGTGATTGAATGCGCGACGCTACTGCGCTTACTGCGCGCCTTCTTCTTCGACGATCAGACGATTGTCGACGGCCGCCACTTGCGGAACGCGTTGCGCGACATCGCCCGCTTTCTGGATCTGGCTTGCATCGGGTACCGTGCCAACGAGCGAGACCGTACCGCCTTTCACCAGCACCGCGATGTTGCTGGCCTGCAGACCCTTGGTCGAATACAGCGCGTGGCGCACGGACTTCGACAGTTGACGGTTGTGCAGACGGGCATCCGCTTTCGTCATGGCAACTGCCGGCTGCGATGCGGCGGCGTCATTGGCGGTTTGAGCGATGGCGAGGTGGGAGGCAAACGCGGCCGCGATACCTACCGCGGCGAATGCGGAAATTCGCATGATGGATTCCTGATAGAGGTTCGGGGAGAAGAGACCGTAAAGGCCCTGTCGCGGCATGCTGAGCCTGCCGCCATTGCAACGACACCATCGTAGTGGCCGTTTCCCGCTAACGCCCCTAAATCCTTCTTAAGCCTTACTAAGCGCGATCTGCCCGCGAAAAGCGGCCGCCTCTCGCCGCTGCCCCCACCTGTTAAAAAGCGTGAATATTCCTGAAGGAATCGCTTCGCGGCTCGCGCTCAGTTGATCACGCAACCGAATAGCCGCCGTCGGCCACCCGCGCGTGACCGGACACTTACCGGGTCGGCGAACCGCGCACGCTGAAGGATCGGGAGTCAATGCCAGTGACCAATCTGATCGATCGGGCGAGCGGCCGGCCGTGGCCGTGGGTATTTCGAGGCGAACGGCAGTTTCAACCGTCGTCGGCCGTGTTCGTGACGGACGACATGCAGGCGGAAATCGACGTCGCGTGCGCCGGCCTGGGCTTCAGTCAATCGACGGAGTACCTTGTGCGGCCGCATATCGAAAGCGGCCGGCTGGTGCGGCTACTCCGCCGCATGGCAAGGTACTATGATGGTTTGGCTTCCCGCGCGGCATACGCTATCGCAACGCAGCACGGCAAGCGCATTAAACGCCTCATCTGCTGCCGTTATCCCCGTTATTGCCATTACCCATCGTCATGAATTCTGCAAGCCGCCGCATCGCGCACCTCGACATGGACGCGTTTTATGCGTCCGTCGAGTTGTTGCGCTATCCGGAACTGCGTGGTCAGGCCGTGGTGATCGGCGGCGGCCGCAACGCCGCGCCGCAACTCCTTGAAGACGGCACTCGCCGCTTTGCGAAACTGCGCGATTACGCGGGTCGCGGCGTGGTCACCACGTCCACGTATGAAGCGCGCGCGCTCGGCGTGTTCTCGGCCATGGGCATGATGAAAGCCGCCGTGCTCGCGCCCGACGCAATTCTGCTGCCCACCGATTTCGACTCCTATCGCCATTACTCACGCGTCTTCAAAACGGCGGTCGCCACGTTCACGGATCGGATCGAAGATCGCGGCATCGACGAAATCTATATCGATCTCACCGACCTGCCGGGCGAGCCGCACGAGATCGCCGCGCGCATCAAGAACGCGGTCAATGAAGCCACTGGCCTCACGTGTTCGATCTGCGTCGCGCCGAACAAGCTGCTGGCCAAGATCGGTTCCGAACTCGACAAACCCAACGGCCTCACGATCCTCACACCGGCCGACGTGCCGTTGCGCGTCTGGCCGCTGCCGGTGCGAAAGGTCAACGGGATCGGCCCGAAGGCCGCGGAAAAACTCACGGGGCTGGGTCTCGCGACGGTCGGCGATCTGGCCGCGGCGGACGCGGGGCTATTGCAGGATCACTTCGGGCGCAGCTATTCGGCGTGGCTGATGCAGATCGCGCAAGGTCATGACGAACGGCCGGTGGTGGTCGAATCCGAGCCCAAGTCGATGAGCCGCGAAACCACTTTTGAGCGCGATCTGCACCCGCGCCACGACCGGCCTGCGCTATCCAGTTCGTTTACGGGCCTGTGCGTGCGGGTCGCGGAAGATCTCGTGCGCAAGGGTTATGTGGGCCGCACCGTGGGCATCAAACTGCGCTACGACGACTTCCGCACGGTCACGCGCGACCTGACGCTGGACGAACCCACCGCCGACGCCGCCGAAATCCGCCGCGCGGCGACCGAATGTCTGCGGCGGGTGGAATTGAACCGCAAGCTGCGGCTGCTGGGCGTACGCGTGAGCGCGTTGACGCCGGCCAACGCGCAAGCGGCCAAACCGCGCCTGCCGGTTCAGGCGGATTTGCCTTTCACCAGCGACGAATAACCCGTCGCCTCGGCCGCGACATTGGCGCTGTTGCCAGTAGCTTGACGCATGGTCGGCAAGGCCGTGTCGATCTGCGAGGCCGCGATCGAAAACGAAAACGTATTGATGCCGTTCGCGCTGTGCGCCGACACCGTGCCGCGATGCATCTCCGCGATCGCCTTCACGATCGCCAGACCGAGGCCATGGTTTTCGCGGCTATTCGTGCGCGAGACCTCCGCGCGATAGAAGCGGTCGAACAGATGCTCGAGCACGCCGGGCTCGATCGGCTCGCCGGGATTCGCCACCGCCACACGCACCTGATCGTTGTCGCGCGCAATCGTTACGCTGATCGACGCGCCGGGTTCGCAGTGCTGGATCGCGTTCATCAGCAGATTCGTGCAGGCGCGGCCGAACAGCGAGCGGTTCACGCGGATCTGCGCGTCACCGCGAAGCTGGGCATGCACGCGCGCTTCCTCGAGTGGAATCTCGAGGAACTCCAGCGTGTGCGCCACTTCCGCGGCCAGCGACACCTCGACCAAACCGGTCGCGCGTTCGCCCTGATCGGCGCGCGCGAGGAACAGCATGTCGTTGATGATCGCGCGCATCCGCTCGTATTCTTCGAGGTTCGATTGCAGCGTATGACGCAGGTCGTCCACCGAACGATTACGGGTCAACGCCACTTCGGTCTGGCCGATCAGAATCGTCACCGGCGTACGCAGTTCGTGAGCCACGTCGGCATTGAACGATTCGAGGCGGCCATACGCGCCGTCCAGCCGTTCGAGCGCACCGTTGAATGAGTTGGCCAGGTCGTTCAGTTCGAGCGGCAGCGAGGCGGTATTCAGGCGCTGCGAGCGGTTGTTCGGACTGACGGCGGACGCGTCGCGCGTGAGGCGCGTGAGCGGCGCGAGGCCGAGACGCGTCACCGAATAACTGAGCAGCAGCACCGCGAGACTGCCCAACGCGGACAGCGCGGCGAGCGCCGAGCCGAATACGCGCATGGTGCGAATGTTCGGCGAATAGCTCGCGGCCACCTGCAATTGCAGCGGCGGGCGCGCGTCGTAAGACGGGACCGTCACCGTGGAGGTCAGCATGTCCTGGCCGCCGCCGGCCGGCTTCACGCGCGCGTAACCGCCCGGCCAGTTTTTCACCGCCGTGCCTTCGACCGGCTGGCCGTAATGGAAATACGGATCGGTGCTCGACACCGAGTACACCGTGCTGCCGTCGTGCGGCGTCATGTCGGTGAGTTTTTCGCGGCACATGCGCCATTTTTCCGGCGTCACGGCGTGATAAACGATGATGCGCGCGATCTGCACGCGATCGTCGAGCGACTCGCGCAGATGGTGTTCGAGCTGCGTACGCAACACCACGAAAAGTCCCGTGCCCACCAGCGTGAACACGGACAACGCGACCAGCGCGAACATCAGCGCGAGGCGGCGGGCGATCGATCGGTTCATGACTGCTCAGCCTCCTCGCGCACTTCGAGCACATAGCCCATGCCGCGCACGGTATGCAGCAGCTTGGACGGAAACGGACCGTCGAGCTTCGCGCGCAGGCGCTTGATCGCGGTCTCCACCACGTTCGTGTGGCTGTCGAAATTGACGTCCCAGACGAGTTCGGTGATCGCGGTCTTCGACAGAATGTCGCCTTGCCGGCGAGCCAGCACGCTGAGCAACTGAAACTCTTTGGCGGTCAGGTCGAGGCGTACGCCGTCGCGGGTCGCGCGGCGGCCGATCAGATCGACGAACAGATCGCCCACTGAAATCAGCGTCGATTCCTGCGAGCGCGTGCGGCGCGCCAGCGCATGCAGCCGCTCGACCAGTTCGAGGAACGAAAACGGTTTGGTGAGGTAGTCGTCCGCGCCTTCGCGCAGGCCGCGCACGCGGTCGTTCACATGGTCGCGCGCGGTCAGCATGATGACCGGCGTGGACTTGCGCATGCGCAGCGCCTTCAGCACGCTGAAGCCGTCGCGTTTGGGCAGCATCACGTCGAGCACGATCACGTCGTAATCGAATTCGGTGGCGAGATGCATGCCCTCCTCGCCATCTAGCGCGACGTCCACGACCCAGCCCTGCTCTGTCAAACCGGAGCGCAGATAGTCCACCACCTTGTGCTCGTCTTCAACAATCAGCAATTTCATGCGCGTCCCCTTGTCTGTGCATTATACGAAACGCCTCGCATTGCTTGCGCATCCCTCTCCCACCCATGCCTGCTCATGATCGGCCGGCTCACCGCGCGGGAGCCATCGCCTCCTTCGCGTCGTTCGATTGTGCGTCTGTCGAGGTGGCCGCGACTGCCGTGCCGGCCTCCCAGCCGCCGCCCAATGCCTTCACCAGCGCCACCGACAGCGTCATCTGCTGGCCGTGAATCTGCACGTCCTGGCGCTCGCTCGTGAGCAGCGACTGCTGCGCGGTGATCACGTCGAGATACGCGACGAGGCCGCCCGAATAGCGGTCGTTGGCGAGCGACAGCAGATGCTGCGCGTCGGTCACCGCTTCGTGCGACTGCTTCGCCGCGCCGTCCAGCACCGACAGCCCGGTGATACCGTCCTGCACCTGCTGGAATGCGGTCAGCACGGTTTGCCGGTAGTTGGCCTCGTTGGCCCTGTAGCCTTCGCTCGCGAACTTCACGTTCGCCGCGCGGCGGCCGCCGTCGAACAGCACCTGGCCGACCGTCGCGCCGAGCGTCCACATCAGCGTTGGCGCGCTCAGCAGGCTGGCGAACTGCGTGGCTTCCCAGCCGATGCCCGGCGTCAGCGTCAGGCTCGGGAAAAACGCCGCCTTGGCCACGCCGATCTGCGCATTCGCCGCGGCCATCGCCCGTTCGGCGGAGGCGATATCCGGGCGGCGCTGCAACACGTCGCTCGGCACGCCGAGCGGAATTGCCGGCACCTGCGTGTCGAGCACCTTGGGCGCGATGGCGAACTGCGGCGCGGGTACGCCGACCAGCGCGGCGATCGCATGTTCGAATTGCGCGCGCTGATTCAGCAGTAGTTGCGCCTGCACCTTGGTCGAGTCGAGCAGCGACTTCTGCTGCAGCACGTCGAGCCCCGACACCGAGCCCAACTCATGCTCGGAGCTCACGTAATCGAGCGCCTTCTGCTGCAGTTTCACCGACTGGTTCAGCACGTCGATCTCGGCGTCGAGTTCGCGCAGCGAGAAATAGTCGGTGGCGAGGTCGGTGGTCAGCACCAGCCGCGCGTTGGCGAGGTCGTCGGCCGATTGCTGCGCCGACGCCGTCGCGCCTTCCACCTGACGACGTATCCGGCCGAATAGATCGGTGTCGTAGTTGATCGTGGGGCCGAGCTGCACGTTGTTCTGCACCGTCGACTCGGTCGGCGTCGCGTAATTGGTCAGCGGACGGTCCTTCGAAATACGGAAGCGCGAGCCGGTTGCGCCAAGGTCGACCTCGGGAATCTGCTGCGCGCGCGTATTCGCGAGCGTCGCCGTGGCCTGCGCATAGTGGGCGCTAGCGGCCACCAGCGTCTGGTTCTGCGCGAGCGCCTGAGTTTCCAGCGCGGCCAGCGCCGGATCGCCGAAACCGCTCCACCAGTCCAGCGCGATCGGCGCGTGCGACGGCTCGGCCACCCGCCAGTACGAATCGGTCTGCCATGTAGGCGGCACCTCGGCTTGCGGGCGCTGATAGTCCGGACCGACCGTGCACGCCGCGAGCAACGCCGCGCCCGCGAGTGTCGTGATCGCCCGGCAGGGGCCTGCGACCTTCAAGACGCCCCCTTGCCGTTTTTCTGCGGCTGGGTGATCTGCACGTGATCGCCGTCCGCGATCGAATCGCTCGGGTTGATGATCACCTTGTCGCTCGCCTCGATCCCGCTTTCGATTTCGAGCGTCTGCCCGAGATCCTGCGCAATCACGATCTTGCGCAACTGCACCTTGCCGTCCCCGTCGACCACCGCGAGCCGCGGACCTTCCGCGCGGAACAGCAGCGCGTTGCCCGGCACCATCAGTTGCGCGTGGGCCACGGCCGGCACCGCAACCTGGACATACGCGCCGGGGCGCAGCTTGTCGTCGGGGTTCGGCAGCGTCACTTCGATCTGCAGCGAACGCGTCGGCACGTCGATCGCGCCGGACATGTGCGTGATCGTGCCGTGGAATTGCTGACCCGGCAGTTCCGCCTGGGTCACCACCACCTTCTGGCCAACCGAGACGTTTTGCGCGTAAGCCTGCGGCAATTGCACATAAACGCGCAGCGGATCCGACTGCGCCAGCGCGAACAGCGCGCGGCTCGTGCCGCTGCCCGCGTCGATCAGGTCGCCGACGTCGACATTGCGTTGCGTGACCACGCCCGCGAACGGCGCGACGATGCGCTTGAACGATTCCAGTTGCTGCAGACGTTTGACGTTGGCATCGGCGGCGGCAAGGTTGGCGACGCCCTGCGTGTACGTGCTCTGCCGCTCGTCGAGTTCCTGTTGCGACACCGCGTCGCGCTGACGCAATTGCTGCCAGCGGTCCAGCGAGCTCTTCGCGAGGCCGAGACTCGAGCTGGTCTGTTGACGCTGCGCCAACGCCTGCGCCAATTCCTGATCGATTTCCGGCGTGTCCAGATCGGCCAGCAGTTGCCCCTGCTTCACCCGCGCGCCGATATCGGCGTACCAGTGCAGCAGATAACCCGTCGAGCGCGCATAGATCGGCGACTCCACGTTACCGCGCAAGGTGCCCGGCAACAGCGTGTCACCGCCGCCCGCGGTCTGCGTCGGGCTCACCACGTTCACGTATTGGGTGGCGTTCTGTTTGGTCGTCTCCGCCACCGAACGGCTCTGCAGCACGTCTGCGACCACGGTGCGCAACGCGCCCACGGCGAGCAGCGCCAGCACGATCCAGATGGCGATTTTGGCGCGCTTCCATTCGCGATGGCGCGGCGGCAATGCGTGCCCGCCTTCGGTCTCTCGCGCGGGGATCGCTAGCGATGCATGGGTTTTTTCGGTCATTTCAGTCAGCCATCATTTAACTTTACGCGGGCTTGGCAGCGCCGCCGTGGTCCGGCGCGGGGCCGTCGTTGCCATTACCGTTACCGCCGTCGTGGCCATCGTCGTGGCGGCCCGAGTGGTCCGCATCGTCGTCTTTACCGTGGCGCCGCGCGAGCCGGGTATGAATACCCGCAAACACCAGCGGCACGAAAAACAGCGTGGACACCGTGGCGAACAGCAGGCCGCCGATCACCGCGCGGCCGAGCGGCGCGTTCTGCTCGGCGCCTTCGCCGAGACCGAGCGCCATCGGAATCATGCCGATGATCATGGCGAAAGCGGTCATCAGCACCGGCCGGATCCGGCTCGCACCGGCTTCGAGCGCGGCGGTCAGCGGCGGTGCGCCGGCCGAGAGCCGCTGGCGCGCGAACGACACCATCAGAATACTGTTGGCGGTCGCCACGCCCATCGTCATGATCGCGCCGGTCAGCGCCGGTACGCTCAGATGCGTGCCGGTCAGAAACAGCATCCACACAATGCCCGCGAGCGCCGCCGGCAACGCGCTGACGATGATCAGCGGATCGACCCACGACTGGAAGTTCACCACGATCAACAGGTACACCAGCACGATCGCCATCGCCACGCCAATACCTAGCCCGAAGAACGAACTGCGCATGGTCTGCACCTGGCCGCGCACGACGATCTGACTGCCGCGCGGCAGCGACGCGCGCGCGTCATTCACCAGCTTGTCGACCTGGCTCGCCACGCTGCCCAGGTCGCGGTTTTCCACGCTCACGTACAGATCGATCACCGGTTTGATGTTGTAGTGCGTGACTTCCGCGAACTGACTCTGCGGCGACACACGCACCAGGTTGCCGAGCAGTTGCGTCGGCCCGTTGGCCGAGCCCGACACGGGCGTGCGCAGCAATTCGTCGATCGACGACACCTGGTACTGCGGCGTCTGCACCGCGACGCTGTATTCGACCCCGTTGCGGTTGTTGAACCAGAAACCCGGCGACGTTTGCGAGCTGCCCGACAACGAAATCAGCACGTTTTGCGCCACGTTGCTCGCGCTCAGATTGAGCTGCTGCAAACGGGTGCGATCCATCTGAAGATTGATGGCCGGCTCATCCAGTTTCTGCTGGATGTGCGTATCCACTGTGCCGGGAATCATCCGCACCTGCTTCAGCAGTTTGCGCGCAATGTCGAAGTTGCCCTGCTGATCCGCACCGGAAATCTGCACGTCCACTGCCGCCGGCAAACCGAAGTTCAGAATCTGCGTGACGATGTCGGCCGGCTGGAAGAAAAACTCCACGCCTGGAAAACGCTGCGGCAGAATCGTGCGCAACTTGTCCATGTAGGTTTGCGTCGGCTTGTGGTCTTCGTTCAGCGCGACCTGGATCTCGCCGTCGAGCGTGCCGATCGTGCCGGCATTGCTGTACGAGAGATTGATACCGCTATACGGCAAGCCGAGGTTGTCGAGAATCGTGCCCAGTTCCTTCGCGGGAACGACCTCGCGAATCGCCTTCTCGACCTCGTCCGCGAGACGCGCGGTTTCCTCGATCCGGGTGCCGGTCGGCGCACGCATATGCAGGCGGATATCGCCCGCGTCGACACTCGGAAAGAAGTCTTCGCCGAGCACGAAAACCAGCCCCATCGAGACAATGCAGAAGCCGAGAAACAGGCTGCCGAAGCGCCCGCGCCGCACCAGCACACTGCTCAGAATCATGATGTAGCCGGCCCGCATGCGCTCGAAACCCTGATCGAAGCGGTGATAGATGCGCATGAACGGATTCGGTTTCGCGCCGGCTTTCGGCTTGTGCGCGTGGCCCATCAGCAGCATCGCCATGGTCGGCACCAGCGTGCGCGACAGAATGTACGAGGCGAGCATCGCGAACACCACCGCTTCGGCGAGCGGCACGAACAGATAGCGCGCCACACCGGTCAGGAAGAACATCGGCACGAACACGATACAGATACACAGCGTGGACACCAGCGCCGGAATCGCGATTTCGCCCGCGCCGTCGAGAATCGCGTCGTGCAGATTCGTGCCCATATGCAGATGCCGTTCGATATTCTCGATCGTCACCGTTGCATCGTCGACCAGAATCCCGACAGCGAGCGCGAGCCCGCCGAGCGTCATGATGTTGATGGTCTGCCCGAGCGCATGCAAGGCAATCAGCGAAGACAGAATCGACAACGGAATCGAGATCGCGATGATGCAGGTACTGCGCCAGTTGCCGAGGAACAGCAGAATCATCGCGGCGGTCAGCGCGGCGGCCACCAGCGCCTCACGCACCACGCCCTGCACGGCCGCCTTCACGAACACCGACTGATCGAACAGCGCCGTCACGTTCAGGTCGGGCGGCAACGACGCGCGCGCGTTCGGCAGCAGATCGCGCAACGTATTGACGATCGACAGCGTCGACGCACTGCCGTTCTTGAGTACCGAGATCAACACGCCGCGGTGGCCGTCCTGACGCACCACGTTGGTCTGCGGCGAGAAGCCGTCGCGCACGTGCGCGACCTCGCGTAGATAAGTCGTCGCGCCGTTGAGCGTGCGCACCGGAATGTCGTTGAGCCCTTCCACCGTGGCGGGCGAGCCGTTCATGTTGATCGTGTATTCCTTCGGCCCGATCTTGGCCGTACCGGTCGGCAGAATCAGGTTCTGCGCGTTGAACGCGCTGACCACGTCCGAGGGCGTCAGGCCTTTCGCCAGCAACGCGCGCGTGTCGAGGTCGACCGAGATCAGACGCGACTTGCCGCCGTACGGATACGGCACGGCCGCGCCGGGAATCGTCACGAGTTGCGGACGCAGGAAGTTCAGCGCGGTGTCGTTGAGCGCCTGCTCCGAGAGCTTCGGGCTCGACAGGCCGAGCTGGATCACCGGAATGCTCGAGGCCGAATAGCTGATCACGAGCGGCGGCGTCGCGCCCGGCGGCATCTGCTTGAGCTGCGCCTGCTCCACCGCAACGGTCTGTGCGATCGCGGTCTGGATGTTCGCCGTGGGTTGCAGAAAGATTTTCAGAATCGCAATGCCCGCCAGCGACTGCGACTCGATGTGCTCGATGTCGTTGACGGTGGTGGTCAGGCTGCGCTCGTTGACCGAGGTGATACGGTTGGCCATATCTTCGGCCGACAAACCGGTGTAATTCCAGATGATGCTGACCACCGGAATATTGATTTCCGGCAACACGTCGACCGGCGTGGTCAACAGCACGAACGGCGTCGCCAGCAAGATCAGAATGGCCATCACGATGAACGTGTATGGCCGTTTAAGCGCAACGTTGACGATCCACATGAAACGCGCCCGAGAGAATGCTGGTAAGGGATGGTTGAATCCAGCGCATATGCTAGATCGCTAGCACCAACACCTGCATGGCGTGAAAATGGCGGAACTGTCAGGAAGGTTAATGTAAGGCGAAATGCGTTTGAAACACCGCCGCAATTGGCGATGAGCAAACGTTTGTTGAATGAAGATAGGCGCTGTTGGCGATACTTGAAATCGCCCGCCTCGCGCGGAAACCACGAGACAGGCGCTCAGAACAAATTATGACAAGCAAATACTTAACTTGTCCTTCAAAACGGGTTCAGTCTCAACGCCGAACCGCATTACATCCGTAAAAAAACTACTTCGCGAACAACGACGACATATCGGCAAACGCCTTGAATTCCAGCGCATTGCCCGACGGATCGAGAAAGAACATGGTCGCCTGCTCGCCGACTTCGCCCTTGAAACGCACATGCGGTTCGATGATGAAATCGATACCGGCCTGTTGCAGTTTGTCGGCGGCAGCCTGCCATTGCGGCATGGACAGCACGGCGCCGAAGTGACGGACCGGCACGGCGTCGCCGTCCACCTTACTGGTTTGGCGGTGGCCAATTTCGTCCGGCGCGAGGTGCGCGACGATCTGATGACCGTAGAAATTGAAATCGACCCATGCCTCCGAACTGCGGCCTTCCGGACAACCCAGCAGGTCGCCGTAAAACTCGCGCGCGGCGGCGAGACTATGAACAGGAAACGCCAGATGGAACGGCGGCAAACTGGTTTCGGCAACGCTCATGATGGGAAAGGCTCGTGGTGGGTATGAGGGATTGAAATGCGTCGGGTTGACATTGCGGTGGGCTGAGATAAGCGCACCACGGCGCACAACGCCACACCGTTGAAGCCAATTTTAACCATGACCAAAATTGCTTCAAAACGATATATACTTGACCTGACCAACACTAAATTCGATCAATCGATCATGCTGAGCGAACTCAAGACCTTTATCGCCGTCAGTCAGTACGGCACGTTTTCCGGCGCGGGCGCGCGTATCGGCCTGACGCAATCCGCCGTGAGCGCGCAGATGCAGCGGCTCGAGGAACAACTCGGCTTCGCGCTGTTCGACCGCACCGGGCGCTCCGCCACGCTGAACGACGCGGGCCGCGAAACGCTGGCGCTCGCCGAAGAAATGATGACGCTGTACGCCCGGCTCTCGGAACGCGGCGCGGTCGCGGCGGAAAGCGGCATGCTGCGGGTGGGCGCGATCGCGTCCGCGCAGGTGTCGTTTCTGGCCGACGCGCTGGCGCGCTTTCGCGACGACCGCCCCGGCTGGCGAATTCGCGTCGTGCCGGGCGTATCGCTGGGCTTGCTGGGTCAGGTGGATTCCGGCGAGCTCGACCTGGCGGTGATCATCCGGCCGCCGTTCGCGCTGCCGTCCGAACTCGAATGGCGCACGCTCGCCAGCGAGCCGTTCGTGCTGCTCGCGCCGAAAGCGCTCGCGCGCAACCAGCCCGCCTGGCGCGAATTGCTCAGGAGCGCGCCGTTTATCCGCTACGACCGCGCGTCGTTCGGCGGGCGGCTGGTCGACCGGTTTCTGCGGCGCTCGCGGCTGAATGTGCAGGACGTGATCGAGCTCGACGAGTTGCAGGGAATCGTGCAACTCGTCGCGCGCGGCATCGGCGTGGCGTTGATTCCGAACACGGTCGGGCTCGGCAAGTGGCCCGCCAATGTCGTCGCACTCGAACTCGGCGACGCGACTTTTCATCGTGAAATCGGCCTCGTGCAGCGTCCGCGGCACAGCCGGCAAGCGGTGGCGGCGGCGCTCGCCGACTGCATCGGCACGGCAGCCGGCGCGTGAGCGATCATGCCGACGCCAACGGCCACCTGCGATTGTGCTGTCGCCGTCCGTACCAACTGTATCTGTGAGCCTGGCGCGTGAGCACTCAGAATCGTTGCTCGCGCATCGAGTCGCCTTTTCTTCCCGTGTTCGTGTCGAGCGGCACGGTTTGCCCGCCATTGAGGTTTTCAACCCATGATCACCAGCAGCTTCGTCACCGCCGATGTCCTGATCGCCTACGGCGCGTACTTCGTCGGCACCGCGAGCCCCGGGCCGAGCAACCTGGCGATCATGTCGCTGGCCATGAGCGCGGGCCGCCGCGCCGCGCTCACGTTCGCGCTCGGCGTGGTATCGGGTTCATTCTTCTGGGCGCTGCTGGCGTCGCTGGGGTTGTCGGCGGTGCTGGCCTCTTACTCGGAGTGTCTGGTCGCAATCAAGATTGCCGGCGGACTCTATCTGCTGTGGCTCGGTTTCAAGTCCGCGCGTTCCGCCTTCAGCGCTAGCGCGTTGCCGACCAGCGCGACCCGCCAGAACGAGGCACCGCAGCGTCTCTATCTGCGTGGCCTGCTGCTGCATCTCACCAATCCGAAGGCGATTCTGGTCTGGCTGTCGATCGTGTCGCTGGCCATGTCGCCGGCCAGCGGCGCCTCGCGTACCTTGCCGGTGGTGCTGGGGTGCATGTGCATCGGCGTTTCGGTGTTCAGCAGCTACGCGGTGCTGTTCTCGACCGCGTCGGCGCGCCGTATCTATCTGGCGGTCCGGCGCTGGCTCGACGGCTCGCTCGCGATCATGTTCGGGATCGCCGGGTTCAAGATGCTGACATCGAAAAGCTAGCCGCGCGCGGTGCATGACGCGCGGCGCCGCTCTGCGATACTGTCGCCACGACAGGCAGAGCGGATCCACGAACACAATGAGCGGTAGCGACCATTCAAACCCGGGCGCGCAACGTCCGTCATCGCAGAAGCGGTTTTATCTGGCGGGCGCCGCGGTGCTGATCGCCAGTCTGATCGCCGCGGTGATTCTCTACGCGACGGCCGCGCCGCCCGACAGCGCCGTCTCCCAGTACGGCATGGCCGATCCGCGCTATCAGATCGAATTGCAGCGTATCGGCGGCACGGCGGAAGTGCTGATGGCGCAGCTTCACGACTGGTTCGACGGACTGTGGCACGGCGCCGCGCTCGCTTATACGGTGGCCGTGCTGGGCGTGGCCGTTGCCGGTGCGTGCTTCTTTATCGGCCACTTCTTCTTCGACGACGAAGCGCCGCGCTAAACAGAACCAGCGGCTAGGTGGCTTCCTTGACGTGCAGGTCCGGCTTCTCCACGCCGGCCGAGCGCAGCGCCTCATGCAAGGTGCTGAAAATGCAGCTCGTGTCGATCACCGGCGTGATCCCATGCCGGTCCATGTCCGCGCGCAGATAGCGGTTCACGCGGGCGAAGATCACTTCGATGCCGCTCGCCTTCAACGCCTCGCACAACTCCCCCACCGAACGCGCCGCCGAATAGTCGAGGTCGGTAATCGCACTCGCGTCGACGACGAACCAGCGCACCTTGCTCGGCGCGTGATCAATCAAACGGCGCGAATCGTCGACGAAAAAGTGATCGTTCGCGTAGAACAGGTCGGCGCCGAAGCGATAGACGATCAACCCCGGCGCGGTCTGCATGCCGGGCGCGGCAGGCACCGGCACCCAGACGCCGTCGTCGCCGGGCGCGAGAATCATCGTGTGAGGACGGTAACTGTGGCGCACGTGGCGCAGCAGCGAGAGCGCCACGGCCACCAGAATGCCGTGCTCGACACCGATCAGCACGACCGCCAGCGCGGTAAACACGGCCAGCGTGAATTCGCCCGGACTTTCGCGGCGAATCGAAAACAGCGCCTGCACATTGATCAGCCCGACGGCGATCGTGAAGACGATGCTGGCGAGAATGCAATGCGGCAGATACTGCAAAAAGCGGCTGAAAAACAGCAGCACGACCACCACCACCGCCGCGAACACGACCTGCGCGAACTGGCTGCGCGTGCCCGCGCGATCGCCCATGGCCGTTTGTGTCGGGCTGCCGTTGACCACGAAGGCGCCGGTGAACGCCGCCGCCGCGTTGGCCGCGGCGATGCCCAGCAGGTCGGCGTTGGTATCCACGGGTTCGTGATAACGCTCCGCGAACACACGGCTCGCGGCGGCGCTCTGCGCGACGATCATCACGAAACAGGAGGCTGCGACCGGCAACAGATCGAGCATCTGCTGCCACGTCACGGAAGGCATGCGCAGCGGCGGCAGTCCGCCCGCCACCGGCCCGAGCACGGAGATGCCGTGCGCCGCGAAGCCGTAGATATCGCTGGCGGCGATGCCCGCCACGACGGCGAACAGCGGCACCGGCGCACGCGGCAAAAAGCGTTTGCACGCGAGAATGGCGACGACCACCAGCAGCGAAATACCTGGCGTCGGCAGATGGATCTGCGCCGCTTCGCGCACCACCAGCGCCACTTGCGCAACGCTGCTCGCCGCATGGCCGGGCACACCGAACATGTCGCCGAGCATGGCAATGCCGACCTGCACGCCGACGCCCGCGAGAAAACCGACCAGCACGGTGCGCGACAGGAAGTCGGCCAGAAAACCCAGTTTGAAAATACGCGCGACGAGCAGCAACCCGGCGGTCAGCAACGCGACCATCGCGGCGAGCGACGCGTATTCGACGCTCGACGGCGGCGCCATGGTAGAGAGCCGGCTTGCGAAGATGGTGGCGGTCGCGGAATCGGCGGCGACCACGAGGTGCCGGGAGGCACCGAAAAACGCAAAGGCGAGCAACGGCAGGAAAACGGTGTAAAGCCCTGCCACGGCCGGCATGCCGGCGATACGCGCGTAGCCCAGGACTTGCGGAATATCCATCGACGCGAGTTGCACGCCGGCTAGCGCATCACGCACGGCGCTGCCGCGCGTCAACGGAAGGACGCCCTTCAACACGCTCATGCGCGCCGTCATACCCGCCAGAAAATCTCGCATACGCGATGCTGCCCCATTCTTGATGGTAATCGCGCATCGTGCCGCTATTCGGCACACAAAGGCAAGTCCCGGGCTATCCGGTTTCTGGATTTAACGCTTGAAGTGGCCCGTGGCTGGATCGACATGACGCGCGAAATGGAACAGCACGACGATGCAAAGCGGACAGGCAATGAAGAATGCGGTCAACATCTCGGACCCCGTAACAATTTGTTACCGGCGAGTTTAAGCGAAGCAAAAACAAACCGCAGGAGGGGAAACAGCAAAACACTGTTGCAGGTGGTTGCGGCGTCGTTACGGCGACGGCACACTTTTCGAGTACCTTTGATACGCCAAAACGTCCGATACTTCAGACACAGATACCATTTTTGCCTGAAATATCGGACGCTATCTCCAAGAAACAGCGCTATCACGATGTCCAAGACATTGAAAAAATAGATATTTGTCCGATACTTTTGACATATTTAATCTATTTGACTAATCTATCGGACATGTCCCGCACCCTTCAGCGCCCCTTTCCGTCCGTCGAGAAGCAGATACGCGCGCTCGGCGAACGCCTGAAACTGGCCCGCCTGCGCCGCGAACTGCCCGCTACGCTGTTCGCCGAACGGCTCGGCATTTCGCGCGATACGCTGCACCGTCTCGAGAAAGGCGATTCTGGCATCGCGCTCGGCACCTATATGCGAGCGCTGCGGGTCCTGGGACTCGACAAGGACATGGACGTCGTCGCCCGCGACGACGCACTCGGCCGGAAGCTGCAGGACCTCAAGCTGGCGGGTCAACGCAAGCCGCGTGCGAACGCGCCGGGCGTCGCTCGCACCAAGGCCGCGCGGCCGGCCGGCAAACCCGCCCGGAAAACCGATGGCCAGCAATAAACCTCGCGACACCTTCAAGGTGTTCCTCGACGACGTCACGGTCGGCAGCCTGCAGCAGGTCGGCACGCTGTATCGCCAGACCACGCGGTCCGACTTGCCCGCTTCGTTTGCCTATGAGCAGAACTGGGTGGACGGACGCCACGCCTTCATGCTCGACCCGCGCCTCGAGTTGTGGACCGACGAGCAATACCCGCCCGCGAAAGCCGTGGCGTTCGGCATCTTCATGGACTCGGCGCCGGACCGCTGGGGCCGCGTGTTGATGGAGCGTCGCGAAGCCGCCGCCGCGGATCGGGAAGACCGGCCCATGCGTCAATTGCAGGAAATCGATTTCCTGCTCGGCGTTCACGACCTGACGAGAGTCGGCGCGCTGCGGTTTCAGAACACCGCCGGCGATTTTCTCGACAACAGCGCCGAGGCCGCGCCGCCGGTCACCGATCTCGCGACCCTCGCCTATATCAGCCTTCGCATCGAAGAGGCCGACATCGAAAAAATGCCGGAATACGAACAATGGCTGGCCATGCTGATCGCGCCCGGCACGTCGCTGGGCGGCGCGCGTCCCAAAGCCAATTTCACCAGCCTCGGCAATGACCTGTGGATCGCCAAATTCCCGGCGAAAGAGGACCGCTATGACATTGGCGCGTGGGAATACCTCGTTCATCGGCTGGCAAGCAAAGCGGGTATCTGGGTGCCCGCGTCCGAGCTCAAATACGTGGGCGCGCGTTACGGCACCTTCTGCGTCGAACGATTCGACCGGCACGACAGCCGCCGGCGTATGGTTGCGTCGGCCATGACCTTGCTTGAACGGCAGGACGGCGATTCGGACGCAAGCTATCTGGACCTCGCCGAATATCTGGCGAACAACGGCGCGCAAGGCCATATCGACAGCGATCTCGCGCAGCTCTTCAAACGCGTCGTCTTCAACGTCGTGGTGGGCAATCGCGACGATCATCTGCGCAATCACGGCTTTATTCGTGAAGCGTCGGGCTGGCGTCTGTCGCCCGCCTTCGACATGAATCCGAACCCGAGCAAGCGCGAACATGCGTTGACGCTGGACTCGATGAGCGCCCTGCCCGATCTCGACGCCGTGATCGACACAGCCGGGTTCTATCGCGTCGACGCGGCCCAGGCGCGGCAGATCGTCGGCGAGGTGCGGGATGCCGTCGCAACATGGCGGGACGAGGCCGCCGCGCTCAATCTGTCGCGGCCCGAAATCCAGCGGATGGAAAGTGTCTTTCAGGTCTGATACGACGTCGGCGCAGCCATTTCCCAACGAAAACCGGCGAAAACCGGCGCATTGGCGAGCGCGTTCCGGTAGGGACCGCCTAACCCTTTATAATCCGGCATGATCCGAATTTCGCTCGATACCCTCTCCCAACCGGCCGCACACGGCCGCCGCGCCGCCTTCCGCTCCAAGGCCGCCGCATGAAAACACCGAAACGTCTGCTGCCGCTGGTCGAAGAAGGCCTGATCGACGAAGTCATCTCGCAGTTGATGAGCGGCAAGGAAGCCACCGTCTACGTGGTGCGCAGCGGCGACTCCATCCGCTGCGCGAAGGTCTATAAAGACGCCAAACAGCGCAGTTTCCGCCAGGCCGCGTCGTATCGCGAAGGCCGCAAGGTCAAGAACAGCCGCGAACAGCGCGCCATGGAAAAAGGCAGCCGCTACGGCCGCGAGGTGCAGGAACAGGCATGGCAGAACGCCGAAGTCGACGCGCTGTTCCAGCTCGCCAACGCGGGCGTGCGCGTGCCGCAGCCGTTTATCTGCACCGACGGCGTATTGCTGATGGAATTGGTCACCGACGCCGACGGCAACGTTGCGCCGCGTCTGAACGACGTGGACATGAGCGAAGCACGCGCAATCGAACTGCACGCCGTGCTGGTTCGGGAAGTGGTGCGCATGCTGTGCGCCGGCATGATTCACGGCGACCTGTCCGAATACAACATCCTGCTGGCCGCCGACGGCCCGGTCATCATCGACCTGCCGCAAGCGGTGAACGCCGCCGGCAATCTCGAAGCACCCGCCATGCTGGAACGCGACGTGAATAACCTCGCCACGTATTTCGGGCAGTTCGCACCGGCCTTGCTCGAGGCCAGTTACGGCAAGGAAATCTGGGCGCTTTACGAAGCGGGTGCGTTACATGTGGAGAGTGAATTGACCGGCCGCGTCGAACTCGACACCACGCCGATCGATCTGGAAGCGGTGCTGCAGGAACTCGAAGACACGCGGCTCGACGAAGAAGCGCGTCAGCGTCACGAACAGTCGTTGCGCAGCGGCACCTGAGCCACACCCGGCGCCGGCCCCACCGACTTGCGCATCGTTACGCTCACCGGAAACTCGCGGAACACTTCCCACGTAGTCCGGTAGCACTCGTTGAGCAACCACCGTACCGCGTTCTGCGTCAACTCCGCGGTCGGAATATGCACTGACGTCAGCCCGGGCGACGCATAAGCGGCCGAGTAATCGTCGTCGTACCCAATCACCGACACTTCCTCCGGCACCGCAACCCCGGCCTCGTGCAGGTACGCGAGCGCGCTCACCGCCATGGTGTCGTTCGCGCAGAACAGCCCCGTGAAGCGCCGCGTCGTGTCGAGCAGCTTGCGCGTGGCGGCGTAACCGCCCTCCGGCGAGAAGTCCGATTCGATCAGCGTGACATCGTCTTGCGCGATGCCTTCACGCGCCAGTTCGGCGAAGAAACCCCCGAGCCGGATCTGGTTGTCCGACGCGCTGAACGGCCCCGAAATCACCGCGATATCGCGGTGCCCGTGATCGAGCAGCGTGCGTGCCGCCAACTCGCCGCCGCGCCGGTGATCCGCGCAAAACGACGCCTCCGGCAACTGATCGAACGCGCGATTCAGAAACACCATTTTCGGATGCATCTTGTGCAGCATGATCAGGTCTTCGTCGTGCAGATCGTGACTGATCACCACCACGCCGTCGCAATCGCGGCCGATCAGAAAGCGCACCGCTTCCATGGCCTGCTCGCGCGGCGACACTTCCCCGCAGCCGGTCGCCACCACCACGTGACGGCGCACCGCGCGTAGTTCGGTATCGGTCTGTTTGAGAATCGTGCCGTAGTACGAGCCGAAGAAAGTCGGCACGAAAATGCCGACCATGCCGAGCGACTGCGTGGCCATGGCGCGCCCGATCGACGACGGGCGGAAGTTCAGTGTTTCGATGGCCGCATTCACGCGGGCGGCCGCATCGGCCGAGATCGGCCCTTTGCCGGAAATGGCGCGCGACGCGGTCGACATGCCCACGCCGGCGAGTGCCGCGACATCTTTGAGTGTAGCCACGCGGATCTCCGTCAAGCCTCGTTTTATCCCTGTTGTATTCGAGAGCGCCGTTAGCGTCGCCAATCGCGCTATAACCGTTCGCCCCCCGCTTCGTCGAACAGCGAGACCTGTTCGCTATCGAACGAAAACGCGACCGTGTCCGCGAGCGCCACCGGTGTCTTCGTCTGATCGATCGAGGCGACCTGTACGCCATGATAGTCGAGCCAAATGACGCGGTGGTTGCCCATCGGCTCCACCAGCGAAACTTTTGCACGCTCGCTCAGGCCTGCGCCGACCTTGACGTCTTCGGCCCGCACCCCGAGCACGCAGGGCAACGCTTGCGCGGGTGCGTGTTTGAACGGATACGCCGACACCTCGAGCCGCCATTGCGGCGTGCAGAAGTAGACCGCGCCGTCGCGCGTCTCCAGCGTGCCCTTGAGGAGGTTCATCGCGGGCGAACCCAGGAAGGTCGCGACGAACAGATTGTCGGGCCGCGCATAGACTTCGGCGGGCGTGCCGAACTGCTGGATCACGCCGCCGCGCATCACCGCCATGCGGGTGGCGAGCGTCATCGCCTCGACCTGATCGTGCGTCACGTAGATCATCGTCGCGCCCAGACGCTGGTGCAATTGCTTGAGTTCGCGGCGCAGTTCGGTGCGCAATTTGGCGTCGAGATTCGACAGCGGTTCGTCGAACAGAAACACGTCCGCCTCGCGCACGATCGCGCGGCCGATCGCCACGCGCTGCCGTTGGCCGCCCGACAGCTGCGCCGGTTTGCGCTTGAGCAGCGGGCCGAGTTGCAGCATGTCGGACGCGCGCGCCACGCGCCGTGCAATTTCCGCCTTCGGCGTACCGTTGATGCGCAATGCGAACGACAGATTACGCTCCACGCTCATGGTCGGATACAGCGCGTACGACTGAAACACCAGCGCAATGCGGCGATCTTTCGGATCGGCCCACGTCATGTCTTCACCGGCAATTTCGATGCTGCCGTCGCTCACGTCGATCAGTCCGGCAATGCTGTGCAGCAACGTGGATTTGCCGCAGCCCGAGGGGCCGAGCAACACCACGAACTCGCCGGCACGCACGTCGAGATCGAGATTTTCGATTACGGTGTTCGCGCCGAGGCGGATGGTGAGATTACGCACCGCCACGTTGGCCGGATTCGCGAGACCCGCCGCGTCGACCCGGTCCGCCGTGCCTGTTGCGTCGTTGGTGTCAGTCGCGTCCGCCATATCAACCGTATTCGCAAGATTTGCCATACCCGTCTACCCCTTCACCGCGCCGGATGCAATGCCGCGCACAAACCAGCGGCCCGAAACGAAATACACCGCCAGCGGCACCATGGAAGTCAGAATGGTCGCCGCCATATTGACGTTATAGAGCCGCTCGCCGGTTGTCGTGTTGATGATGTTGTTCAGTTGCACGGTCATCGGCAGATTTTTGGTGCCGGCGAACACCAGCCCAAGAATGAAGTCGTTCCAGATGCCCGTTACCTGCATGATGACCGCCACCACGATGATCGGCGTGGACATGGGCAGCATGAGTTGCGTGAAGATGCGCCAGAAGCCGCCGCCGTCGATGCGCGCGGCCTTGAACAGTTCCTGCGGAATCGACGTGTAGTAGTTGCGGAACAGCAGCGTCATGACCGGCATGCCGAAGATCGTATGAATCACCACGATGCCCGGCAACGAACTGAACAGATGCACGCTCGCCAGCACCCGCACGAGCGGATAGACCATCACCTGCACCGGAATGAACGCGCCCATCAGCAGCACGCCGAACAGCAACCCGGCGCCGCGCGGCCGCCAGAACGACAACGCGTAGCCGTTCACCGCGCCGATCGCGATCGACAAGACCGTGCTCGGCACGACAATCCGCACCGAGTTCCAGAAGCCGACCTGAATGCCGTTGCAGTCGAGTCCGGTGCAGGCGGATTGCCACGCGGCGCTCCAGGCGCTCAACGTGAAATGCGCGGGAAACGCCAGCAGATTGCCGAGACGGATCTCGCTCATCGGCTTGACCGACGTCACGAGCATCACATACAAAGGCAGCAGGAAAAACAGCGCGGCGGTCAGCAGAAACGCGTAGACGCCAAGGCGCGCCGGTGTGAATGCGGCACGTCGGCGACGCGGGCGTACGCGGCCCGGCGTGCCGTTTTTCAGCGGAGAACTGAGCGTGTTCATCACGCCTCCTTGCGCAACGCGGCGCGGCTGCGGGCATAGAAGAACGGCGCGAGAATCGCTAGCACGGTGGCCAGCAACACGATGGAAGCCGCCGACGCGAGGCCGATATTGGCGCGTCCGAACAGATAGTCCATGATGAACTTGGCCGGCACTTCGCTGGCGGTGCCGGGACCGCCCTGCGTCATCGCGACCACGGCGTCGTAGAGCTTCACGACCATCACGAACAGCAGCACGAAGGCGGTGGACATCGACGGCCCGAGCATCGGCACCACGATGCTCGCATAAACGCGCCAACGCGGAATACCGTCGATGCGCGCGGCTTTCCACAGTTCCTCGTCGATCCCGCGCAAGCCGGCGAGCAATAACGCCATCACCAGCCCCGAGGCCTGCCACACGGTCGCGATCACGATCGTGTAGATCACCCAGTCCTGATCGACGATCCAGTCGAAGCGCGCATGCGCGAAGCCGAGCTTGTGCAACACGGCCTGCGCGCCGAGCTCCGGATTCAGAATCCACTGCCAGACGAGGCCGGTCGCGACGAACGACATCGCGTACGGATAGAGAAAGATCGTCCGCAACGCACCTTCCGCGACCACGCGCTGATCGATGAAGATCGCCAGCAGCAAACCGATCACCATGCACGCAACGATAAAGCACGCGCCGTAGATCACGATGTTCTGCAGCGACAGCAACCAGCGGTCGTTGTTGAACAGCCGCGTGTATTGCGAGAGGCCCGCGAAGTCGCCGGAAGGAAACGTGCGCGAATTGCTGAGCGACACACGCGCGGTCCAGACCATCGTGCCGAGATACGCGAACACGACGGTCAGGACCATCGGCAGCAACGCCAGCCAGGCCGCGAACGGAAAGCGCTTTTTCAGCGGCTTGCCGTGCGGTCCTTTACGTGACCCGTTGCGTGGCGCATTGCGCAACGGCGCAGCGGACTTCGACCCGGCGGCGGGCAGCACCTTGAGCGCGTGCATGCTGCGCCCCCCTAGCTCTTCAACGCGCTGGCAAAGGCCTTTTGCGCGTCATCCACCGACTGGTTCTTGTTCCAGAAATTGGTGATGACGTCGATCAACGCGCCCTGCCTGTCGGGCGACAGCAGCATTTCCGGATTCGGCAACTGACGCGACTTGTCCTTCATGATCGCCATGCCCTCCTTCGCGCAGATGTCGAGACTGCTCACGTCCACGTCGGGACGAATCGGAATCGAGCCTTTCTTCGCGCTGAACGCGACTTGCGCGGCCGGCGAGGTCATCACCGTGGCGAGCAGGTTCTGCGCCTTGATCGTGGTCGGATTATCCGTCTTCGGGAACACGAACACGTCGCCCGCGACCAGATACGGCGAATGCGGACCAAAGCCCGGGAAGCAGCCGAAGTCCTTACCCGCGACCTGTTTAGCCGCCGAGAATTCGCCCTTGGCCCAGTCGCCCATGATCTGCACGCCCGCCTTGCCGGAAATCACCAGCGCGGTCGCGTCGTTCCAGTTGCGGCCCGGCGAACCGGCGTCGACGAAATCGTGCAGGCGTTTGAACGAGGCCAGCACCTTCCTGAACGCGTCGGACTTCACCGCGTTCTGGTCGCGATCGCGATACACCTTCAGATAGAGGTCGGGGCCGCCTACGTCGGCGAATACGGCGTCGAAGGTGATTTTTTCCTGCCACGGCTGGCCGCCGAGCGCGAGCGGAATCACACCCGCGGTCTTCAGCTTGCCGAGATCGGCGAGGAATTCGTCGTAGTTTTTCGGCTCGGCGGCAATGCCGGCCTTCTGGAACGCCGGCTTCGAATAGAAGAACCAGGCGGGCATGTGAATGTCGACGGGCGCGGCGTAGTAGTGCCCTTTCACCTTGATGCTGTCGATGATCGAAGGCGGGAACACGCCGTTCCAGTTTTCCTTCGCGGCGACGTCGTCGACGTTGTTCAGCAGGCCCTGATCGATCAGGTCGTGAAACTGCTTGGAGGTATTGAACTGCGCGGCGGTGGGGGGATCGCCGCCGATGATCCGGTTGATCGCCGTGGAGCGCGCCTGATCGGCGCCCGCTACCGCGTTGTCGACCCATTGGCCGCCGGCTTTGTTATACGCATCGGCGAACTGGCGAATCGCGGCCGACTCGCCGCCCGAGGTCCACCAGTGAATCACGTTGGCCTTCAAGGGATCCGCCTGCGCGACGACGCCATACAACGCCAATGCTGCCACGATGCCTCGCAAGGCCATTTTTTTGCTGTTCATTCCGTCTCCTGTCGGTCGGCGTCAGCGCTTTTCGCCGCCTGGGCAAAGCGTTGACACCGATCCCATGCCACATAGTTGCGCCAGGCCTGGCGCCCGTGTTTCAAGTCGACATGCAAACCAGCTTTACTGCTTTTATACGCGTGCTTTATGTTCGCGCTTAATGTGCGTCACTTAGGTGAGTAACTTCCGCTCCCGCAGGAATTTCGCCACCAGCTCCGCACTGCGTTTGATGGTGCGTTTCTGCGTAGCGTAGTCCACATGCACGACCCCAAAGCGCCGCTCGTAACCGAACGCCCACTCGAAGTTATCCATCAGCGACCAGAGAAAATACCCGCGCACGTCGACACCCGCCTTGATCGCCTGATCGACCGCGGCGAGATGGCGCTTGAGAAACGCAATGCGCTGCGTGTCGTCCACGTGGCCGTCTGTCACCTTGTCGTCCGACGCCATGCCGTTTTCCGTGATGTAGATCGGCGGCAGGTTCGCATACGTTTTCCTGAAGCCGGTCAGCAGATCGCGCAAGCCATCCGGATGCACCTCCCAGCCCATCTGCGTGCGCTCCACGCCTTCCGGCGGCACTTCCTTGAAACCGTGCGCGCCGTCGCTCGCCAGGTTCGTGCGGAAGTAATAGTTGACGCCGAGAAAATCGAGCGGCGCGGCAATCGTCTGCAGGTCGCCGTCCAGCACCAGCGGTTCCGTGCCCGGCCACAACTCGAACAGATCGCGCGGATACGCGCCCTTGAGCAGCGGATCGAGAATCCACGCGTTGTGCTGAACTTCGAACAGATGCGCGGCGCGCTGGTCGGCGGCGCTGTCGCTATTCGCCGTGCCGCGCCCCATGTTGGCGACAATCCCTTTCTGCGAGGCCGGATCGTTGGCGCGCAACACCGGTATCGCGAGACCATGCGCGAGCAGCAAATGATGCATGGCTTGCGTCGCGAAGCGCCCATCGGCAAGACCCGGCGCGTGATGACCATTGCCGTAGCCGAGATACGCGGAACACCAGGGCTCGTTGAGCGTGGCCCAGGCGTCGACGCTGCAGGCCAGTTCGCGGCTCATCAGGTCGGCGTAGTCGGCGAAACGGTACGCGGTATCGCGATTCAGCCAGCCGCCGCGATCTTCCAGGTGCTGCGGCAGATCCCAGTGATACAGCGTGACGAAGGTCGTGATGCCCTTCTCTTTCAGGCGCGCCAGCAAGCGCTTGTAAAAGTCGAGCCCTTTGCGATTCGGCACGCCGGACGCGCCCATCACGCGCGGCCACGCGATCGACAGCCGATAGCCTTCGAGGCCGAGCCCCGCCAGCATGTCCACGTCCTCTTGCCAGCGATGATAGTGATCGCAGGCCACCGCGCCGGTGTCGCCGGCGAGCACCTTGCCGGGCGTGGCCGAGAAGGTGTCCCAGATCGACGGCAGGCGGCCGTCTTCATCCACGGCGCCTTCGATCTGATATGACGCGGTGGCCGCGCCGAACAGAAAGTTTTTGCGCCACAGCGACGAGTCGGCGGGCGGCGTGAACGGATCGGTGAGCGATTGGGGGGAGCGTGCGTCGGATACAGCGGATGCGTCGTTTGCCACGGATTCTCCTGCGCTGAGGTCATTGAACCGGGTACGGCGGAAGGCACGGCGCCGGTGAAGCCGGCGCGTGAGTGGAAGCGCTTCCACAACGGTCCAGCGAACGATATCAGCGGGGCAATCCGCGCAGCAATCAGGGTTTGTCTGGAGCGAGGCTGGCATGCACGGCGCTGTCATGCGCCATGCATTTGGCAAGATTGCGTGAAGCGAGGCAGCGCGCGAGTGAGGTGAATCAAGCGCGCCGCGTGTCATGCACGGTAGCGCGCGCGAACCTCAATGGGCCGCAGGCAGTTTGAACTCGCCGCGGTCGTAGGCTTCGCAATACGCTTTCCAGTCGTCGGCGACCTGGGTCTCGCACTGCGTTGCCAGTTCGATCAACGGCAACTGCCAGTCCTTGCGATGGCCGAACGCGATCAGCTCGTCCGCAATCGACGAGTGCTGCCGGCCGCCGCTGCGAAGATGGGCCCACGCGCTCAGTTGGGCCATGCTGTTGATCACTTCTTCGAGACGCGGCAGCTTGCCGTTCCAATCGCTGAGGGCCACGCGATCCTCCGACGGCTGCAAACTGCGCAACACGTAGGAACGCTGATTGAAATCGACCGCGTGCAGGAACGCCTGCGAGACCGCCTGATTGCGCCGCTGCACTTCCACGACGCGTTGCGCCTCGCTCTGCCAGGTGGGCTGCGGCGTACGCACATGCGGCATGACCGAAGACGGCAGCGCTTCTTTCAGATCGATCAGAAAGTTGCTGTCCGGCGAGCCTTTGCCTTCGACCAGCATCACGTAACGATCCACGCCGAGACTGCCGGTGCCGGCAATGCGCCGCGCGACGTCGAGAATGCGATAGAAGTCCGGATTGGGCTGGCTCGCGGCAAACTTGTTCATGAATTCCGTGACCGCTGCGCGCTGTTGATCGCTGATCGGCAACGCCTTTTTGCCGTCCACTTTCAGCACGCGGGTCTTGCCCTTCAGCACACTGCGCCGGTCCAGAAACGCGGCGCGCGGGCGGCTTGCCAGCGCGTCGAACAGATCGCGCACCATCCCGACCGAGGTCTCCGCTTCGATCCAGCGCGCCTTGCCGAATGCGAGCGCCGCGCCGTACGAATCGAGCGCGGTATGGCAGAGCGCGAGCGCCTGCGCGCGGCTCAGCTTGAGGTCGGCGGCGCCGACCAGCACGCTCGTCAGCAGCCGCGCCAGTTCGTAGAGATTCGGCGCGAGGCAGGCTTCGTCGAAGTCGTTGTTGTCGAAGTAGATCAGGCGGTTATCGCCCTTGTAGCTGCCGAAATTTTCCAGATGCATATCGCCACAAATCCAGACCGGCGGCGCTTCGTCGAGGATCTTGTCACGCGGCAAACCCGCGTAGAACAGATGACAGGTGCCGCGCAGAAACACGAACGGCGAACTGCGCATGGCCTGGTATTTCATGGCGAGCCGTTCGGGATCGCGGCCGGCGTTGAACCGGGTCATGGTCTTGACGATATCGGACATCACATTCCTCTCGAATACAGTACGGTGCGCCCCGAAGCGGCTCGACACCGCCGCTTCGGGGCGCGTTCAAGGCGCCCGGAACGAATCTGCGAGCGCATGAAGATTGAGAGGCTTCACGCGAATCACGCCGCCGCGCGGACTGTCGATATCCGCGATCAGCGTGAACGACAACGACACCACCAGCGGCACGATCAGCAGCAAGCCGGCGCCCGCTTTCAGCGCGCGCGCGCCGTAGCCGACCAGCACGTTCGCGCACACTGCCATCAGGGTCATCAGCGCCCACGCGGCATACGGTATGCGGTTCCACCACGCGGCCTGGGTGTAGCCCTGAGTGTTCAGCACGTCGTTCATCCCAGAGACGGTCAGCGCGGCGATCGGCGTGGGTTGCGCAACGGCGGCGTTCTTCACGGTGGCCCACATGGCGTTCTGCAGGCGCTCGGTCTCGCGGTTGACCTTGGCGAGTTCCTGGCTGTCGCGCGTGGTGTAGTACAGCACGCGCTCGTCGAGATAAGCTTTCAGCAAGCCACGCACGGTGGCCGCGTCGGCGGCGGGCAGCAGATCGGCACGGACGTATTCGGTGCCGATCGCGTTCGCCTCTTCTTCCTCGTAGTTCTTGCGCTGGTCGTAGCGCCCCACCGCCATCGAAAACGTAAAGCCGATGATCAACGCCAGCAGCGTGAGCGTAGCGGCCTGAATCACGCTGAAGTCTTCGCGGGCGTCGTCCTCGATTCTTCTGAAGCGCCTCAGCAGCGCCGCGCCGATGCGCGCCGCCAGCCACATGATGACAAAAGACACGATAAACACGAGCGCGGGATAGTCGAGGATGTTCTGCATGGGCGAGCGTTTTTCTCTGAGCGGTTGATCGGGGAACGCCTTCTGACAGCTACAAAACCTGTGCCACCGCTGCATGATAAGCGCCGCCGCGCCCGCGTGGAAGATACGCGCGCGGAATGGAGCGGCGCGCGCCGCCGCTCAGGAACCGGTCGCCAGATAGTAGCGGCCGTCGGCGCTCACGTTGACGCCGAATCCGCACTCCAGCACCGAACCATGCGTGAGCACGTCGAGCGTTTCCGGCGCGGAGAGCCTGAACTCGAGCAGGCATTTGTCGTCGCGCCTGTCGTTGTGTTTGTCGTAGGGCGCGAGGTTGGCGATCTTCGCGGTGGCCTCCAGCGGCGCATCGCCGCCGGCCTCGCTCACCGGCACGCGCGCCACGCCGTCGTAGAAGCGCACGTAGGCCGACAGATTGCCGGTGCTCGCGCTCGGTTGGCCGTCTTCGCTGACGCTCGGATGCATGAAGTCGCCATCGATCCGATACACGCCGTGGCGCCCTTTCACCGGCTTCAGCGCAATGCTGTTCCACGCGTCGAAGGTCACGTAGTGGATAAAGCGCGCGCCTTGCGGCGGCACGCCGTGCACGACCGCTTTATCGGCGATCGCTTCGAGGCGTTCACGCGCGGCCGCCACCGCGCGGCCCAGCAGCGCATCGCCGGGATAGTCGTCGCCGCGGCTCACCGCGGTGCGGTAAGAGGCGCGCGCGTCGGGCAGCTCGCCCAGCTTCAGTTGCACGTCGCCCTGATGCACATACGCCATGGCAATGCGGGCGCGCGCCGAACTGCTGGCTTTCGGCGAGTTCTCTTCTTCGGCCTGCATCGCGGTGGCCTCGGCGAGCGCGCCTTCCATCGCGACCAGGGTTTGCGCTTCCTTGATGCGGCCCGCATCGAGCGCGACGACACCCAGCGCCGCGCAGGACGCGTTGGTCCGGCACGGCACGTCTTTACCCGACAGCAGGTTGCGGCGATACAGTTCAGCGCGCGAGTCGCCGCGCGGCGTCTGAGCCGCGACGTAGCCGGACGCGAGCGCGGCGCACGCACCCCAGGTGACGACGACAGCAGTGGCGAAGACAGTTTTGACGTTCATTGGAAAGGGCGGGACGGTGGCCATGACGCTGTTCGAACAACGCGTTTCGAGAATCTGCTTCGCTGAGATCTATGCGTGGCACATGCAGTACGTTGACACGGCGATCAACACAGACGCTGGCCGAGATGCTGACAGAAAAACGGCGATTGTGCGAACCCGTTGCGGATAGTCTCGCGCGGCACGGGTTTGTGCTAGTTCCACGATAGCCCACCCACCCGTCGACGCCAGGACTTTTGACCGACCTTCTCTCGCGCCCGTTTCGCCGGCGCCGGGCATCGGGTCCTGACTATGCTGACGCGCCGCCTTATTTCAACATTTCCGTCCGGCGGCGGAATAAAGACCTGCCAATGTGTGTTCGGAACAAACAGGCGCTGCATGCGCCGACCTGGCGGCGTAATCGGCCGCGGGGCGTTCACACCGACTGGAAGGGTTCATGAACAACACACACACGCGTACCGCGATTGTCACCGGTGCGTCCAGTGGCATCGGCTTTGCCATCGCCGAGGCATTTCTGGCGCGCGGCTATAACGTGGTCGGCAATGCGCGGACCATTCAACGTCTGGAAGCCGCTGCGGCGCAGTGGGGCGACACGGCGAGTTTCATCCCCGTTGCGGGCGACATCGGCCATGCCGCCGTGGCGCGCGAGTTGTTCGACACGGCCATCGCGCGTTTCGGCGCCGTCGACATTCTGGTGAACTGCGCAGGCGCATTCATCGCAAAGCCGGTCGATGCCTATACAGAAGACGATCTCAGTGCATTGATCGACACGAACCTGAAAGGGTTCTTCTTTCCGGCGCAACTCGCCGCCCGGCATATGGCGACCAACGGAAAAGGGCACATCGTCAATATAACGGCCAGCATCGCGATGCAACCGAACGTTCAGGTGCCGTCCGTGATTCCCGCGCTCGTCAAAGGCGGCATCAACGCCGCGACCCGCTCGCTCGCGCTCGAACTGGCAGCGAACAACGTCATGGTCAACGCCGTCGCGCCGGGCGTTATCGACACACCGTTGCATGAGCCGGGTGCCGTCCATCAATACCGGGCGCTGGCGCCAACGGGTGCCGTGGGCAAGACGAAAGACGTCGTCGACGCGGTGCTCTACCTCGTCGATTCGAGTTTTGTCACGGGCGTTGTCATGCCGGTCGACGGCGGTTCGACCACAGGTGTCTGGTGACACCATGAAAACGTGGCGCGACGAGCGAATCCTGTCGCTCTTCGGCATTGAATTGCCGATCATTCAGGCGCCGATGGCAGGCGTCGGTAATGCCCCACTGGCCATTGCGGTTGCGCGTGCCGGCGGTCTGGGCTCGCTGCCGTGTGCATTGCTGAGTGTGGACCAGGCGCGCGAAGCGGTCGCGCTGATCCGGACGCAAACGGCGGCGCCGCTGAACCTGAATTTCTTTTGCCATACGCCACCCGTGCGCGACGAGCCGCGCCTCGCCGTTTGGTCGGAGATCATCCGCCCTCATGCGATGGCGGCGGCCTTGCCGCTGGAGCCGGCGCTGCCTGCCAACTCAGGCATACATACCTTCGACGAAAGCTGGTGCTCGTTCGTGGAAAACGTCGCTCCAGAAGTGGTGAGCTTTCATTTCGGCCTGCCGGAAGCCTCTCTGGTTGCGAGAGTTCCTGCAACAGGGGCCAAAATCGTTTCATCCGCGACGACGGTGGCTGAAGCGCGATGGCTTGCCGCTAACGGGTGCGATGCCATCATCGCGATGGGCACGGAAGCGGGTGGCCACCGTGGCAGCTTCCTGCCTGGGGCACTCGATACGCAGGCGGGCACACTCGCGCTGGTGCCGCAGATCGTCGATGCGGTCGACGTGCCGGTGATCGCCGCCGGAGGTATCGCAGATGGGCGCGGCCTTGCCGCAGCGCTCATGCTGGGTGCGTCGGCCGTGCAGATGGGTACGGCCTATCTGCTGGCAGATGAAATTCCGCTACCCGGTGTTTATCGGCGTGCCTTGGAGCAGGCGGGAGATCAATCGACCGTGCTGACGAACATTTTCACGGGACGTCCCGCGCGTGCCATTGTCAACCGCGCGGTTCGCGAGCTGGGTCCGCTTTCCGAGCACGCTCCGCCATTTCCGTTTGCCGGATTGTCGCTAGCGTCTTTGCGCGCCCATGCCGAGTCAGCCGGGTCCGACGACTTCACGCCGTTGTGGAGTGGTCAGTCCGCGAGTCTTGCGCGGGCCCAGCCTGCCGCGGAAATCACACGCCGCATCGCCGAACAGGCATTGGACGTTTTGCGTCAGTAATGACATTGCCAACGACCGCGCCGACAACATACGTTCGTATAGATTCGCTCGCCCAATGCAGCATGGTTGTGAGAAATATCGGCGCGCATACTGGCGCAGCGATTTCAGCCGATTGCCAGGTTGGCCGGCGTGATCGGCCGCCATACATTCTGTAGCGTCAACCAGGAGAGCTTAGATGACAACCGCAGTGCAACGTCACACGGTCCCGACTTGCCCACCCAGGTATTACGGCGTGCTTGCAGTCTTGCTAGGCATGGCATTGACACCGGTCCTCGCGCACGCGCAAGCCAGCGCGCGAGATCCGAACGAGTCGTCGTTCATGGCGGAAAACGACCGTGCCATGACGACGATGATGGATCACATGAGCGTCAAGCCGAGCGGCGACATTGATCGCGACTTCGTCGCCATGATGCAACCGCATCACCAGGGCGCAATCGACATGGCCGAAGCGGAGCTGCGCTATGGCCACAACGAACAGCTTCGACGGATCGCGCAGGAAATCATCGTGGACCAGCAGCAGGAGATCACGGCAATGAGTGTCGCGATCCAGCAGACGTTACCACCGCAGGCGCCTGCACCAACGCAGCCGTCGTCTGCCACGAACCTCCCCCACTCATCGCTCGACACACCTATGCCGGCGCATAGGCAGATGTCGATGCATGACCAGTGACTTCGCCCTTTCCTCAGAACGCTTCATCGGAGACATCATGCAACTGCGCACACTATCCAGGCTGATCATTTCAATCGCGGCGGCAGTCGGCGGGCTCGCCGCGCATGCCGGCCAGGCACCAGGCGCATCGTCCGATGCCAACGTGCCGATCACGAGCCACGACCGGGTTTATGCCGCCGAACAGTTTTCGAATACCGTGTCCGTCATCGATCCCAGCGCCAACCGTCTGCTGGGCGTCATCCGGCTCGGCGATCCGTCACCGGGCAATTTCAGTCCGCTCTACAAGGGGCAGGTACTTGTGCACGGCATGGGTTTTTCGCCGGATCATCACACCCTCGCCGTGGTCGCGATCGGCTCGAATTCGGTGAGCTTTATCGATACGCAGACTAACCTCGTCAAGCACACCAGCTACGTCGGGCGCTCGCCGCACGAAGCGTTTTTCACGCCCGACGGCAGCGAAGTCTGGGTAACGGTGCGGGGCGAAAATTACGTCGACGTAATTGACGCGAAGACATACGAAGAGAAGCTGCACATCACCACGCCGGCTGGACCCGGCATGACGATCTTCTCGCCCGACGGCAAGTATGGCTATATCTGCTCGTCGTTCAATCCGGAAGTCGATGTGGTCGCGGTAGCGACCCATCAGATTGTTGGCAAGGTGACGCAGGCAAGCCCGTTTTGCCCCAACATTGCCGCGACGCCGGACGGCAAGCAGGTCTGGTTTACGCTGAAAGACGTTGGCGAGACTCAGGTCTTCGATGCGCATCCGCCGTTCGCGCTGCTCAAGACGCTGCAGACCGGGCCGATCACGAATCACGTCAATTTCGCCGCCAATGCGAACGGTACGTTCGCGTATATCACCGTGGGCGGCCAGAACGCCGTCAAGGTCTATCGCACGACCGACTTCAAACAGGTCGCGACGATCCCCGTCGGGGATATGCCGCACGGTGTGTGGCCGTCGGGTGACGGCAGCCGCATCTACGTTGGACTGGAGAATTCCGACACCATGACCGCCATCGATACGCTGCTCAACCAGGTTGTCGCTACCGTCCCGATCGGACAGGCGCCGCAGGCGATCGCGTATGTGACGAATGCCGTCGCCGACGGCGAAAGCGCGGAAAACCTGCAACCGCTTGGCGCCGCGGGACAAGCCGCCCATCTCTCGTTGTCCGCGGTTGGGGCGAAAAAAGAGGCGAAGCGGCCGACCTCGGTGGTGCTGTACGACCAGGGCGTCGTGCAGGTGCTGCAGGCATCGGTAACGGGACTCGAACCAAAACAGCCGTATGTGCTCGGTTTGAGCGATAACGCCGATGGCCACGGCCCGGTCGAGCCGCTCGCGCGTTTCATGACAAACCCAGCGGGCTCGGCGATCGTCGATACGATCGGGCAGATCCGCCAGATCGTGTCGCCTTCCACGCCTGCCACTACGGATAAACGGCGCTATCTGGTCATCACGCCAGCCGGCGACGCGAATGCAACCGCCGTGCAGATCCAGACACTCTGACGCGGGTCAACCGGCCCATGCGCTATCTATAGCGCTGGGCCTTCTGGGCAACGTTGCGCCCGCCGACTTGTCGGCGGGCGCAACGTTGATACCGCACTCGAACGGCTGGTTATGCTAGTCAGCCGCGCTGTAGAAACAACGCCGCCTGCTCGCCAATCACAACACACGGCGCCATCGTGTTCCCGGTCGTCACGCGCGGAAGAACCGAGGCATCGGCGACGCGAAGACCTTCAATCCCGTGGACCTTCAATTCCCCATCGACCACGGACATCTCGTCGCGGCCCATCTTTGCCGTACTGCACTGGTGCCAGAACGTACTGGCCGCATCGCGGAAAAACCGCGCGAGTTCAGACTCGTGCAACGACCCTTGCATAATCTCGCGCCCGCTATAAGGCCGCAAAGCCGCCGAATTGCCAATCGCGCGCGCGGTGGCGAGTCCCGCTTTCAGATCGTCGAGGTCCTGCGCGTCGGCGAGATAGTTGGCTTCGATCCTCACCGGGTCCGACGGATTTGCACCAGTGAGATGAACCGAACCTCGACTGCCCGGCCGCATACCGACTACCAGCGACCACGATGACGCGGGCGGACTGAAGCGCGTCGCGATCTCGGGTGTCGATACGGGACCTTGAATGGCGTACGCGTAAAAGTTAGGGCTCTCAAGATCGTCACGCGTTTTCCAGAAGCACGCAGTTTGACTTCTGGGTTCGGCGGGCAACGGCTTGTCGGTATTTTCCCAGGACCAACCGAACGATAAATGATCGTGGAGATTACGCCCCACACCCTGGAGCGACTGCACAACCGGAATCTCGAAACGGCCCAGTTCTGTGGGGTCTCCAATCCCGGACTGCATGAGCAACTTCGGCGTGTGAATCGCACTGAGAGAGAGCACGATTTCACGCGTGGCATCCACGTGGATCGACTTCCCCTGATGTTCGAAATCGACACCTGTGGCACGGCGCTTATCGAAGGTAATCCGAGTCACAAGCGCGCCAGTCAGGACCGTGATATTGGGCTGATCCATCAACGGGATCACATAAGAGCGGAACAGGGACCGTCTTTTGCCGTCCGTCACTGTTTCGTCGACGAGCGCGCAGCCGCCGTCCGCCTCCATCATGCGACCGTTCGCGTTGGGAAAGCGGCTCAGCCCCGCTGATTCGGCACCCTCAAGCAGCGCGGCGGAAAATTCGTGAGGATTCGCCGCGGGTTGTACATGCACCGCGCCGTAGGTGCCGCGGTACGCCGGATCGGGGCTTCCGGTCCACCTTTCGATTCGATTCCGATAGAGCGCGAGAACGTTTTCGTAACTCCACGCCGAATGGCCTGTTTCAGAGGCATAAAAATCCCAATCGGCCTTATGCCCTCTGGACCATGTTGAAACGTTGATACTCGAACCGCCGCCAAGCCCCTTCCCCATCGAGTAGGGAATGGCTCTTCCATTGAGATGTGGGTTGGGTTCCGCGACAAAGCCCCAGTCGAATTCGCTACCCAGCGTCATGGGCCATAAGTTGGGGTTGGAAATCACATCGGCTTCGTCGTCGGTGCCTGCTTCAAGAAGCAGAACCTTGACGTTCGCATCGGACGCCAGTCTTGCTGCAACAACGCAGCCTGACGTCCCGGCTCCACAAACAATGTAATCAAACCTGGATTCCAGGTTCAACAGAAGTTCTTGCTGGTTCTTTCGCACTCGCTCTGCGAAACCTGACAGGGTGTCGGTGTCGTTTGTCATCATTCCGGTATCCACATCTTCAGTTGAGGGGTGCGGCGAAGCGATAGTCATTGCCGGCGCTAGCACAACCCACCTGACGTCCCGCCTGGTCCGCGTGATCAGGCAATTGCCTGACCACTGTAGAGGAACCCCGTTGCCGCACGGGCATGCAAACGGCTCAAAAAATAGCGCGTTCGGCTCAACGTCACCCTCTGGTGAACAGCGGTCGATTACACACACTGTGCCGAAGAATGATTTTGCAAAGCGGACGCAGCAATATACTGTCGGCAGGAGAACAGCAGGTCCGCAACGTTCGAACTGGCCGGAGCCTGCGGCTAAACACAGATCACGACGAATTCCTTTTTTCAACGGCGCCCATGACGGATTTGACCGACTATTCACTCGTCCTGCTTCGCGCTGCGCCACTGCTGCAGCGCGGCACGAGTCCAACGGCGGCACGCGCCCTTTTCGCGTCGATCGATAACCCAAACGCTGAACGTGACGCTTCGCGCCGGCTGCATCACGAATACGATTTGCGCGCCGCGTTGCGTTCACCGTGGGCGGCACGGCCAACCGACTTAATGCATCAGGGCAACAGGCTCGTGCTAATGCTGGACGATCCCGGCGGCGACCTGCTCCGGGACAGGTGCCGGGCGCCCATGCCCGTCGACGTTTTCCTGCGGCTGGCAAGCGGCATCAGTGCCGCGTTGAGCGGCGCGCACGAGCAAGGTCTCGTTCACTGCGACCTGAATCCCGACAACATTCTCGTGACCCCCGACGCCGGCGCGCGGCTGAGCGCGCGTCTGACAGGATTCGGCTGCGCGCTTCGCGACGACCCGAAACATCGCGAAAGCGATTTGCGACATGCGAATCGGGGCGCGGTGGAATACATGGCCCCCGAAGTGTGCGGGCAGATGAACCGTCGCATCGATGCACGCGCTGACCTGTACTCGCTAGGCTGCACGTTCTATGAAATGTTGACGGGCACCTTACCGGTCGCCGGCAACGATCGGCTGGCGCTCGTGCATGCGCACCTCGCCCGGCGTCCCGCGCTGCCGTCGGAGCTGGTCGCGGGACTGCCCAGACAGGTCGAGATGATCGTCATGAAGCTCCTCGCGAAAGGTCCCGAGGAGCGCTATCAGTCGGCCGCGAGCCTGACCACCGACCTGGCACGCTGCGAAACGATGTGGCAGGCCGGCGACCGGATCACCCTGTTTCCGCTGGACATATGCGCGCTGTCCGGGCGCCAGCACACCTCGCAACAACTCTTCGGACGCGAAGGGGAAACCGGCGTTCTGCGCAGCGCGTACGAGCGAACCGCCGCCGGCGAACCGTCGCAACTCATTCTGGTGAAGGGCTATTCGGGCGCCGGCAAAACCTCCCTCGTGAGCCAGTGGATCAAGCAGCTCGGTGCGTCGTCGCATCTGTTCGCCGCCGGCACCTGCGAGCAGGTCAATAGCGCAACGCCTTACGTCGCGCTGATTCAGATCATCGAGCAACTGGTCCGTCCCATTCTCGGCGAAGATCAGGATACGTTTCTGGTGTCGCAACGCCGCCTGCTCGACGCGCTCGGGAGCAAGGCGCGCATGCTGTGGACCGTCATCCCCGATCTGCAACTGATCCTGGGCGACAAGTTCGCGGATGACGGCGCGCCCGTGCCTGTCGATCGCGAGCGATTCCTGACGGCCGCCGCCGATCTGATCAAGGTGTTCTGCAAACCCGAGCGCCCGCTGATTCTTTTCTTCGACGATCTTCAGTGGTCGGACGAAGGCACGATGAGCGCACTGGCACATCTGAGCGAAAAGTCGTGCGCGCCCTATCTTCTGCTGGTCGGCGCTTATCGCAGCAACGAGGTCGGCCCCGATCATCCGCTGCGGCAACTCATGGCGGCGGAGCACGCCAATCTGCAACATCTCGACCTGGCGCCGCTCAATCGCGACGACACCGCACGGTTGATCGCGAGTACCCTGCAATGCTCGCTCGAACAGGTGAACCCCGTGGTGGATCTTGTCGAGGAAAAAACCGGCGGCAATCCATTTTTTGCCACCCAGTTCGCGATCGAACTGTCGCAGGAAGGCCTGATCGAATTCGAACAGCAGTCCAGCCTGCATGTTCGCGACTTCGACCGCATTCGCGCCAAGGCCTACACGGATAACGTCGTCGATCTGATGCTGCGACGCCTGGAACGGCTGGGCGCCGCGACACGGTCCACGCTGAGACACTTTTCCTGTCTGGGCAGTTTTGCCCCGGTGGCGACACTCGCCATCGCCACAGACTGTTCCGAGGCCGACCTGCACGATTCGCTGATCGACGCCTTGCGCACCGATCTCGTGTATCTCGCCGCAGACGCGTATCACTTCAGACACGACCGCTTTCGCGAAGCCGCCTATGGTTCGATGACGGAACACGAGCGTGTCGCCCTGCACCTCGAGATCGGTCGGCGCATGATCGCGCGCGTGACCGACGACCAGAACGTCGAAGACGTGTTCGACATTGTCAGCCAGATCAATTTCGGCATCGACCATGTTGCGCCGGGCAACGAGCGGCGGCGCTTCGCCGAACTGAACGTCATTGCGGGCCGGCGTGCCAAGGCCGCGACGGCCTACGCGTCGGCCTTGACCTATTTCGTCGCGGCGGCTGCGCTATTGAGCACGGAACCCGAAGACGAGACCACGCATTGGGTCGAGTTCTACCGCGCCGACTGCGAGTGCCTGCTCGGCCTACTCGGGGCGGCTGAGGAACGGCTGCTGAGGCTGGGCACCCGCGAGATCCGCATGGCGTTGCGCGCCGAATTGACACGGTTGATAACGGGTCTGTACACCGCGCAAAGTCGCGCCGATCTGGGCATGGAGGCGGGCCTCGACTATCTGCGCCGCCTTGGACTGCACATCGAAGCAAGGCCGACTCACGCGCAGGTCGATGAGGCATTTGCCAGTCTGCAACGCCGCATCGGTAACCGCAAAGTGGCGGACCTCGCGCAGTTGCCCACCATCAGCGATCCGCTCTGGCACAGCGCGATCGAGGCGTTGGCGGACATGATCCCGCCCGCGCTGTTCATCGACGTCAACCTGCTCGACATCATCCTGCTGAATGTCGCCAACCTGAGCGTCGAGCATGGTCTGTGCGATGCATCGAGCTTTGGGTTTGTCTTTCTGAATTTCGTGTACGGCGCGCGTTATGGCGACTATGCGAGCGGCTACGAATTTGGAAAACTGGCTATCGAGGTGATCGACCGTTGCGGCCAGTCGCGCTACAAGTCGCGGGTCTACATGCGCTTCGGCAGTCTCGTGATTCCGTGGACCCGGCCGCTCGACGAGTGCATGCCGTTTGTCGAACAGGCTTACCGGATTTCGTCGGAAATCGGCAATCTGGTGTTCGACGTCTCCAGCGCGAGGAACGTGGCGAGTCTTCTGCTTCTCGCCGGCGCGCCGCTCGAGGAGGTCCAGCGCGAGGCGGAAAAAGGCTTCTCGATTGCGAGCGCGTCACGCTTTGCCTTGTACCTCGGGCTATTGGGCGGCCAGCTCGAACTCGTGAAAGCCCTTCGCGAAACCGGCGCCGAGCGTCACCACGATATCGACGAAGCCGCGCGGGACATGACAACGAGCGTGGCATTTTCCGAGTGGACGTACCGTTTGCAGGCCCGCTTCACGTTCGGACGGATCGACGCGGCGCTTGAGGCCGAACAGATGGCCCAGCCGTCGCTGCGCGCCTCGACGACCATTCTCGAAGTGATCGACTATCACTTCTACGGCGCGCTCACGCGAGCTGACGCGTGTGCGTCGGCCGTCGACGAGGACACCCGGCGCATTCATTGGACCGCGCTCGCCGCGCATTCCGCCCAGCTGGCTGCGTGGGCGCAAACCTGTCCGGTCAACTTCGCGGGCCGCAGTGCCCTCGTCACCGCGCGCATCGCCCAACTGGACAGACAGGAGCACTCGTCGGCCCGCGCGGAACACCTCTACGACGAAGCGATCCGTCATTCCAAAGCGAACCGGTTCTTGCCGATCGAGGCAGTGGCCAATGAACTCGCGGCTGCGTTTTACCTGACGCGCGGACTCAAGGAGAACGCACGCGCCTATCTGCGCGACGCGCGTCGCGCTTACGCGCAATGGGGCGCCAAAGCCAAGACCGATGAACTGGATCGCCGCTACGGCCTACCGCGCGAAACGGATCCCGCCGCCGTGGCGCCACGACAGGAAGATCCGGCCTTTCAGCAACTCGATATCGCCGCCGTCATCAAGGCGTCGAACGCGCTTGCCAGTGAAATCGTTCTGGCCCGGCTGATCGAAACCCTGGTCACGACCGCGCTGCAACATGCGGGCGCGAGGCGCTGCGTGCTGGCGCTGGCGCACGGCACCGAGATGCGGATCGAGGCACAGGCGCGGGTACGGCCGGATCGCATCGAGGTTAGCGTCGCCACCTCGCCGATTTCGCCTGCCGACGTCGCGACCTCGGTAGTGCACGCGGTCGTGCGTACGGGCAAGCATGTGGTGCTGGACAATGCCTGCGAGATCGGTGCATTCGTTCGCGACGACTACGTGCAGCGTAATCGCTCCCGCTCGATTGTCTGCACGCCGCTCCTCAAACAGGCGAACCTGATCGGCGTGCTGTACGTGGAAAACGAGCTGGCCGTCGGCGCGTTCACGGCCGACAAGACCGCGGTGTTGTCCGTACTCGGAAGCCAGGCGGCGATCGCCGTGGACAACGCGCGACTCTACGAAGACCTGATCGAACAGAACCGGGCGCGAGCGAAAGCCGAAGAGGCGCTGAGCAGCGCGCTGGCCAACCTGGCGCGAATGACGCGGGTGACGACGATGGGCGAACTGGTGGTGTCGATCGTCCACGAGGTGAGCCAGCCGCTCATGGCTATTCAGACGTCGATCGGGGCGGCTTTGCGCTGGCTCGACCGGCCCACGCCCGAGGTCGCCGAGGCGAGGATCATGCTCACCAATGTTGCCGAAGACAGTCAGCGGGCGTCTCAGGTCATCAAAAGCCTGCGGGCCATGGCGAAGCAATCGGAGCCGACTTTCAGCGTGTTCGATCTCGGCGATGCCGTCTTCGAAGTACTGACCATGTTGCGCGGCCAGATACAGGACCATCACGTCGACGTCATTCACCGGCCGCCGCACGAAGTCCGGGTGAATGGCGATCGCATTCAGGTACAGCAGGTCGTGCTGAACCTGATCATGAACGCGACGGAAGCCATGAGTGCCGTGAACGAACGACCTCGCGTCCTGACCCTGGCCTGCGAAGCGCTGCAGGGAGAACGCGCCCTCGTACGGGTCGAGGACACGGGGCCGGGGCTCGCCCCCGAGGTGGCCGAGCGGGTCTTCGAGCCGTTCGTGACAACCAAGCAGTCGGGCATGGGCATGGGGCTGTCGATCTGCCGGTCAATCGCAGAAGTCCATGGCGGCGAACTGACGGTGGCGCCGGGCGATCCTCATGGCGCCGTGTTCAGTCTCGTCCTGCCGGCCGCCCCCCTTCGCTAGGGTTTTTTGACGAGTGGGCAGGTGCTTTCGGCGAGCGGCCGGAACGCCTGGTCGGCGGGTATCACCGCTTTGATGCTGTAGTAATCCCACGGATAGTGGGACTGCGCCGGGCTCTTCACCTGCACCAGATACATGTCGTGCACCATCCGACCGTCTTCGCGAATCCGGCCATTCGTGGCAAAGAAGTCGTTGATCGGCAGTTCCTTCATTTTCTTCATCACGGCGGCCGTGTCGTCCGTGCCCGCCGCCTTGACGGCCTCCAGATAGTGCAGGGTCGATGAATAGTCGCCGGCCTGGACCTGGGTCGGCATGACTTTCATCTTGTCGTAAAAGCGCTTCGACCACTTGCGGGACGCGTCATTCCGATCCCAGTAGAAACCGGTGGCGAACTGGAGGCCTTGCGCGGTTTGCAGGCCAAGCGCGTGAATGTCGGACAGGAACACCAGCAAGCCCGCAATCTGCTGTTTGCCGGATCGGGTAATGCCGAATTCGTTCGCGCTTTTCACTGCATTGACGAAATCGCCGCCCGCGTTCGCGAGCCCGATCACCTTGGCGCCGGACGACTGCGCCTGCAGCATGTACGACGAAAAATCAGCCGTGTCGAGCGGCGCGCGCACGGTGCCGAGCACCTTGCCGCCGTCCCCCTTGATGGCTTCGGTCGTGTCTTTGACGAGTGCCGCGCCGAACGCGTAGTCGGCCGCGATAAAGTACCAGCTATCGGCGCCGCGTTTTGCCATCGCGTCTCCCGCGCCGTGAGCCAGCGCGTAAGTGTCGTAGACGTAATGCACGCTAACCGGCGTGCACTTCATCCCCGTCAGATCCGAGGTGGACGGCCCGGTGGCAATCGCAATGCGGTTTTTCTGGTTGGCGACGTCGACCACGGCAAGGCCCGCACCCGAGGAAGCCAGATCGGTAATCATGTCGACCTGTTGCGTATCGAACCATTCGCGTGCTTTGCTCGCCGCGATATCCGCCTTGTTCTGATGATCCGCGTAAATGACTTCGACCTTGATGCCAGGATTGGCCTTCATGAAATCGTCCGCCGCCATTCTCACGGCTTCGACGGCGCCCTGCCCGCCCACCGCCGAATAAACCCCGGACAGGTCGGTCAACACGCCAATCTTGACGATCCCGTCCGACAAACGAAGCGGCTGCGCAACGACATGGCCGGGGCCAAGCAATGCGGCGGCCGCGCCGCTGAATAAAACGATCTGACCAACTCGCGCCTTGAACGGCATCTTGAATGGCATCTGTCCCGCCTCCTTTTTTCTAATTGAGAAGTTACGCGGTCCTGCGACAGGCCAACGAGTTGGCGCACCGTTTCACGCGATATCCACCACGATCTTACCTTGCGCCGTGCCGTCGATGAGCGCCTCGTAAGCCTGCTCGGCGGAACTCAGATCGAAGCGGCGTGGATCGACGCGCGGAACCAGTTTGCCGGTCTGCGCGAGCCGTGTGGCTTCGCGCATCATCTCGCCGTGGTGTGCACGGCCTGTGCCGCTCAACAGCGCGTGCAACGTGAAAACACCGGAGTACGTCGCTTCGCGGAACGATAGCGGTGCAAGCGCATGGGTGCCCCAGCCGAGCGCGCTCACCACATGGCCAAAGTGCTTCACGGCGGCGAACGACGCGTCGAGCGTCGGGCCGCCCACGGTGTCGACCACCAGATCGAAGCCCGCGCCTTCCGTACACGAGCCAACGTACTGTTCAACCGTCTGCGTCGCGTAATCGATCGGCGTCGCGCCAAACTGCGCGAGCACGGCCTGGTTGCCGGCGCTCGCCGTGGCGAACACCTTCGCGCCGAGCGCCCGCGCGAGTTGCACCGAGACATGACCCACACCGCCCGCGCCGCCTTGCACCAGCACCGTTTGACCGGGCTGCAGATGGGCACGATCGACAATGCCCGAGTAAGACGTAATAAAAGCGAGGGGCAGCGCGGCGGCTTCGCGCATCGACAGACTGGATGGTTTGAGTGCCAACAGCTCGGCGTCGACCGCGGCGTACTGCGCGAGCGACCCTTGAATGCCGCCTACGCCGCCGGTCATTCCATACACCTCGTCACCCGGCTTGAACGCGCTCACGCCAGCACCGACCGATTCCACGACGCCCGCCATATCGATACCGAGCACGAGAGGCAGCGGATGCTTCGCATGGGCCGCGCTACCGGCACGGATCTTCGTGTCGAGCGGGTTCAATCCGCTGGCCGCGATGCGAATCAGCACCTCGCCTCGCGCCGGTTCGGGGCGCACGAGGGTGGTGAGTTCGAGTGGTCCGTTATAACGGTTGAGTACAAGAGCTTGCATGGACATGATGACGTCCTTTGAGTGACCGGCTGGTCGTAAAGAGATTGGAGAGCGCGCGATGGCGGCGTAACGAAGCGTCATGTCATGTCATGAACAATCGGCGACGCTACAACGGTTCCAGATTAGTGGGCCTGGGTTGAGCGAACAAGTGGCCATAGGTCATGTCGTCCCATACCTTGGTCCATATCGCCATGGCTCAATTCATCTGGATTAACGAACCGCAACTGTGCGAGCAGAGGTGCGTGCAGTCAGCGAATGCACGCCGCGCAGGTTATTGTGCTGGTGCCATTGCAGACGATCGGGTTCGACGATTTGCAGATCGGGGAAATAGCGGAACAACGTCTTCAACGCGACCTCGATTTCCAGCAACGCGACGCGCGCGCCAAGGCAGTAGTGAATGCCCGCCCCAAACGACAGAAACCGCGTGTTTTCGGCGCGCTCGAAGTCGATCTGATCGGGCTGCACATATAAGTCGGGATCGCGATTGGCCGCGCCGATCAGCATGAAAACGATCGTTCCCGGCGCCAGCGTCACCTCATCCACCACCACCTCTTCCAGCGCGGTACGCACCACCATGTGCACCGAACTGTCGTAACGCATGCATTCCAATACCGCCTTCGGCATGAGCGCCGGCTCTCGCTTCAGCTCCGCGAGTTTTTCCGGATGACGATGCAGCGAGATCAGCGCATTGCCGATCATGTTCGAGGTGGTCTCATGCCCGGCGATGAACAGCAGGATCACGTTGGAAATGACTTCGTCGTCGGTCAGCGGCACGCCGCCTTCCGCAACGCTCAGCAGCGACGAAACAATGTCGTCTCCCGGCGTGGTTCGTCTTTGCGCGACCACAATCCGGAAGTACGCCTCCAGCGACAACGCGGCCTGGTTCGCTTGCGCGAGTGCGGCGTCGTTCAGCGGCGCCAGGTCGAAGGCCGCGACCAGCCGGCTGGCATCGGCCCCGAGGTTCTCACCGTGCTCGCGCGGAATATCGAGCAGGCGGCAAATGATTTCCACCGGCAGCGGCGGCGCGTAGTCGCGCATCACATCGAACTCCGGTTGTGCGGCCAGACGTTCAGCGAGGCGGCTCGCCGTCGACTCGACAATGTCCCGCAACGTGTCCACCTGGCGGGCGTTGAAAGCCTGCATCAGATTGGCGCGCAACGAGGTATGCACAGGCGGATTCAGCAACAGGAACGTGCGGCTCAACGCCTTGAACACGGGCTGCGACGGCGCGCTTTCACCGTATCGCGCAATCACGCTCTGCAGGTAGGTTTTGCCCATGGCGCGGTGACGCAGCAGCGCTTCGATCACGGAGGCCCGGCCCGTGACGACCGCATTCGGACCGACGGGCACGATCGCGCCGGCGCGTCGTATCTTTTCGTAGAACGGATAGGGATTTTCGAAAAATGCTGGCGACGCAAAATCGTGGAAGTTCATCGTTCAATCCGGTCGTGGTGGTGAGTTGTCTTAGGGCATGCGTGCCCTTGATTCAACCTCAGCATAGACGGACCGTTGAGCCGCGCGAAGACTCGAACGACTCAAAAACCTGCTCATTCGTCTCAAACGATCGGCGCGGCGCGCGCGCCGAACTCAAGGCAAGCCTAACGCGCGCGTGAGGCAATCGGCCATCGCGGCGGCGTCGATCGGTTTTTCCAGAATGGCCACCACGCCCGGCTCCTGAAGCTTGGCGTTGAGCGCCGGCGTGGAGAACGCCGTGATGAAAATGGTGGTCAGCGAGTAGCCGGCCTGCACGAGCCGGTTGTGCATTTCGATGCCGGACATGGTCGGCATCCGCACGTCCGAAATCAGACAGTCCGTTTCCGCGATGCCGGACGACTGCAGAAACGCACTGGCCGAATCGAACAGGCGCACGCTCCATCCGAGCGAACGGACGAGACCGGCCGTGGCGTTCCTGATGGCCTCGTCATCTTCCACGACGGCGACAATCTTGATGGGTTCGGTGCGCAATCGGTGCTCAATAGAGAATGCCTGTCGAGGCCGGGACGGCACTGGACGCGGGCACAACCTGAGCCTATCCACTGCGTTGCCTGACGAAAAGCATACTAAAGTATGGGACGCCACCCGCTTTTTCCCGCCGGCATCGCGCAACGCCGGTCGACACCGGGGCGGCGTGTCGAACACCCCTAGACCAAGGGATAGTGGCACGCGCTGATTGCCCGGCCGCCACGCCGACTCACAGCTTCCTGCCGCTTACGTTTCGAAAGCATGGCGCGACGCTGGCGCGGCATGGTCAAGCTGGCCTAAAATGGCCCAGCGCAACGTATAGCCCCCGCAATTCGATCCGCTGCGCGCCGTGAGAATCGGCTGAATCAGTCAATCAAGCCTAATAACAATCAACCAGGCGCGCGCCGACTGCCGGTCCGGTCAAGCAAGCCAGTGCGTTGCACTGAAGGACGAAGGAGCACTCCAGATGATTCCCCAGCGACATCCCGCCGCGAACAAATCCAACCCAACTATGGAGACATCGATCGTCTATGTCGTCGACGACGACGAATCCGTGCGGCGGGCGTTGGTCGGCCTGCTGCGCTCAGTGGGACTGTCGGTCGAGACGTTCGCGTCGTCGCAAGAATTTCTCGATTATTCGAAACAGGCCATGCCGAGTTGCCTGATTCTCGACGTCCGCTTACGCGGCGAGAACGGACTGCAGTTTCAGGACGCAATGGCGAGCCGCAATCTGCGCATGCCGGTCATCTTCCTGACCGGCTACGGCGACATTGCCATGACCGTCAAAGCCATGAAAGCCGGCGCGCAGGATTTCCTCGCGAAACCGTTTCGCGATCAGGACATGCTCGACGCCGTGTCGAACGCGCTGGAGAAAGACCGCGGGAGAATGGTGGCCGAGCAATCCGTGCTGTCGTTGCGCGCGTCTTATGATTCGCTCACGCCACGCGAGCGCGAAGTGGTGAGTTTCGTCCTTGCCGGCCTGCTCAATAAACAGATCGCTTCGGAAATGAGTGTCAGCGAAGTCACGGTGAAGATGCACCGCGGACAGGCCATGCGGAAGATGGCGGCCCGCTCGGTGGCCGATCTGGTTCGCAAGGTGCAAACGTTGGGTGTCGAACCTGGCGTGAAGAGCGAAGCGCTTCCTCGCAGTCAGGCTTGATTCAGGCCGCCCTGTCCACTACGCGCGCTGTAGCCTGTTGAGAAAGAGTCGCTGCGTGCGAGCGGCGACGAACAACAACGAACAACAACATAGACGACGGAGCGCGCCGCGCTCCATCGGTCCCATCTACCGCCTACCAAAACACTCAACCGCCTTTCGAATAGGTGAAGCCCCGGCTTTGGAGGTCGACCATAAACGACACCACGCTCGGGACCAGCACGGCATCCGGAATCAGGTTGTTAGTCAGATCCGCGGCAATTTTATCGGCCGATGCCGCAGGCCGCCCCGCCGAACTCTGAACCGCACGCGAGATGGCGTGAATGGAATCGTGACAGGCGATAAAGACCGCCCCACGACGCTGCAGCGAAGTCACGTTGTTATTCGCCGGCCCGTAAAACCCGGCCACGTCTTCCGTGCTGTCCGATCGCGAAGCCCCTGCTTTTTCGACGATCAGCGTGTTCGTGGCGAACTTCGGCCCCGCGAGCGCGGCGAGGTTGTACTTGTCCCACATCGGTTGCGCGAACAGCGCCAGGTGCGCAAGACCGTGAGTTGCGGAAACCGCCAGAAAATCCGCATCGCCGTTGGCAAAGACCTGCCCGTTCATCGCCTCACGCATCAGTCCAGGCCATGGCCCGGCGAGATCCGTGTTTTCCCAGACCTGACGGGCTTTGTGCCGATACCGCAACAACTGCTCGGCGGCGTCGTAATCCCAGTACTGGCGATCCGTGAGCATGAATGGCACGGACTCGAAATTACGGCGACGCGGTACGGCGGCGAGGCGCTTGCCGAGTTGCGCGAGCGTCGTCGCGCCATTCAGATCCGACGTCATCTCGATGTCGTGCGCTTCCTTCGCTTCTGCGCGCCGTTGCGGCAGAAGCGCGGCGACGGAGAGCGCGGCGAAACCCATTGTTCGAAGAACGTCGCGGCGTTTTGAGCCTTGCAGAGTAGTCGACATGTCAAACCTCATGATTGGTATTTATTTGTGTGTCTGTCTGACGGTGTTTTGCTGGCGGCGCCGTGCACACGCCAGACAAACCGTTCGGTTCAATACGCGCTACTCGACTTGCGCACGAGTTCGGCAACGCCGGCTTTCATGGCAGCGATAGTCTTGGCGTCGTGAATGCCGTAACGTTCCGCGAGCCGGTCGAAGTTGGTATAGCTCACCCACGTTCTGCCGCGCTCGTCTTCCCACACCGCGACACGCAACGGCAATTCACTGGCGATACCCGGTTGTTCCTGCATCAGCCGGGTGCCGGCTGCCGGATTGCCGAACACGATGACTTCGGTCGGGCGCATGGTGAGTCCCACCTGCTGCGCGTTCATCTGATGATCGAAGTGCGCGAAGATCTGGCCATTCGCCGCTTTGATGTTCTTTTCAAGGCGTGCCACCGTGTCCTTCACGCCGAATACACTTTCATACGTGGAGGTTTGCGCGGGATCGTTACCCGAGCCCAAACGGGCGTCATAGGCCGACGCGATGCGTCGCGCGAGATCCGTCAGATCGACGCCTTCGGTATTCGCGAGCAGCGTCACGCAAACCAGTTCGTCAGGATCGGTGAAGCGGCTCAGGTAAGCGCTATAGCCCGGCGCATTGCCCTTGATATCCATGAAGCCTTTATGCCTCGTGAACTGCCAGCCGGCCATGGCCGGCACAACCGTGCCGTTGTCGAGGCGGGTCGGCTTGTAGACGAGCTCGCGATGGGCCGCCTCCTTGATCACCTCGTTGCCGGCCAGTGCGATATCCCAGGTGCTGACATCCTCCGCCGAGGCCCACAACGAACCGAACGCAAACGAGCTCGACGAGGTCGCGGGCGGCGCATCCGTCAGCTTTCCGTCGACCAGCCGATAACCGGCGGACGGTTCGACGGGATTGATATAGTGGCCGTCGGTGGTGAACAGGTGGTGGCGCATTCCGGTCTTCTCGACCGGATCGATCGCGGCATGCGCGGGAAAGTCTTCAATGAACATGGTGTGCGTCAGATTCAACGGCTTGATCTGACCGTTCCAAATGAAGTCGTGATAGCTCATGCCGCTAGCCGTTTCGATTGCCATGCCCAGCAGCAGAAAATTCGTCGCGCTTTGCGCCACGGCGGTCCCTGGCTTGAATGCCAGCTTGTTGTCTTTCACCAGATCAAGAAGCTGTTGCGGCTGATATTCACGGGTCGCGTCATAGCCCGGCACTTGCCGATAGTCGGCGAGACCCGTGGCGTGTTGTAGCAATTGCATCACCGTGAGCTTCGACCACGCGGACGGCAGGCCCTGAACATAGGTCGCGATCGGCGCGTGCAGATCCATCTTGCCGGCTTCGACCAGTTGCATTACCGCGACTGCCGTATAACCCTGAGTGATCGGCCCGATATTCCAGAGTGTGCCCTGAGACGCCAGCAGTTTCTTCGTCGTGTCGCTTTCACCATAGCCTGCGACGCGGGGAATATAAGGCGCCTCGACGATAGCCATGCTCAAGCCGGAAATGTGCTTTTCCTGCATGAAATCGGCAATCATCGTGTCGATGCTTTGTCCGTAATATTCAAGACGCGCGTCGCCTCGTGCTGCGTAGGTTGAAGGCGACGCGACCGACAATGCCATGCCGATGGACAAAACCGCAGCGGCCAGGCTGATGCTGGATGTCTTCATTTGATCTGCTCCGCAAATAGAACGTTTTATTCGTGGGATGCGCTTTTCAGGCGTTGTCGCCGATGCGCTGGGTCCCAACCGGAAGCCGGGTTCATCTGTACCCGGATGTAGGTAGATTAGATTTGGCGGAGGCTGACGACCATCGTACCTTCGGCGTCCGGAAGGTAGTCTTAACAGTACTCGAGGTATCCGTTGGTATTGGATACGGTCGCTTTTCAACTCGCGCGCGGCAGTTGATTAAGGTTCTACGGCAAACGCGTTTTTTTAATCGCCGGCCGTAAAGGCGGCATTTTCCGCGATGATCCTTAGTAGAAAGTTCATCACCGCCCGCACTTGCGGCAAGCGGCGCAGATCCCGATGCACGGCCATCCAGATATCTCGTGCAAATCGTTCGCCATCGTAGGCGACTCGCCGCAGATTCGGGTCCGTGTCCGCCAGGAAGCACGGTAAGCCCGCCACGCCGACGCCCGCTCGAGCCGCGGCGACATGACCGGTGATGTCGCCGATTTCGCAGGCAATCGGTCTCCCTGCTGCCACGTTCATCAACCAGGTCTGCTGGGGAACATCCACGAGGCCGGCATCGTAGGCAATGAACTCCCAGGCAGCCGGATCGTGCAGATGCGGGTAGTCCTTGCTGGCGTAAAGATCAAACGACATGCGCCCAAGCTTTCGTACCACCGTGGTCGCTTCCGTTGGCCGAACCAGCCTGAGGGCGATGTCTGCTTCGCGTCGACTCAAGGAGACTTGCCGGGGTTCGCCCGACAGAGACAACTGCACACCGGGATTGGCAATCCGGAAGTCCGCCAGATGCTTCACCAGATAACTCGCCACCAGCACAGGCGGTGCGCTCAGTGAGACTTTGTGCCTCGGCGGGGAAAGGCTGACATCCAGGAATCGTTCGATCGAATAGGCATGCTCTTCCATGCCTTGCGCCAGTTCGAACACCCGCTGGCCGGCATGAGTGAGCTTGCACGATCGGGGGAGACGCTCGACCAGACGGGTCTTCATCTCGTCCTCCAATGCGCTCAGGCGTCGGCTCACCGTCGCGTGATCGACCTTCAGGCTGCGTGCGGCCCCCGAAAACGTCCCGATGCGGGCGAGCGCGAGGAAATGACGCATGTTTTCCCAATCGAACATCGGTGCATTTTCTCAAGGAGGGTGCGCAGTGATGGGGAATATTCGCACAAAGCCAATGCCTCTACCATGGGGACGACTTCAGCCGACAAGGTCTAGGGCAAGGTCTATTCCCCGCCTGACCTGCCGATGGAACTCCGTACAACATAGGTCTGTTACATGAGAACTCCCGAATCTCGCCGCATCATGTCTGCCGTGCTTATCTCGCTCTGCTTCATGGGCGGGATCGCCGGCGCCGCCTCGGCGACCGGCATGGCGTTGCTGCTTTTTCCCGAATTAGCTGCACTGTCCTACGACGTATTCCTGCGGCCGCGCGGCACCTGGGCTCGTGCGCCCTGGATGCTCGCGCTCTCTCCAGCCCTTACCGCCGTGCTGGGCGTGTTCGTCACGCGCTATCTGCCGTATTCCGCTGTATCCATGGCGATCTGCATCGTCGGGGCGATCGTCGTTCTCAAGCTAACGCGCTCGCCCATTGCGCCAGCCATCTCGGCCTGCGTTCTCGCACTCTCGCTCGGCGAGAAAAGCTGGCTGTATCCGCTTGCGATTCTGCTTGGCACGGGTGCGCTTGCCATCCTGTCCTCGGCGTACCGGAGGTTCTTCGATAAAGGAGCCGCGCACGCCGCGCCAAGCACCGCCGATCGGGTCGACGACGAAATCGAATCGCTGCCCGGACAGTTCAGGTGGGTGCCGTTCTATGTCGTGTTTCTCGGCGCCGCGTATCTGCTTTCGATGGCGACCGGACTGAGAATGGTATTTTTCCCGCCACTCGTCGTGATTGCCTTCGAAATGTTCGCGCATGCCGACGTTTGTCCCTGGGCCCAGCGACCGGTGCTGTTGCCCGCGGTATGCACGCTCGCGGCGGCGGCCGGCGTCGCCGCGTTGGCGACCTTTGGTCCAGGCGTTACCTCAACGGTCTTGACCATGCTGTTCGGCGTCGTCATGCTGCGCGCGACTCGCCTGCATGCGATCCCCGCACTGGCCATTGGCCTCCTTCCGCGAGTCATGACGCGTGCCGACTGGCATTTCCCGCTCGCGGTCGGCATCGGCAGCACGTTTTTGACAGCGAGCTTCCTGCTCTTCGAGAAAACGTCGGGAGCCAGACGTCAGGGCGCGTCGGCAGGCACCTCCACGTAGACATTTTTCAAATCACATCATGACGACTGAGGCCTGTCCTCTTCGACGGGACAGCGTCCCCTGAACGAAGGTATGGGGTTGCTGCCACGCACGGCCGGCAATACGTGTCTCGTCATGCTGGCCGACAAGCGCCTACCTCCACGTTGGTATGGGTGACCCCATCGAAGGATCGTGCCGCGCTACACGTTCGCAGAATGGCCTGGACAGGTCGCCGCCCCTAAGCTTCTTACAGCACGGTCGAATACGAACGCGGACAAGCTGGATTGCGAAAGCGCTGTTCATGCGCTTCGTTCGTATCCGACCGGCTCGACATTCGTGCATCGCTTGGCCGACAACCCACCCGGCGGCAAGCGTTGATCGCGTCGGTCTTTCCTACATTCATTCGCCACCCGGCGTTCAAAGGAGTTGCCATGAAATCCCTCGCTTCCCTCGTCGTTGCGACTAGCTTTCTCGTCATCCCGTTGTGCGGCTTCGCCCAGCAAACCAGCGCCCCGCTCACCCGCGCCGAAGTTCGCGCCGAGCTGGTTCAGATAGAAAAGGCCGGCTATTCGCCGTCCACCGGTGAAGACCAGGCGTATCCCAAAGATATCCAGGCGGCCGAAGCTAAAGTCAGCGCCGAGGTCGCGATGGTCGCGACAAGCAGCGTAGGCGGTTCGACGACTCGCACCGAATCCGGACGGCGTTCAAGCCATGCGATGAACAACAATTGCGTGGGTCCGAACAGCTACTGCATGCCGTATTTCGGAAGCTGAGACGCCGGGCAACCCGAGCGCATCGGCGAGATTGGCGCAACCAATGCCTAACATATTGAAAATCAATTAAATAAACGCCACGATCTGTCGATAACAAGTTCAGCCGCTTCCTTCGCAGCGGTTGGACTTAACATGCAGAGCTCATACAATTTTTGGCTGGTCGGTATCTCGTTCGTCGTCGCGACATTGGCGTCGTACACGGCGCTCGATCTGACCGGCCGCATCTTCCTGCTGGCGTCGGCACGTCTGCGGCATGCGTGGCGCCTGGGCGGCGCCGCGGCACTTGGCGTCGGCGTCTGGTCGATGCACTTCGTCGCCATGCTCGCGTTCTCGCTGCCCATTCCGCTCGGCTACGATCTGGCCACCACCGCGTGTTCGCTCGGGCTGGCGATCGGCGCGTCGTATCTGGCGCTCTACGTCACCACCCTCGAACGGCTCACCGCGCCCCGCCTGCTGGCTGGCGGCGTGCTGATGGGCTGCGGCATCGCGGGCATGCATTACACCGGCATGGCTGCCATGCGGATGTCACCGGGCATCGACTACCAGCCGGCCTGGTTCACGGGCTCGCTTGCGATCGCGGTCGGCGCCTCGACCGCCGCGCTATGGATAGCGCGTGCGCTCAGCAACGAAAACGCCGGCCACGTGGTGCTCAAACGTCTGGGCGCGGCGCTCGTAATGGCCGTCGCGATCAGCGGCATGCATTACGCCGGCATGGCCGCCGCCGAGATTCCGCTGGGCGCCGTGTGCGGCGCGGCCAACGGCTTGAACGCGCCGTGGCTTGCCAGTTCGGTGATTCTGCTTACCTTTGCGATTCTGATCGTCACGCTGATCCTGTCGCGTTTCGACGCGCGCACCACCTACCTGGTCGGCGCGGTATCGAATCTGAACGGCCAGATCGTGCGGCTCGCCACCATCGACACGCTGACCGGCCTGCCGAACCGCAGCACGCTAACGGAGCGCATCGAGCGCGCGATTCTGAACTCGCGCCGGCAGCGCACGGTGTTCGCGATCCTGTTCATGGACCTCGACGGTTTCAAGACCATCAACGATTCGCTCGGCCACTCGGCCGGCGACCAGGTGCTGACCGCTTTCGCGCAGCGCCTGCTGCAATGCGTGCGTTCGAGCGACACCGTGGCCCGACTGGGCGGCGATGAATTCGTGGTGCTGTCCGAGAACCTGAGTTCGCGCGCAGACGCCGGCACGCTCGCCGAAGGCGTGCTCGAACGGATGCGCAACGGCGCCTGGGGCGACTCGCAACCGCTGCAGGTGATGCCGAGCATCGGCATTGCGCTTTATCCGTACGACGGCGACACCGTCGACGAACTGCTCAAGCACGCGGACGCGGCCATGTACGAGGCCAAGCGCGCGGGCCGCAGCACCTATCGCTTCTTCGAACAGAGCATGAACGAAGCCGTCACGCGCACGCTGCAAATCCAGAACGCGTTGCACGACGCGCTCGCCGCCGGCCATTTCTCGCTGCACTTCCAGCCGAAGTTTCACGGCGGCAGCGACGCGCTGGTCGGCGCCGAAGCGCTGATCCGTCTGACTCATCCGCAACTCGGCTCGCTGGCGCCGCTCGAATTCATTCCGATCGCCGAGCGCTCGGGCCAGATCGTGCAGATCGGCTACTGGGTCGTGCGCGAGGCTTGCCGGCAGATTGGCGTGTGGGTCGCGCAAGGCCTGCCGTCAATGAAGGTGGCGATCAACCTGTCGCCGCGCCAGTTGATGCAGCCGAATCTGGTGGCCAGCATGCTCGAGATCGTCGAGGCCGAAGGCGTGGCCTGCGAGCAGATCATGTTCGAGATCACCGAAACGGTGGCCATGCAGGACGCGCCCAAAACCATCGAAATGATCCGTGAATTCCAGGCGAGCGGCTTCGAGATCGCGATCGACGATTTCGGCACCGGCTATTCCAGCCTCGCCTATCTGCAGCGCTTTCGCGTCAAGCAGTTGAAGATCGATCGCTTCTTCACGAACGGGCTCGACGAACACGGCCCGGAAGGCAGCGCGATCGTGTCGGCGATCATCGCGCTCGCGCACTCGCTGGAAATGGACGTGGTGGCCGAAGGCGTCGAAACCGAATCGCAACTGGACATGCTCAAGGCAATGATGTGCGACGAGATGCAAGGCTTCCTGCTCGGCAAACCGCTCAGCGCCGACGACTTCGGCGATCTGCTCAAGAACCGCATGGTGGCCGCATGAGCCTGTCACTCTTCTGAAATACGTTGCGTCGCGGCCAGTAACAAACCGTCGTTCCACGAATGAAGAACAATAAGCAACTCAGGTGCTGGAGATTTCATGAAATTCGATGTAGCGACGTTCACCTCGCTGTGGTTGATCACGTTCCTGTGCTGCGCGCTCATCACGACCGCCCTGTCACGTATGTTCACGCGGGTCGGCGCGTTCCGCTTCTGGGCCATCGGTTTCTATCTGCTCGCCGCGTCGTCGGCGTGTTTCGCGTTGCATCTCACGTGGCGTAGCGATCTGCTGCTGGTCGCCACCGCAACGCTCGCGCTGCAGAGCCGGCTGCTGATCTGGGCCGGCACGCGCGACCTGTTCGGCAGCGCCGCGTTCTGGCGCACCGGGCTCGCCATTTCGGCGCTGTTCTGCGTGCTGTACGGCAGCGCGTTGCAGTTCAAGGCGCCGCTGGTGCTACGCGCCTTGCTGCTCACGCTGTTTTTCCTGCCCTGCCGCGCCGCGACGCTGTATGAGGTGTGCCGCCGCCGTCGCCCGGAACTCGGGCCGGCGCGGCTGATCGTGGTGATCGGCAGCGTGATCGCGATGCTCAACGCGATCGTGCCGCTCACGCTCGTGCTGCTCGATCGCGCCAACCTGTCGTTGCTGCTCGGCAATCCGCAAACCACGTCGGCGTTATACGCGGTGGTGTTCGCGGGTGATCTGCTGCTGGCGTCGGGACTGATCGTGCTGGCGTTCAAACTGCTGGTGGTCGAGCGCGACATGCTTGCCACGCTCGACCGCGGCGCCATCGACCGCCTCGCCCACGCGCGGCTGGCGCGCGTCGAACGTGAATTGCACAGCGCCCGCGGCGAGGCGCTGGGTCATGACGGATCGACGCAACGGCAGTCGCTGCCGGGGACGATTTAAACCGCCAGTTTCACGTCCCATTCCACTTCCACTTCCAGTTCCGCGTCCAGCGCCCTGAGCCGCTCGGCCAGCGCGGCGCCGGCGCGCGTCATCGGCATGCGTAGTTCGTCGCGGATCCATCCCTGTGCGGCCAGTAGCGCCTTCACCGGCGCCGGATTCGGTTCGACGAACAGCGCCTGGATCAGCGGCGCGAGCGCGTGAAACATCCGCCGGCCTTCTGCAAGACGGCCCGCCGCCAGAGCCTCGTACAGCGCGACGAAGCGCTCCGGGCGCACATGCGCGGACGCCGCGATCGCCCCGCTGCCGCCCAGACACAAGGTGTTGAAGATCTGCATGTCTTCACCGGTGAGCACCTGCAGGCGGCCGTCGCGAATCAGCGTGAGCGTGGTATCGAGCGACCCCGCGCAATCCTTCACGGCCTGAATCCGCGGATGCGCGGCGAGCGTCAGCAGCGTGTCCAGTTCGAGCCGCACGCCGGTGCGATAGGGAATGTCGTACAGCACGACCGGCTTTTCGCTCGCGTCGGCCAACGCGGTGAAATGCCCGACGATGCCCGCCTGCGACGGCCGGATGTAATACGGCGCGGCCATCAGCACACCGGCGATAGGCAGCAGGTTCAGTTGCTCGATGCGCTCGAGCATGCTGGCGGTGTGGTTGCCCGATACACCGACCAGCACAGGGAGCGGTCGACGCTGCGCGGCAGCATGGGCGTGGGCATGCGCGTACGCTTGCGCCTCGTCGAGAATCGTCGCCAGCACGGCGTCCTGTTCCGCGGCGTCGAGCGTGGCCGGTTCGCCGGTCGTGCCGAGCGCGCACAACCCGGCGACGCCGGCTTCGGCATAACGGCGCACCAGCGCGCGCAACGCGGCGTGATCGACCGCGCCGTCGGCAAACGGTGTGATCAGCGGAACCCAGATACCCGAAAAAATAGACATGTCTTTACCTCGATGACGACCGTATCGATTCCGTGCAGCGGTGCGAAGGAGGAAAAACAGGGAGATGCCGGGGTGGCTTGACCGCTGTTCCGTCGCACATCTGACGACGGAACAGCGTGCTCCGGTCAGATGAGCGGCTGTTTTTTGGCTTTGGCGCTAACGGCCGGAATACGGCCCAACGCGCGAACCGCCCGACGGCTCAAGCGACGCGCACGTGCACCGACGACGCTCGCGAAAGCGAGACGGGCGACGGTCGACGAACAGGGGCGGAGCGTGAGGGCGGCATGCATGAAGCGCAGTGTAACCGCCTCCGGCGCGGCTTGGCAAAACCCATCGCAAAATTGCTTGACTTCTGCGGCAGGGAAACTAATATACGCACCGCGTACATCCGCCACGCCCTCCCTTTCCCCGACAGGTGCCCTCATGAGCGTCCCGCAGCAAGCCTTCCTCCGCGACGCGATGCGTCGTCTGAACATGACCCGTGATACCTTCGCCAGCCGTATCGGTGTGTCGAAACGGGCGCTGGACACGTGGCTGCTGCCGGACGACTCGCAGGAATCGCGCGCCATGCCGGAGATCGTCGAGCGTTTCGTGTCGGAAATCGTGGTGCACGGCGAACCGGGCGATAAATATACGCAAAGCGTAGATTCGCAGTCGCTCGCCAGTCAGATGCTGTTCGAGGGCAAGGCGCAGTTGCTGTCGGTGGATCAGTTCTCGCGCGATTCGGTGGAGGCGCTGTTTCGAGTGGCCGACATCATGCAACCCATCGCGCGGCGCCGCAAAATCTCGCGCGTGCTGGAAGGCGCGGTGCTCGGCAATCTGTTCTTCGAAGCCAGCACGCGGACCCGCGTGAGCTTCGGCGCGGCCTTCTGCCGGCTGGGCGGTTCGGTGTGCGACACCACGGGTTTCACGTTTTCGTCGATGGCAAAGGGCGAGTCGATCTACGACACCAGCCGCGTGATGAGCGGCTACGTGGACGCACTGGTGATCCGTCACCCGGAGCAAGGTTCGGTGGCCGAATTCGCGCGCGCCACCAACGTGCCGGTGATCAACGGCGGCGACGGTCCCGGCGAACACCCGAGCCAGGCGCTGCTCGACCTCTACACGATTCAGCGCGAGTTTTCGCGGCTGGGCAAGATCGTCGACGGCGCCCATATCGCGTTGGTCGGCGACCTGAAATACGGGCGGACGGTGCACTCGCTGGTGAAGCTGCTGGCGCTGTACCGCGGCATCAAGTTCACGCTGATCTCGCCGCCCATGCTGGAAATGCCGAGCTACATCATCGAGCAGATTTCACGCAACGGCCACGTGATCGAACAGACCAGCGACCTGCGCACCGGGCTCCAAGGCGCCGACGTGGTGTACGCCACGCGGATTCAGAAAGAGCGCTTCACCGACGAATCGTTCGAAGGCTACACACCCGACTTCCAGATCAACCAGGCGCTAATGGACAGCGTGTGCGGCCCCGATACGCTGATCATGCATCCGCTGCCGCGCGACAGCCGGCCGGGCGCGAACGATCTGAGCGTGGATTTGAATCACGATTCGCGGCTGGCGATTTTCCGCCAGACCGACAACGGCATTCCGGTGCGGATGGCGATTTTCGCGGTGCTGCTGGGTGTCGAAAAACTGGTCCAGCATTCCATGCGCGACGCCGCGTGGCGGCCGCCGGTTTATCTCGGTCCGGACGACGCGGTGTTTCACGGCATCGATTGAGATGCGGGCGCGGCGCCTGCGCGATGCGGGCGCCGCAACCGTTCGACATCAGGCCGCAGCGCTGCCCGCGGCGCTTCCGTTCCGTTTGAACGTGCCGGAGAAGAACAGCACCTGGTACTGCACCGCATTGGCCCAATAAGTCCACGTATGGCCGCCGGGCCGCTCGGCATAATCGTGCGGCACGCCGAGTTCGACGAGCCGCGCGTGCAGCATGCGGTTCGATTGCACGAGCGAGTCGTTCACGCCGCAATCGATCGTCAGCGCGATATGCGCGTTGCCGAAGGTCCGCGCGTTCGCGACGATCGCCTCGTTGTTCCAGAAGTCCGCATGCCGGGTGGGATCGCCGAACACATCGTCGATGCCGGGCTCGTCTTCGCAGCCGCGCGGATCCACCGCGCCGCTGATACTGCCCGCCGCGCCGAATTCGTCCGGCCGGTCCAACGCGATATGCAAGGCGCCGAAACCGCCCATGCTCAAGCCGGTAATCGCACGCGCCTGGCGTGTTGCGATGGTGCGGAAATGAGCGTCGATATAGCCGACTACTTCGGTGCCTACATAGGTTTCGTAACGGCTGCGCGGATCGACCGGACTGTCGATATACCAGCTCTCGTGGCCGCCGTCGGGCATCACGAGAATCACGTGGTAGCGGTCGGCGAGTTTGCCGATGTGGGAATTGCTGGTCCAGTCGGTGTAGTCGCCGCCCGAGCCGTGCAGCAGATAGACAACGGGGAAACGGTCGGCCGCTTTGCCGCGCCGGTATTGATCGGGCAGCACCACTGTCGCTTCGAGCGACTTGTGCATGGCGGCGCTCGGAATGGTCACGACCCTCGACTGAAACGCCCATGCGGGGGCCGTGACGAGCAGCATCAGAATGAGCCAGAACGTACGCGCTTGAATCATGGTTTGTCGCTCTCGTGTCGACCGGCGCTAGCGCTCTAGCGCTGACTCCGATCCCATGCAACGAAGTGGCCTGAGGTGTTCGACGAACACGTCAGGCATCCGGCGGCAAAATTCTGTCGCCGACTCTAGCAAGGAGGACTTACAACCATATTTCAGCCAACCCTACGGCCTCGTCAGCTTGGGGCGTTGACAGCGGTTCCATGCTGCATCGCACTACGGCGCCTTATTCGACGTGCGCCGCAAACCCAACCCGATCCGGCGCAATGTCCGCCCGCAACGTGAGATCCGGAATCGTATAGGCGCCGTCGTTCTGCGGCCGGAACGGAATCGGCGTGGTGGTCCACAGCGCGTCCAGGCGTTGACCGAGCGCGTCGCTCACCTCCGCATATTTCGCTGCGTCGACACGGCTCGTCCGATGAATCACGAACGGCGGCAACACGTCGAAACCGGGGTAATACAGAATGCCGTGCTGAATCGGAAACAACAACTCGTTCATCGGACCGTTGATGCCGCGCGAACTGTAGTGCGACTCCCATCCGCCGGTGCTGACGACCAGCATCGCGCGTTTGCCGGCGAACATGCCCTCGCCATAGCGTTCGCCCCAGCGCACGTCGGAATGCTCACCGACGCCATACGCGAAACCGTACGCATAAACGCGCTCCACCCAGCCTTTGAGAATGGCCGGCATGGAGAACCACCAGAGCGGAAACTGCAGGATCACGGCATCCGCCCACTTCAGCTTCTCCTGCTCGCGTTCGATATCTTTGCTCTGCAATCCATTGGCATACGCATGCTTCGACTCGCGCGACGGATCGAAGCGCTCGCCGGCCTGGCGCTCGACGCTGTCGTGCGCGTCGAGCGGCGCTTTCCAGTTCATCGCATAGAGATCGGAGACCTGTACGGTGTGCCCCGCGTCTTCGAGACGTTTGACTGAAAAGTCCTTCAGCGACCCATTCAACGATTTGGGTTCCGGGTGGGCGTAGACAATTAGAACGTTCATGATCGTGCCTTCGTGGCTAAAAGAAACCACGATAGATTCCGCTCCGGTATATTGGAAATGAATTCCCAATATATTAGGTATTGCTGTGGTTAATCTTAGAAGGCTGGATCTGAACCTGCTGGTCACGCTCGACGTGCTGCTGTCCGAGCACAACGTGACGCGCGCGGCCGAACGTTTGAACTTCTCGCAGCCGTCGGTCAGCGTGCATCTCGCGAAATTGCGCGATCTGTTCGGCGACCCGCTGTTGCTGCCGGGACCGCGCGGCATGCGTCCCACTGCCCGGGCCGAAGCGTTGCGCGAACCGTTGCGCGAGGCGCTCGAAGCACTCGAACGCGCGGTCGCGCCGGCGAGTCCGTTCGATCCGGCCGAAGCCACTCACAGTTGGCGAATCGCCGCCACCGACTACGCCGAATCGACCATCATCCTCCCCACGTTGGCCACGTTGAGAGCGGCCGCGCCGGGCACGCGTCTGGCGGTCGTCGAAGCAGTGCCGCCGCGGCTGATGCGCCTGGCGGAACAGGGCGAAATCGATCTGGGCTTCCATACCAGCGAAGGCGCGCCCGACGGTTTGCGCCGTCGCGTGCTGTTCGCCGAGCGCTACGTGCTGGTGGGCCGCGCCGGCCACCCGCGTCTGAAGCGCCGGCCGACGCTCGCGCAGTTCTGCAAACTGGAGCAGGTGATCGTGTCGCCGGACGGCGGCGGATTCTTCGGCGTCACGGATGAATCGCTCGCGAAGATCGGCCTCACGCGCCGCGTGGTGCTGTCCGTGCCGCATTTTCTGTTCATGGTGTCGGCGCTCGCGAGCACCGATCTGGTCGGCATGGTGCCGGCGCGGCTGGTGCGCGAAAACAGCGCGCTGCGAATGGTCGAACCGCCCGTCGAGGTGCCGGGCTACGAGATGGCGATGCTGTGGCATGAGCGCGTGCATCGCGATCCCGCGCATCGGTGGCTACGGGACACGATCGCGGCTTCGGTGTGAGGCGCCGGTTTTCGCAGGCGCCTCACACGGTCATGAGACACGGTCACGCAACGCGCCGCCCTTCGATCGGATAGCCGGGGTCCGTATAACCCGGCGTCGACGCATGGCCAGGCGGTACGAGGCTATTCACGAGTGCCTCGTCGTCGGGGCCGAGTTGCAGTTTCAGGGCTTCCATGTAGCCATCCCAGTGCGCTTCGGTACGCGGACCGGCGATCGTGCTGCTGACCATCTGGTTCTTCAGCACCCACGCAAGCGCGAACGCGATCGAGGTCGTGCCACGTTGCTTCGCGTGATCGGCGATAGTCCGCGCGATGTGCAACGACTCGGGACGCCACTCGGTCTGCTGAATCCGCTTGTCGCCGCGGCCCGCGCGCGAGTCGGCCGGCGGCGGCGTATCCACCGCGTATTTGCCGCTGAGCACGCCGCGCGCGAGCGGGCTGTACGGCACGACGCCCAGACCGTAGTGATGCGCGGCGGGCAGTTGCTCGACTTCCGCGGTACGGTCCACGAGGTTGTACAACGGCTCGCTCGCGACCGGTCGGTCGATGCCGAGCTGATCAGCGAGTCGCACGATTTCGGCAATACGCCAGCCACGGAAATTCGACACGCCGAAGTAGCGGATCTTGCCCTGACGGATCAGATCGCCGATCGCGCGCACGGCCTCTTCCATCGGCGCATCGGTCAGCGCGCGGTGAAAGTACAGAATATCGATGTAGTCGGTGCCGAGCCGTTTCAGGCTCGCGTCGACGGACTGCATGATCCACTTGCGCGACTGCCCCTGTTCGTTCGGACCTTGCCCGCCCGGATAGCCGAACTTGGTGGCGACCACCCAGTTATCGCGATGCGGCGCGATAGCCCGTCCGACGATTTCTTCCGAGCGTCCCGCGTGATACACGTCCGCGGTGTCGATGAAATTGACGCCCTGATCGTAGGCCTTGTCGATGATGCGCGTCGACGTCGCTTCGTCGGTCTCGCCGCCGAACATCATCGCGCCGAGACATAACGGCGAAACCTTGAGGGCGCTGCGGCCCAGATACCGGTAATCCATTCCTTGCTCTCCTGTCACGCCATGCCTGGCGCCTGCATGGCTCGATACGCTGTGAAGCGACGCGCCCGAGCGGCGATCGGGCGATCAGATGATCAAGCGTCGCGGCTCGCGAAAACCTGTCGCGCGATGCCGAGCGCCGTGCTGGCGGTCGGCCAACCCGAATAGAACGCGAGGTGCGTGATCAACTCGATCAGCTCGTCGCGCGACACGCCGTTGTCGAGCGCCTTGCCGAGATGAAACGGCAGTTCGTTGCTGCGATACATCGCCACCAGGCCGGCCACGGTGACGAGACTGCGATCGCGCGGCGACAGCCCCGGCCGTTGCCAGACCTCGCCGAACAGCACCTTGTCGGTGTAGTCCGCCAGCGCGGGTGCGATATCGCCGAACGCTTTGTGCGCGGTGTTGGGTTCGTTCGCCATGCAAGATTCTCCAGTTCGATTTGGTGCGGTTCGGTTCGGTTAAGAAGCAGCATCGGCATCGATGCGTGGGGCAAGCCGCGCCTCACGTCGATCCGGTTGCATCAGACCTTCAATTTAAGCGCTGCGGCGGCTCGCGACTAGACGGTAGAATCGGCAAACACCCATGAGTGAGATTCATGAATGGCACGCGACAATCTGAACGACCTGCTGGCTTTTATCGCGGTCGCCCGCGAACGCAGCTTCACCAAAGCGGCGGCGAAACTGGGCGTATCGCAATCGGCGCTGAGCCACACGATCCGCGGCCTCGAAACGCGGCTCGGTCTGCGCCTGCTCACCCGCACGACGCGCAGCGTGTCGCCCACGCCGGCCGGCGAGCGCTTGCTGACCGCGGTGGGGCCGCGCTTCGACGAAATCGACGAGGAACTCGCGGCGCTGGGCGAATTGCGCGACAAACCGGCCGGCACGATCCGCGTCACGACGGACGAACACGCGGCGAACACGATTCTTCAACCGAAGCTCGCGCAACTGCTGCCCGACTATCCCGACATCAAGATCGAACTGGTGGTGGATTTCGGGCTGACCGATATCGTCGCGCAACGTTACGACGTGGGTATCCGTCTAGGCGACCAGGTGGCCAAAGACATGATCGCGGTTCGCATTGCGCCGGACATGCGCATGGCGGTGGTCGGCGCGCCCGCCTACTTCGCAAAGCGCGCGCGGCCGAAGACGCCGCAGGATCTGACCGGGCACAACTGCATCAACTTGCGGCTGCCGACCTATGGCGGTTTGTACGCGTGGGAATTCGAAAAGGCCGGGCACGAACTGAAGGTGCGCGTCGAAGGACAAATGACGTGCAACGGCACGCAGCAGATGTTCAACGCGGCGTTGACGGGCTGCGGTCTTGCGTACGTACCCGAGGAACTGGCGCGGCCGCATGTCGCCGAGGGGCGGCTGAAAGCGGTGCTGAAGGACTGGTGTCCGACGTTCCCCGGTTATCACCTGTACTACCCGAGCCGCCGGCAGTCGTCGCGCGCGCTCGCGGTATTGATCGACGCGTTGCGCTACCGGCCTTAGGCTGTTTAGCGTGAGACGTGACCACGCCGCGCTTAAACCGCCGTCTGCCCCGACTCCGCCGCGGGCAGTCGAGCGGTCTTCTGACTGGCAAAGCGCGTCTTGATCTTCCGACGCATCGGCTCTTCATAGAAGCGGAAGCACAGCAGACTGATCAGCACGCTCACGGGAATCATGATCCAGCCGTTCGACGGCCCGAAACCCAGCATCACCGACCAGAGCGCAAGCGGCAAATGCGTGAGGTACAACGAATAACTCGCCTCCCCCAATCGCACCAGCGGCCGCCAGCTCAACAGGCCCAACACGGGTCGCTCCAGCAACGCGAGTCCCAGTATCAACGCCGCGTAAAACGGCGACTCCAGATAGTAGGCCGGCCAGATCGGCCGCCACACGCTGAGTATGAAGATCGCGCTCAACGCCACGCCGATCAGCACGATACCTTTACCATGCTGCGACCTGCCGCTCGCTCTGAGACGCAGATAGTAGATCGCCACCGCGATACCCATCACGAACTCGGCGAGCCGCGTGACCGGCATCGCGTAAATCATCGCGGCGCTGCGCGACAGCGGTACGAAGTTTTGCAACAACGCTATCCACGCACCGGTCACGAGCCACATCGCGACGGCGATCAAACCGATTCGCGCGGCGCTCATCGTCGTCATTCGGCGCAATAGAAACGGAAACAGAAGATAGAAGAACGCCTCGCAGGAGACGCTATCCGAGGGTCCGTTCCATGGCTGATTGATGGCCGAAAACGGCAGCCAGCCGTTGAGCAACAGCAACTGCGCGATCAGACTGACGAGCAGCGCCGGATAGATCGCGCCCTTCAGCGCGTACCACTCCAGCATGAGTTGCGGATTGTCATTCAGCACGAGGTAGATCACAACCGGCACGCACATCAGCAGGCCGAGCAGGATCATCGGATAAATGCGCGCGACCCGTGCCTCGTAAAACGAGCGCACGCCGCCGTGGGCCAGTTTGTCGCGATACGTGAAGGTCAGAATGAAACCGGACAGCACGAAGAACAGCGACACGGCCGAGCGGCCGCCGTCGATGAAATTGAACAACGCAGCCGGCAATGGCAGCAGGTCGCGTTCCGAGAAGTGAGAGATGACGACCGCGAAAGCGGCAATGAACCGGATACTGGTCAACGCGGGAAACCCACCGCCCGACTGGTTTGAGCCCACCGCCATAGAGTTTGCCCCCGATTAAGCGCGGACCAATCTACCATTCCAGAATCGCAGGAATGCGCATGGGGTCGGGTCGACCGCCGCAATGGCGGGTGTGAGCGGGCGATTGGCGCGATGCGGCTAGCGGGCGTGGTGCGTGTGCCAGGAGCTCGATGCGATTCGAAGTGGGTGCGGGTGCGGTGAGAACCACGTGAGGCGTGGCGGAGGCTGTTCTCCGCCGCGCCTTGATGCCTAAGCTTACGCTGCGCCGTTCGCGCGGCCGATCGCGTCGAGTTCGGCGCGAACCTCATCGCTCAGCGTCAAATGCGCGGCCTGCAGGTTCTCGCGCAAATGCTGAAGGCTCGACGTGCCGGGAATCAGCAGAATGTTCGGCGCGCGCTGCAACAGCCAGGCCAGCGCGACCTGCATCGGCGTCGCGCCCAAAGTACTCGCGAGGTCCGACAGCGCCGACGACTGAATCGGCGTAAAGCCGCCCAGCGGGAAAAACGGCACATACGCGATACCCTGCGCCGCCAGTTCGTCGATCAGGGCGTCGTCGTGGCGATGCACCAGGTTGTAGTGGTTCTGCACGCAGACCACTTCCGTAATGCGCTGCGCCTCGGCAATCTGCGCCGACGTCACGTTGCTCAAACCGATATGGCGAACCAGGCCACGCTGTTTCAGTTCGGCCAGCGCCGTGACCTCTTTCTCGATCGAGCCTTCGGAGGGCGCATGAATGCTGCCCATGATGCGCAGGTTGACGATCTCCATTGCGTCGAGCCCGAGATTGCGCAGGTTGTCGTGCAGACCGCGTTCGATCGCTTGCGGCTCCATCGCCGGCAACCAGCCGCCCTTGTCGTCGCGCACCGCGCCGAGCTTGCTGACGATCACCAGATCGTCCGGATAAGGATGCAGCGCTTCGCGAATGATCTGGTTGGTGACGTGCGGCCCGTAAAAATCGCTCGTATCGATGTGATTGACGCCCGCTGCCAGCGCCTCGCGCAGCACCGCGACGGCCGCCTCGCGATCCTTCGGCGGCCCGAATACGCCGGGACCGGCCAGTTGCATCGCGCCGTAGCCCATCCGCCGCACGGGACGTCCGGCTAGCGGGAAAGTGTCGGTGGTCTTGAGGTCGGACATGGTGCGCTCCTTGAATGGGTGGGGTTAAGCCGCAGTATCACCGGGTTGTGTTGTCAAATAAATAGGCATAACGTGCACGGGTTGTTCAAAAATATGCACAGCCACCATGGAATTAAATGATCTTTCCGCTTTCGTTTCCGTCGCGCGGGCCGGCGGCTTTCGCGACGCGGCGCGCATCGGCGGCGTGTCCGCGTCGAGTCTCAGCATTGCCGTGCGGCGTCTCGAAGCGAAACTCGGCTTGCGCCTGCTCAACCGCACCACGCGCAGCGTGGCGCCGACCGAAGCCGGTCTGCGCCTGATCGAAAAGCTGACGCCGCTGTTCACCGAAATGGAAGCCGCGCTCGACGTGCTGAACGGCTTTCGCGACAAGCCGACCGGCACGCTCAAGCTGAACGTGCCGTCCAGCGCCGCGCGCATTACGCTGCCCACGGTGATCGTGCCCTTCCTCAAGGCGTATCCCGACATTCGCGTCGAGGTCGTGGTGGAGGACGGGTTCGTCGACCTGCTGTCGATTGGTTGCGACGCGGGCATTCGTTACGACGAGCGGCTCGAACAGGACATGATCGCCGTGCCGATCGGGCCGCGCGTGCAGCGCTTCGCGACCGCCGCGGCGCCCGCTTATCTCGACGAGCACGGCCGCCCCGAGCACCCGCGCGAGTTGCTCGCGCATGCGTGCCTGCGCGGCCAATTCGCCGGCGGCGCGATTCCGATGTGGCATTTCGAGCGCGACGGCGAAGCGCTTCAGTTGAATCCGACTGGGCCGCTGCTCGTGCGTCCGGGCGCGGCGCTCGATCTGGCGATCAGCGCAGCGGTCGCCGGCGTGGGCGTGATCCATCTGTTCGAAGACTGGCTGCGTCCGCAGCTTGACAGCGGTGCGTTGGAGCCGATTCTGGAGTCGTGGTGGCCGAGCTTTTCGGGGCCGTTTCTCTACTATCCGGGGCACCGGCATGTGCCCGCGCCGCTACGCGTGTTCGTCGATTTTGTGAAGGCGGGTCACGGGAGTGAATGGTCGTGAACAGACTTGGGCGATGCGGCAAACGGCAAGCCGCCGCTCCCACCGCAAGGCCCGTTCCTTCAATGCCGCTGCTTGCAAAGCTGCGCCACGGTGGTCAAAAACAGATCCGCGCCGACCGGCTTTCTCAGGCACGCGTCCCAATGTTTGTCGCGGCCGTCGGAGGACGGCGGCACAGCCGTGTGGACGAGAATCGGCACGTTGGCGAGTTCCGGCATTGCGCGCAGACGGCGGCAGAGTTCCGCGCCGTCCATCAGCGGCATCATCCAGTCGGTAATGATCAGATCGGGCGTGTCGGGCATCCGCAATGCCACGCGCGCGACCGCCTCGACTCCGTTGCTCGCGCAACCGACTTCGTAACCTTCGTTTTCAAGAATCAGGCGCCACGCCGCCAGAATTTCCGGCTCGTCGTCCACCAACAGGATTGAATGCATCAGGGGTCGCCGGTTTGAACATCTTTATCATCTATCCACCGTCACGCAAGGGCTGTTCCACGATCCGCAATTGCGGTGATAATGAGGCGGATTATTGGCCGCGGCAGCAGGCTTTCGGCGTGTTCGGAAAGCACGGTGCCCGCCGGCCAAGCTTCTCATTCACTCCAGCCAACAGCGTGTTTTCTCGCGGAGCGCGGGCGCCGGTTTCCGGTTCGGCGCGTCTGGAGTGGTTCGAGCCTTTGTAGGTTGTAGAAACTTCATCCTGAAACGTGCCATGGCCGAAACCCTCGTTAGCCCGCTGCGCAATTTCGCCGACTTCGTTCGCACCGAACGAACCCGCTTCACCGAGCAATGGATGAAAGCCGTATTCGGCGACGTCGAACTCGTCGAAGCCGACAAGCTCACTTACCAGCAACTGGCCGACCATCTGCCGGACATTCTCGACGGACTCTGCACCGCGCTCGACATCGAAGACCTCGAACTCGTCGAGTCGAGCATTGAAAGCGACGCGAGAAAGCACGGCATGGTCCGCTGGCGCCAGGGTTACCGGATCGAAGAACTGGTGCGCGAACTCGATCTGTTTCATCAGGTGCTCGCCGACGCGCTGGACGAATTCGCCGAACGCGACAGCGCGTTCACGCGCCGCCACGAACGCCGCGCGCGGCGTCTGATCGCCGAGGCGCTCAGCGTGGTCACGCTCACGTCAATCAAGCAGGTGGTCAGCGAACGCGACCGCAAGATCGACGAATACACCGGCAGGCTCGAACGCGCCAACCACGAACTCACGCTGAAACAGCGGCTCGTGGGCGATCTGTACGAGTCGCGGATGCAGATCACCCGCAGCGTGGTTCACGATCTGCGCAACTTTCTGAACGCGTTTTCCATCGCGCTGCAATTGATCGCGCGCGCCCCCGCCAAAGCCGAGACCGCGTTGACACTGGCGAACCGGCAAGCCGCCGACATGAAGCAACTGGTCGATCAGATGGTCGAGTATTCGGTCGTGCTCGGCGACGGTGCGCCGCTCACGCTCGAAACCGTCGAACTGCGCGAGCTCTTCGACGAACTCGACGCCGCGTCGCGCCCTTTGATCGAAGCCAAAGCACTGAAGCTGCGCACGGCCTTCGATCCGGCGTTGCCCGCGATCACGTCCAATCGGCTCAAGCTGAAACAGATCGCGGTGAATCTGCTGTCCAACGCGACCAAGTACACGAAGTCCGGCGAAATCGAATTCGGTTTCGCAATGGCCGATGCGGACCACTGGTCGATCCGCGTATCGGATACCGGCGAAGGCATTGCGCCCGCGGATGCGGACCGCGTGTTCGACGAATTCGAACGCGCCGCGGGCGACGATATTCCCGGCACGGGTCTCGGCCTCGCGATCGTCAAGGAGCTGTGCCGCGTGCTCGATGGGCAGATCGATTTCGTATCGCGCGAAGGGGTGGGCACCACGTTCAACATCCGCTTTCCGCTGGTGCTCGAGGAACCGCAATAAAGCGTAGAGCGCAATCGAAGCAATGATGCACAACGGCTTTATGCGTTACTGGGTTTTGTGCCGATTCCCGCTTACGTATTCAATCCCATTCCCGGAACGATTTTTATGGAATGCGATTTGACGCAATGCGTCAATTAACAATTACATTTAGCAAACGATTATATTTACAGCCGTAATAAACAAACCCGCGCAGTCATTCACCTCGCCTAAACCCTACCCGCCTTTAAATTCAAGCCGCCGATATTCGAATTACGTAATTTCGCTAAATGCTTGACAAGGCCCTAGCGCGTCGCCTATTTTTCTTCTGCCGCTGATATTACGAATTCTTACCAAACGGAACTCACGGAAAAAATTCCCGAAAAGAACCGGCTTATCCCATTCAGAGTGTTAGTCATTTTTATTCAATAAGCATGGGCATTTTTTAATGCCCGTGGGTATTGACGCGTGTTGCTGTTCGAGTCTGTCGTTGTTCACTATTACACGTCGGCGATGCATTAAAAATAATTCCAATTCAATGCACATTCATCCGCGAAGAGACCTTTGTGAAACGGTAGCTGAACCCATCCACCAAGGAATGAGATGAAACGACACGAGCGTCTTAGAGGCAACTCCCCTCTACGCCAGCGCAAGCTGCCGGCCATAGGGACTTTAGCGGTTGCAATCACACTTCTCGGCGGCTGCGGCGGCGGCGACGGCAGTTCGTCGAACGGCGCGGCGGTAAGCATGCAGCAAACCCCCGCAAGTCAGCAGCTCAATGCCAAGGCCGCCGCGCAGTCGCAAGCGTCGACCGCCAATCAGACCTATATCGATCCGGTCGCCTATTCGTTGAACGCCACGGACGGTCTCACGCCCTCGCAGGTGTCGGAAAAAGCCGCGGTCATGCATTACCAGTGGACCCAGGGCAAAGCGCCGGTCAACTACACGACGACCACCGGCCACCTGACCGCCGCCGACGCGAACGGCAACCCCGAAGCCTCGATGTCCTACGTGGCCTACACCGCGCCGAGCACCAACGGTGCACCGCGCCCGGTCACGTTCGTCTACAACGGCGGCCCGGGTTCGTCGTCGATCTGGTTGCGGCTCGGCTCGTTCGCGCCGACGCGCGTGTCCACGCCCGATCCGGTGTTCGGCAACTGGCCGAACTACCCGCTGGTCGATAACAAGGACAGCCTGATCGACACCACGGACATGGTCTTCATCGACCCGCCGGGCACCGGCCTCTCCGAAGCGGTGTTGCCGAATACGAACCAGAAGTACTGGACGACCGACGCCGACGTCGACATCATGCGCGACTTCATTCAGCGCTATCTGACGGTCAACAATCGCAGCAGTTCGCCGATCTATCTGTACGGCGAATCGTATGGGACGCCGCGTACCGACATGCTGGCGCTCGCGCTGGAATCGTCGGGCGTGCATCTGACCGGCATCGTGTTGCAGTCCGCGATTCTCAATTATTTCGCGGATGCGATCGAAGCCGTCGCCATCACCAATTCGACCAGCGCGCTCGCGCTGGATACGGATACGCTGGCGGGCTATTTTCCGGGCTACGCAGCGGTTGCGTCGTACTACAACCAGGTGTCGCCGGCGCCGGTCAACCAGGGCCTTTACGCGCTGCAAACCAGTCTGTTCGTGACCGCCGAGTACAGCAAGCTCAGACGCTACTCGCAGTCGTGGGTGCTGAGTCAGCTCGGCGCACCGAACGCGCTCGGCAAGCCCGTGTTGCCGAACGACAAGACGCTGCAAGCGTGGACCATTCCGTCCGGTTTGACGATGCAGGCGCTGCAAGGCTACTTCAACGTCAATGGCTTCTCGACGAGCCTGCTGCCCGGCACGACGATCGGCCGGTATGACGGACGCGTGTCGTTGCCGAACTCGGATCCGCGTCTGGCAAGCGACGGCGACCCGTCCGACATTCTGATCTCGCAGCCGTTCACCAACGCGCTGGCGACCCAGATGCCGGACTACCTCGGCTACACGGCGCCGAACGCGACGTATATGCCGCTGAACGACGCCATCATCCAGGTGTGGAATTTCTCGCACGACGGCCAGGCGATGCCCGACACGATCCCCGATCTGCTCGGCGCGCTAACGCTCAATCCGAAGCTGAAGGTGTTGTCGGAAAACGGCTTCCACGATCTGGCGACGCCGTTCTTCAATACCGAGAAACAGTTGGCGCGACTGCAGACGGTGCCCGGCATCAATCCGGACTTGCAGGTCAACTTCTTCCCGGGCGGCCACATGATTTATCTGGACGACACCGCCCGTCCGGCGATGAAGCGCGATCTGGTGCGCTTCTACCGCGGCACGCCGTTGCCTGACGCGCTCGCGCTGTGGACGCTGCCGGCCCCGTGGCGCGACGAAAGTCCCGCCAGCGAGCCGACCGCTACCGCCAACGCTTCCACGCAACTGCCGTCGCCTTGAGCGGCCGGACGAGATGCGCGGTTCGCGATACCCTATTACTCAATTCAGGTGAGTCATCATGTCTCTTTTCACTCAGTTGCGACGTCTCTCCCCGTTGCTCGCGATCGCCGGTTTGATCGGCAGTGCGCATGCGTTACCGCCCCAAGCGGTGGCGCCCGCGACGCCGCCGAGCGGCGCGCTTGGCGTCGACGGTCCGTTCTTTCCGCAGAATCGGGCGGCGCCGGTCGCGCCGTCGACCGGGACCGCGCTGCAGCAACAGGCCCAGCAACGGCTTGAAGCGCGCCTCGGGGCCAACTCGGCACTGAGCAATGGCGCGGCGGTCACGAAGACGCAGGCGCAAACCCAAGGGCTGGGTTTTGTGGCCAAGCACTTCGATCAGATCGACAGCGGGCATAAAGGCAGCGTGACGCTGAGCGATGTGAAGCAGTATCTGCAGCAGCAGGGACGTTAAGCCAGGGGCTTGGTATCTGGCAGTAGAAGTAGAAAAGTAGCAGTAGCTGTTCTGCAAGCGCTCCGGGTTCCCTCAGGAATCGGGAGCGCTTTTCTTTGTGGCGTCGGCGCGACGGGCTGGCTGAGCGGCGTGGACGGTCGGCAGACACGCGCTCATCGCGCCCGCGCGGTCGCTCAGGCCGCGCACCACGACCTCGGACGATTTGCCGTCACGCCTGGCGAGTTCGGCAAGATCGAGCAATGCGGCGTAGCGTGCCGAACAATCCTGCGAGGTTTGTATTTCCCGCTGCTCGCGGGAGGTATCGACATGGGCTGCCACGTAGCGGCTCGTGGCGAGCGCAAGGCTCGCGGCGACGACGATCGTTGCTAATACAGCTGCTTTGCGGCAGGAGCGGATCGTGTGGGTTGCTTGGGCTGCGTGGGCCGCATGAGTCGCATGAGTTGAGCGGATCGCTTGGGCCCCATGAACCGCGACGGGCGACTGCGAAACCGCACGCCGCTCGCCCATCGTCCGATCGCGGCATGACAGCATCCTTGTGAAGATTCTGACTCGCATGACCGGCCTCCTCACGACCAGTGCGCCGGCACCCAGACATTACCGATCCAGTGCCCCGGCACCCACACGACTGGGCGCGGCGCTGGCGCGACATACACGACACGCGGCGCGACATAAACCGCCCGCGGCGGGGGCGGCGGCACGTAGACGACCGGCGGCGGCGGCGCATAAACCACCGGAGGCGGCGGCACATAAACCACCGGCGGCGCGACCACCACCGGCTTGGGCGCAACCACCACCGTCGCGCCGCCCGTCGTAACGACCGCGCCCGTCGTGACAACCCCGCCCGTCGCGACCACGGCCCCACTCGACGTCACCGTATTGCCATGCGTGCCGGTCACGCTCGTCGAAGTCGTCACGACGCCCGGCGCGACCCGCGTGGCCGTGCCGGCGTGATTAACCGTGCCACCGTCCGCACCGGTCACCGTGCCAGAACGCGAACACGTCGCGCCGGCGCAATTGGTCGACGCCGAATGGTCGACCGTGTTGCCGTTCGCCCCCGTGACCGAGCCCGACGACGAATACTGCCCCGGCGCGGTCTTCGTCACCGAGCCGGACGTGGTGGCGGTTTTACCGTCCGGCCCGGTCAGGGAACCGGTATGCGCGCAGGTGCCGCCGGCGCAATTGGTGTCGCCGGCATGCTGGACGGAGTTGCCGTAGCGTCCGGTCGCGGTGCCCGAGTTCGAGAATTGCCCCGGCGCGTTGCGCGTCACCGTGCCGGTGTTGGTGGCCAGACCGCCATAAGGACCGACGACGCCGCCCGCATGCGAGCAACTGCCGCCGCCGCACGAGCCGTAACGCGCGCCGTTATACGTGCCGCGCGAGGTGTACGCGGTGCCATGCTGCGACCACGCGAACGCCGACGCGCTACCTAACGCGAGCACGGCGACGGTGGCGCTGAGCACGAGCTTGCGCAGCGCATGGCGAGTGGAGGAAAGCGGTGTGGCTGAGACAACGCAGGCGGCGTTGGCCGGAGTGGCCGGCGTGGCAAATGAACGGATTTTCACGGTATGTCCTTCTGGGATTCGGGCCACTGCGGTCACTTCGGCGTGGCGACGAACGGACTATAGAAGGATGGCCCGGGTTAATCAGCAACGAACATATGTCGCCCTGTTTCACCACGGAGGAAGCCCGTGCGACAAGGGTTTGCGGGCATTTTGCCGAGGCCGTGACATATCCCGACATAGATCGCCGCAGCGCGATGAGCGGTCGCGGGAGCGTATGGAGCGTACCCGCCGATAGCCGCGCCGCCCGGCATCGCAACGCCCTGCAACGCCATGCAAGCCACACGGCGTGAGCGCTATGCGCGCAGATCGAGAGTCGCCACGGCCGGCATCGACTGCGCGACCCTTACGTTTTTCCGTAAACGCCCGCTTACACGAAATACCCTGTTTTTACCGATGCAAAACCATGTAATCTCTCGGTTTTCTCTCCATCCCGAAATAGATGAACCGAGTGTTGGCCAGCCACCGACGACGACAAGCAGCGCCTGACACGCGTCACCGGCCTATCGCTCTTCATTTACGCTGCACCGCCGCCGTGTTGCTGGCGTGTGGGATCGCCGCTTTCAGCCAGCGCGCGCTGGCCGCCGACTCCGCCTGCCAGGCCGAAGCCGGTCCGCCGGGCCGGCAGTCCGTCGGACTCGTGCTGTCCGGCGGCGGCGCGCGCGGCTACGCACACCTCGGCGTTCTGAAAGTGCTGGAAGAAAATCGCATTCCGGTGGATTGCATTGCCGCGACCAGCATGGGCTCGGTCGTCGGCGGTCTCTACGCGAGCGGGATGACCGCGCAGGACATGCAAAACCGCCTCGCGGGCGTCAACCTCGCGGATATCGCGTTCGACGTCACCGACCGCGCCGATCTTCCGCAATCGCGTCGTGAAGACGAGCGGCTGTATGTGAACAGCCTCGCGCTCGGCTACGGCGCGAACGGTTTCCGGCTGCCGGTCGGGCTCGTGCAGGGCAACCGGCTGCAGGCGCTGTTGCAGGACTGGACCTCGGCGGTGCCGGGCAATGTCTCGTTCGACCGCCTGCCGATCCCCTATCGCGCGATCGCCACCGACCTGCGCACCGGCGAAAAAGTCGTGCTCGACCATGGTTCGCTGCCGCAGGCGATTCGCGCCAGCATGGCGCTGCCCGGTCTGTTCGCCCCCGCCGATATCGACGGACGCACGCTGGTGGACGGCGGCATCGTCAGTAATCTGCCGATCGAAACGGCGCGCGACATGGGCGCCAATGTGGTGATCGCGGTCGACATCGGCTCGCCGCTGCGGTCGCTCGACGCACTGGCGTCGCCCGCCGACGTGATGCAGCAGATGATCGGCATTCTGATTCACCAGAACGTCGCGCGACAACGCGAGCAGTTGCAACCTGAAGACGTATTGATCCAGCCGGCGCTGGGGTCGCTGAGCTTCACCGATTTCGCCAACGCGAGCCAGGCGATCGCGGCGGGCGCCGCCGCCACGCGCGCGATGCTGCCGCAACTCCAGCACCTCGCGCTGTCGCCGGCCGATTACGCCGCGTGGCGCGCGCACCATGGCACGCCGGTCGTGCACCCGGTGCGGATCACACAGATCGAGATCGACTCGCACGGCGCGGTGCCGCAGTCACGCATTCGCAACGCGCTGCACGTCAAACCCGGCGACGTCTACGATCCCGTCGCGCTCAACAAGGACCTGCTCTCGCTCACCACCGCCGGCGACTTCGACAGCGTGAGCCAGCAACTCGTCGACGACGGCGATCAGCACAAGCTCGTGGTCAACGCGCACGAGAAAATGTGGGGACCGAATTTCCTGCTGTTCGGGCTCGGCCTGTCGAGCAGTTCGACGGACGAAGGCGGCTTCCGGCTGCATCTGGGTTATCGCCGTCCGTGGCTGACGGAGTCCGGGCTCGAAGGACGCGTGGACAGCACCCTCGGCAGCGATCTGCTCAACTTTCATGCGGAGCTGCGCCAGCCGCTGTCGAGTTCGTTCGGCTACTACGTCGCGCCGTATGTGGAGTTTCAACGCCGCTACGCAAACATCTACGACGACCCGGGCAACGTCAAGGTCACGCAATACCGCTTGCAGACCGAGCGCGCGGGCCTCGACCTCGGCCTGCCGCTCGCGCGTCTGGGCGACTTCCGGGTCGGCATCGCGTACGCGCACGGCTACGCCACACCTGAATACAATCTGCCGCTCGACGACAGCGCGTCCAATTCGCCGCTGCTGTTCCCCGACATCTACGGCCGGCAGCTCAGCGTACGCGCGCGCCTCGTGATCGATCAGCTCGACGATCCGCTGTTCGCGCGCAAGGGCTATTTCGGCGAATTGCGCGCCGAGCGCTCGCTGTTCGCGGGCGACAACAGTTTCACCGAGGTGTACGCCAAGACCATCGTCGCGGCGAGCTATGGGCGCCACAGCATCAACGCGAGTATCGAGGCGGGCAACGATTTCGGCGGCACCAATCTGACCAATCCGTTCGGCTTCACGTTGGGCGGCTTCCAGCATTTGTCCGCCTACGCTGCCGACCAGCTATCCGGCAACTCGATGGCGTACGCGCAGGTCACGTACATGAACCAGCTCGCCACCTTCAATGCGTCGCCGATTCGCGGCCTGTTCGCGGGATTGAGCGTCGAAGCCGGCAACGTGTGGAATCGCGACTCCGATTTCGGCAGCGGATCGCTGAAACGCAGCGTGACGTTTTTCACCGCGCTGACCAGTTCGTTCGGACCGATCTATCTGGGCGTCGCGTTCGCGCCGGGTGGCCGCAGCAACTTCTATTTCCAGCTCGGCCACACGTATTGATGACGTCTTGAAGTACTGACGTGTCGAGCGTGGCCGCGCCTGCACGGCGTTCGTGTCGTACCGGCCGGGTTCACTTTTCCGGCCAGCGCCGTGGAGCTCACACCGTGCCGACCGGCCAGCTCATTTCGAAGCGCGCCCCGCTCAGCGTCTGCGGGTCGGTCACGGCGATGCGGCCATGATGCGCGCGCAGCACCTGCTGCGTGATCGCGAGCCCGAGGCCATAGCCGCCGGTCTGGCGATCGAGCCGCACGAAGGCATTGAAAATGCGCTCGCGCTGCTCGGGCGGTATGCCGGCGCCGTCGTCTTCCACGTAGATCTCCACGTTGCCGTGCCGCGCGCTCAGGCCGACCATGATGCGCGACTGCGCGTATTTGCTCGCGTTGCGCAGCAGATTGCGCATGGCGTACGACATCAGCCGCTTGTCCATCACCACCCGCAACGCGACGTCGATATCCTTGTGCGGAACGATCTGTTTGTCCGCGTAGAGCAGGGTCGCGTCGGTGATCTGACTGTCGAACCAGGCGGCCAGCGAGGTCGCTTCGAGGTTCGATTGCAGCGAGCTGTATTCGAGGCGCGCGTAAGTCAGGCTCATGTCGATCAGTTCGTCGAGCTCCGTGACGTCCTGGTCGATGCTCATCAACGCACTGTGATATTCGGCGGCGGAGGCCGGTTCGCGCAGGCTCTCCAGCGCAAAACGCACGCGCGCCAGCGGCGTGCGCAGTTCGTGGGAGATGCCGTTGGTGAGTTCGCGCTGCGCGGCGATCAGACGTTCCATGCGTTCGGCCAGCGCGTTCAACGTGCGCGCCAGCGGACCGATGATGACGCTATACGACTCGCGCGCACGCGTGTTGAAGCGGCCGCCGGTGAAGTCGATGGCGCGTTCGCGGACCATCACCAGATCCAGCCAGACGGGACGCATCCAGCGGTAGGCGGTAATGGCCGGCAGCACCAGCGTAACGATCAGGATAGGCAGCAGCACCCGGCTATTCATCAAGGTTTGCCAGAGCGACGGCGTGCTATTGAGCGCCAGCCCGAGTGTGGTGATCGAGAACGCCAGCACGAGCACGGTGAGTGTCAGCAGACGCGTGTAGACCCGTACGTAGAGACGCGACCAGCTCGGAATTCGATCGGCCCGAATGTCGGTCCATGAGCGACGGAAACGAAGCAAACGCCACTTGCAGTAGCGGTAGGGATTGAGTTTTTTTGGCTCCGCTCGGTGTGGCATCTTTCTCTCTGTGCTACGGCGCCAACATGGGCGCCCTTTGAACGAACGCCATGGTTTGCTGCGCTACCGTATCGCGTTCGTTGTCCAGTGTGATCATGTGATAGCTGTCGGTCAAGCGCACCAGCGTCACCGAACGGCTGCCGAGATTGTCGCAGACGAACTCCGCCGAGCGGATGCTCGTCACTTCGTCTTCTTCCGAATGCATCACCAGCGTCTCGCAGGTAACACGCCGCATCGCGCGCTTCGCCGCGAAGCGCATCCAGTCGACCTGTTCGATCGCCGACAGCGGCACATACGGGTAATGAACCCCGCTGCCCTTCTGCAAATGCCGGCGGATCAGGTTGCGAATCCGCGCGTTCTTGATACCGAACGGCTCGCCTTCCGGCACGCGAATCAGATGCCGCAAGCCGGGCACGCAATACAGCAGATAGCGCAGCGGCTGCAGGCGCGAACCGCCCCAACCGTCGAGGAACACCGGCGGCGACAGCAGGATCAAACGGCCGTTGGTCATCCGTTCGCGCGCGCTCAGCATCAACGCGAGCAACGCGCCCATTGAAATACCGGCGACGTCGACGCGTTCATAGCGCGTCAGCAGTTCGCGGTACGTGCGGCTGAGCAGCTTCATGTAGTCGTTCAGCGTCACGCCGCTCAACGCGTCGGGATTCGAGCCGTGCCCCGGGAGCGACGGCAGATGCACGTCGCAGCCGATCTGCTCGAACTTGCGATCGAGCGTGCCGAAATCATGACGTGTACCGCCCAGGCCGTGAATCATCAGCACGGCATGGCGGGAAAGAGGAGAGACGGATGCAGACATCGCGAAACCGGTCGAAGGACAAGTCTGCGATCCTAGTCGCGCGAGGCTGGCGCGACTGTCGATTTGCTGAGGCGACTGTGGATTTTTGTCGCGTCAAATTTCCGTGAATTACGGGACGAAGCCGGCCGCGCCGCTTTGTTAGTCCCACGCCAGCTTGCTGAATTGATAGCCTTTGCCGCGCACGGTTTTGATGCGCTGCGGCGTGCTGGCGTCGTCATGCAGCTTGCGGCGCAGCTTGGAGATGCCGCCGTCGATCGTACGGTCCAGACCATCGAATTCGATGCCGCGCAACTGCCGCATCAGCTCGTCGCGGCTGACCACCTCGCCCGCGCAACTGACCAGCGCCCACAACAGATCGAATTCCGCCGACGTCAGATCGGGCAGGCTGCCGTCCGGCAGCTTGACCGTGCGGCTCGCGCGGTTGATCTCGAACTTGCCGAACACGTAGCCCTCGGGCTGGGCCGATTCCGGCGTGCGCGCGGTGACACGGCGCAGCTGCGCCTTGATACGCGCCAGCAGTACACGCGGCTCGACCGGTTTGTGCACGTAATCGTCGGCGCCGAATTCGAGGCCTAGCACTTCGTCGAACTGCTCGTCGCGCGCGGTCACCATGATGATCACGCCGTCGAACTGCTCGCGCGCCTCGCGGCAAATCTGGAAACCGTCCTTGCCCGGCAGGTTGACGTCGAGAATCACCAGGTCCGGGCGGCGCTTGAGAATGGCCGGTACGGCGTCGTTTCCGTGCAGCACGGTTTCGACTTCGTACTCGTGTTTGCGCAGATAGGCGGCGACCAGTTCGGACAGGCGGTCATCGTCTTCGACAAGCAGTATCCGGAAGGGCATGGGGCGAATCGTTCAGGGCTGACGGTATGAATGGCGGCGTCGGAGGCCGCGTCCGACGCACAGCATAGCTGATGCGCCCTACATCATGCGACACAGACGACAAAACTCGACAAACGCGCAACCAATTCAACAAGGCTGCCTGAAACGCGCCGATAGCATCGCCCCGGTTGAAATAGGCCTAGGAGTTGCCATGACGACTGTTTCCAACCAGACCGCCCGCTCGCCGTGGTTCACGCGAGTCCAGGCTTCCTTCACGGCGATTCAGCAAGCCGCTCACGCCCTCTACCCCGGCACCAGTCTGTTTCACCGTTGGCGGCGCGCCCGCCTGTGGCTGCGCTCGCTGGTGTCCTGGCGTTCAACCCAGGTCTGGCTGAACCGTTGCGCGATTTCGCCGTTGCGCGACCTGGTGCAACGCCACCCTACCGCGCTCGAACGGATGCACCGGCCATTTCTGCACAGCCGTTTCAGTCCGCGTGAGCGCCTGGCGGCGAGCCTGGATCATCATGGGCTGACGCAGCAACGTGTGCCGCTGCTCGCCGCGCGGATCGCCGCGACCGGTTCGGCGGAGATCGCGTCGTTCACGATTGGCGGCGAGCGCTGGTATGTGTCGCTGGAGTCGATCGAGCAGTTTCAGAAGGAAGGCGACTGGACCTTGTGCATTCGCGACGGACGCGACCAGCGCGTTGTGTCCTGCACCTTCAGCCTCGCGTATCTCGGCGGTAAAGTGCGGCGGCCGCGCCTGTGCATCGGCTCGGTGCAAGGTCCGGACCGCACGGTCAACGGCCGCGAGCTGTTTCGCGCGCTGACCAAACGTTGGCACGGACTGCGGCCCAAGGTGCTGGTGATCTATCTGGCGCAATGCGTCGCGGCGTCGCTCAACGCGGGCGGCACGTTTATCGTCTCGAAGCAGGCGCACATCTACGCGAACTGGCGCTACTGCCTGCGCAAACGCCGTGTGGCCGCCGACTATGACGGCCTGTCGCTCGAATGCGGCGCGCTCGCGCGCTGGAACGGCTGGTTCGTGCTGGCGCCGCCGTTGCGCTATCTGGCCGAGCATCAAGGCGCCGATACCGGCAATGCGTTGAAGCGCAAACGCTATGCATTGCGAACCGCGCTCACCGCGCAGATTCGCATGAGCGTCGCGACCAGCCGGGCGAACTGAGACGCGCGCTCATTGCTTCGCTCATTGCTTCGCTTATTACTTCGCTTATTGCGCCGCTTCTTGCGGCGTCACCTGCACGGCCGCCGCCGACACGAACACCGCGTGGATCGTGTCGCCCACCTTGACGCCTTTCAGATCGACGTCCGGACCGACCTCGAGCGTTTGCGTCTGATACGCGCCGCGCAACGTGACGAGGCGGTTCTTGTGATCGATCTTCTGCACGGTGGCGAGCACTTCGATCTGACGCGCCGCTTCGAAGCCGCCCGAGGCCGGCGCGTAGACCTGCGTATCGACGCGCTTGCGAATTCCGTTGTCTTTGCCGGTGACCTTGTCGGCCTTCACGAGCAACGCGTTTTTGTAGAGCACGTCGACCCGGTCGCCGACCTTGAGTTGATCGAAGCCGGCGACCTGCTGGCTCACCAGCACGACGACCGCGTTGCCGCCCGGACCCTTGAGCGTGAGCGTGCGGCTGCCCGGGTCGATACCGACGATCTCCGCCTTCACATGCACCGGCTGCACCGCGCTGACGATACCGCGCGCGGCGCTGGCCATCGCGTCTTGTGCCGACGCCGGCTGACTCGCCGCGAGCGTCGCGACCGTGAATGCTGCTGCCGATAGGGCTTGGGCCAGGGCTGCCTTCATCTCCGCTCTCCTCGAGAAATTGTTCGATCTGGCGTAACGGCGATTCGACACACTGATATGCCGATTTATAACGCCATGAATACCGGTTTTTCAGAACGACAATTTAAAAAAAATACAGCGCGAATGATAGTACATGCCTGACAGGAAGCCGCAATTGTTTGAATATTGACTTCAAGTCGATCGCAAGCCAGCGCAAAGGGCTGGAAAGGCAAGCCGCGGCGCCCTTTCGGACCGCCGCGGCGTTTTTATCCGATTCCGTTCATCGTATTCGATGCCAGCAGAAATATCCAGCCAGCATTAAATACATACTGCACAGACATTGAATCAAAAGCGAATGGGGCGACGCGGCCGAATTGAAAATCGAAACGGGCCTTAAGCCCGAATCAGGCCTCCATTCGATAAACGGCGCGCATCGCCCCAACCGTCATCCCGTCACACGCGTTCAATCGCGATCGCGATGCCCTGGCCGACGCCGATACACATCGTGCACAGCGCGAAGCGGCCTTGCGTGCGATGCAGTTGATACATTGCGGTGGTCACCAGGCGCGCGCCGCTCATCCCCAGCGGATGGCCGAGCGCGATCGCGCCGCCGTTCGGATTCACGCGTGCGTCGTCGTCGGCGACACCGAGTGCGCGCAACACGGCGAGACCTTGCGACGCGAACGCCTCGTTCAGTTCAATCACGTCGAATTGATCGAGGCGCATGTTCAGCCGCGCCAGCAACTTTTGCGTGGCGGGCGCCGGGCCGATGCCCATCACGCGCGGTGCGACGCCGGCCGTCGCGATGCCGAGCACACGGGCGCGCGGCGTGAGGCCGAAGCGCCGGGCGGTTTCCTCATTCGCGAGCAGCAGTGCCGCCGCGCCGTCATTCACGCCCGACGCGTTGCCCGCCGTCACCGTGCCGTCCGGCCGCACCACGCCTTTGAGTTTCGCGAGCGTTTCCAGACTGGTCTCGCGCGGATGCTCGTCCTGCAACACCGTGACCGGGTCGCCCTTCTTCTGCGCGATCGTCACGCCGACGATTTCCTGCGCAAGCGTGCCGTCGCGTTGCGCGCGAGCGGCCTTCTGCTGGCTGCGCTGCGCGAACGCGTCCTGATCGGCGCGGCTGATGCCGTAATCCGTCGCGACGTTTTCGCCGGTTTCCGGCATCGAGTCGACGCCGTAGAGCTGCTTCATCAGCGGGTTGACGAAGCGCCAGCCGATCGTTGTGTCGAAGACATCAGCCTGGCGCGAAAACGCGCTGGTCGCCTTGCCCATCACGAACGGCGCGCGGCTCATGCTTTCGACGCCGCCCGCCAGCATCAGCGCCGCCTCGCCCGATTTGATCGCACGCGCGGCGATCCCCACCGCGTCCATGCCCGAACCGCACAGGCGGTTCACCGTCGAACCCGGCATGTCTTTCGGCAAGCCGGCCAGCAGCAGCGACATGCGCGCGACGTTGCGGTTATCTTCGCCGGCCTGATTCGCGCAGCCGTAGATCACGTCGTCGACCGCGTTCCAGTCAACCTCCTTGTTGCGCTCCATCAGCGCTTTGAGCGGCACCGCGCCCAGATCGTCGGCGCGAACCGACGACAACGAGCCCGCATAGCGGCCGATGGGGGTGCGAATCGCGTCGCACAGGAATGCTTCGGTCATAGGAATGTCTCCGGTCGATGTGCAATTTGTTCGTTACACGAACACAAGGTCATATATCGAACAATCAGACTCGATAATAGGCGCGTGGCGGAAACCATGTCAAGCGCGGACCGTCCCGCGCCGGCGAATCTGCGCCGGGCGACCCGTGTCGTTCGAAGGATCAGACGATTGAAGCGCTCGCGCCGGCGCGTCTGCTTCGGCGCCGCCCACACGAGGCCCGTGGCACGCTTCAGCGAATCGCGATGCGCTCGTCGGCGATATAGCTGCGGATCACGTCGGCGAAGCTGCGCTCGCCGCTCAGGCCCAGCCGTTCGGCGCGCGACGTATCCCACCGCCCCGGCCAACTGCCGACGATCTTTTCCACCCGCGCATCCGGCTCCCACAGAATCCGCTGAGCGACGGCATCGCCCGCGACCTCGCGCAGCGCGGCGACCATCTCGTCGACGCTCACCGAAATCCCCGGCAGATTCAGCACCCGCTGGTTGCCGAGCGCGGCGGCGTCGAGTTCGAGCCCGGCGATCAGGCTCTCGATCGCCTTGCGCGGCGACAGCAGCCACAGGCGCGTCGAACCCGCCACCGGGCACACGGCCGTTACACCGTTCAACGGCTCGCGAATGATGCCGCTCGCGAACGACGACGCCGCCGCATTCGGCTTGCCCGGCCGCACGCTGATGGTCGGCAGCCGCAGCACCCGGCCGTCGACGAAACCGCGCCGCGAATATTCGTTGAGCAGCAACTCCGCGATCGCCTTCTGCGCGCCGTACGACGACTGCGGATTCAACGCGGTGTCGTTCTGCACGACCTCGGGCAGATCGCCGCCATACACCGCCACCGAACTCGTGAACACCACGCGCGGCCGATGCCCGCGCTGCCGGCAGATGTCCAGCAGCAGGCGCGGCGCGTCCAGATTGATCCGCATGCCGAGATCGAAATCCGCTTCGGCCTGGCCGCTCACGATCGCGGCGAGATGGAAGATCGTCGTGGTTTTCTCGTCGATCGCGCGCTCGAGCACGCTGCGCTCCGCGATGTCGCCCACTTCCGTGCGCACGCGCGGATCGCCGAAATCGTCGCCGCGCACCACGTCGAGCAGCACCAGTTCGGTGAGCGCTTGCGGCACGCCTTGCGCGTCCTTCAACGCACCACGCGCGAGCAGTTCACGGGCGAGCCGCTGACCGAGAAAACCCGCGCCGCCGGTAATCAGAACCTTCATGATCGGTTTTCCTTTTTTCGTCGGGGTGCGTCGGGATTGCGTCGTCGTTCAGGCGCGGTTAGCGGGCGGCGGCGTCCAGATACGGCTTGAGCCAGCCAAGCCCCGCCGACGTCCCCGCGCGCGGCCGGTATTCGCAGCCGATGTAGCCGTCATAGCCGAGCGCGTCGATCAACTCCAGCAGATAGGGGTAGTTCAGTTCGCCGCTATCGGGCTCGTGGCGCTCCGGCACGCCCGCGATCTGAATGTGGCCGATGCCGGCCATGTCGCGTTTGAGTTTCACCGCGAGGTCGCCTTCCACAATCTGGCAGTGGTAACAGTCGAACTGCACCTTCAGATTCGGCGCGCCCACTTCCGCGCAAATCGCCTGCGCGTCGTCCTGGCGGTTCAGAAAGAAGCCTGGCATATCGCGCAGGTTGATCGGCTCGATCACGATCAGGATGCCTTCGGCTCGCGCCGCCTGCGCGGTATGCGCGAGGTTGCGCAGATACACGTCGCGATGCTGCGCGCGCGGCTGATCGGCGCCGATCAGGCCGGCCATCACATGCAGCTTGCGATTGCCGATAACGCGCGCGTAGTCGAGCGCCGTGTCGATGCCGCGGCGAAACTCGTCCTCGCGGCCCGGCAACGACGCAAGGCCGCGCTCGCCCGCCGCCCAGTCGCCGGGCGGCGCATTGAAGAGCGCCTGGGTCAGACCGTGGGCGTCGAGTCGCGCCTTGATCTCGTCGGCGCGGAAGTCGTAGGGAAACAGGAACTCGACCGCGTCGAAGCCGTCTTTCGCCGCGGCGGCGAAGCGGTCGAGGAACGCGTGCTCGTTGTACATCATCGTCAGGTTCGCGGCGAAACGGGGCATGACAGCAACTCCAGGAAAACGGATGGATTCTGCGCGCGCGGCATGAGCGGGAAAACCTGCGCCGCGTGCGCGATTCGATTCATGGCTTAAACAGCGGTACGGCTCGGTTCGGTTCGACGCGGTTCGGTTCGACTCGCCTCGGCTCGGTTAAGGCTGGAGCCACCTTCCACTACCAGCGCGCCCCGAACACGGCGCGCAACTCGTCGAGCGCGGTTTCGCTCAGCGGCGCCGGCCGCGGATTCGTCATCAACCACAGGCGCGCGGTCTCTTCGAGTTCTTCAAGCGCGTACGCGGCCTGCGCGACGGAGCGCTCCCACACCACCGGACCGAGCCGTTCGAGCAGCACCGCGCGAACCCGATCGGCCAACGCGGCGATCTGCTCCGCCACCTGCGGATCGCCCGGCCGACGGTAGCGTATCAGCGGCACGTGGCCCACTTTCATCACGTAGTACGGCGTGATCGGCGGCAGCACGTCGGCCTCGCTCCAGACGCCCGCCAGCGTCAACGCGACCAGATGCGTCGAATGCGTATGGACGATGCCGCGCGCCGCGCTGTTGCGGGCATAGATGCCGCGATGCAGCGCCAGGGTCTTCGACGGCGGGCCGCCCGACACCGCGTGACCGTCCAGATCAACTTTGGCGATGTCGGCCGGATCGAGCCGGCCGAGACAGGCGTCGGTCGGCGTAATCAGCCAGCCGTCGTCGAGTCGCGCGCTGATGTTGCCGGCCGTACCGACCGTGTAGCCGCGCTGGTACAGACTCGCGCCGGTCGCGCAAATTTCCTCGCGCACGCGGGCTTCGTTCGTGATGAGCAGAGCGGGCTTGCCGGTCACGACACGGCTCCGTCGAGATGACGCAACGCTTTGGCAAAGAAATCGGTCGAGCCGAAGTTGCCGGATTTCAGCGCGAGCGCGAGCGGTTCGGAATCGGTCGCCGTCGCGACGGTGGCCGGCACGCCCGGATCGATTTGCGCGCCGATGCGCAGCGTGCGCACGTCGAGCGCCTGCACCACCGCGCCCGATGTCTCGCCGCCTGCCACCACGAACCTGCGCACGCCACGCTCGCGCAAGCCGCGCGCGATCGCGGCCAGTGTGGCCTCGACCAGATGCCCCGCCTGATTGACGCCGAGTTCGCGCTGCACCGCGTTGACTTCGTCGGGCGTGGCGGTGGCGTAGATCAGCACCGGCTCGGCGCGTTCGAGGTAGGGCTGGGCAAACGCCAGCGCCTGCTCGACCACCGCCTCGCCGCGCGCCACCGCGAGCGGATCGATGCGATACGCGGGCCGTGTCTCGCGCCATGCCGCCACCTGGGCGTTGGTTGCCTTCGACGCGCTGCCGGCCAGCACCGCCGACAAGCCTTCCACACGCGGCAACTCAGCAGCGTCGGCGTGATCGGCGAGCAGCCCCGCCTCGCGGAAATTGCCCGGCAAGCCCAGCGCGATGCCCGAGCCACCCGTAATCAGCGGGAACTCGGCGCACGCGGCGCCGAGCGTGTAGAGGTCGGCGTCGGACAGCGCATCGGCGATCGCCATTCGCACGCCCTGCCCGCGCAACGCGTCGAACGCCTCGCGCACGGCCGACACGCCTTCGGCCACGGTGTCGTAACGCACCAGACCGACTTGCGAGCGGGTCTGCCGTTGCAGCACATTGACCAGGTTGGCGTCACGCATCGGCGTGAGCGGATGGTTTTCCATGCCCGACGCGTTCAGCAACGTATCGCCCACAAACAGATGGCCGCGAAAGATCGTCCGGCCGTTCTCGGGAAACGCCGGACAGGCGATCGTCAATGCGCCCGCGCCGCCTTGGGCGGACAACGCGTCCAGCAACGCGTCCGTGACCCGACCGATATTGCCGGCATCGGTCGAATCGAAGGTCGAGCAGTATTTGAAAAGAAACTGGCGGCATCCTTGCGCGCGCAACCAGTCGAGCGCGGCAAGCGATTGCGCGACCGCGTCGGCGGCGGGAATCGTGCGCGATTTCAGTGCGACCACCAGCGCATCGGCCGCGAAAGTGTCGGCTGATTCAGCCGCCGTCGGCACGCCGATGCTCTGCACGGTGCGCATGCCGCCGCGCACCAGCATGTTGGCAAGATCGGTGGCGCCGGTGAAGTCGTCGGCGATGCAGCCGAGCAGCGCGCGGCGTGAAGTGGCGGTCATGGCGGGGACTCCGGGCTGACTTCGCTCGCGGCGGGTGGATTGCCGGGGAAGATCCTGTCGAACATCGATACCCCGATGGATCAAGTCGTCGGCTCATCATACAAAGTCCGTCTGCCGGGAGCATCCACGCTAACCCTGGGATTTTTGCTCGAAACCAGCGCGAAGTTGGCGAAACAGAAGGCTTAAGCTATCGTCACGGCTTTGCGCGGTGCGCCGCCCGCGCTTTCCCGAACGCATCCTTCAAGGTCCATGAGCCAAGCCCTGCCGCCGTCTTCCGCCGTTCCTGCCAGCGCCGATCCGGCCCCGGACAAACCGGGCGACTCGTATGTGCAGTCGTTCGCCCGGGGGCTCGCGGTGATTCGCGCGTTCAACGCCACGCGCCCGGAACAGACGCTCACCGACGTCGCCACCGCCACCGGCCTGACGCGCGCCGGCGCGCGGCGGATTCTGCTGACCCTGCAGACGCTCGGCTACGTGGAAGCCGAAGGCCGCCTGTTCCGCCTCACGCCGAAGATCCTCGACCTCGGCTTCGCGTATCTGACCTCGATGCCGTTCTGGAATCTGGCCGAGCCGGTCATGGAAGGCCTGTCCGCGCAAGTGCACGAAAGCTGCTCGGCGGCCGTGCTCGATCGCACCGAGATCGTCTATGTTCTGCGTGTGCCGACGCACAAGATCATGACGATCAACCTGTCGATCGGCAGCCGCTTGCCGGCGTATTGCACGTCGATGGGCCGCGTGCTGCTGGCCGCGCTCGACGACGACGCACTTGAAGCGACGCTGAGCTCCGCGCCGCTCTACGCACACACGCCGCGCACGGTCACCGACAAGGAAGAGCTGAAGAAACTGATCGCGCAGGTGCGCCGCCAGGGGTGGGCAATCGTCGATCAGGAACTGGAAGGCGGACTGATTTCACTGTCCGCGCCGATTCGCAACCGCCAGGGGCGTGTGATCGCGGCGATGAACATCAGCGGCAACGCCCAGCGCAATTCGGCGAAGCAAATGGTGAAGGCGTTTCTGGAGCCGCTGCAGCAGGCTGCGCAGACCGTGTCGGAGATGGTGGCGCGGCGCGGGTGATAACGCCGGGTCCTTGCCGGCCCCGCTCGGCCCCACCACGAAGAATACGCCCGCCGTGATGGCGGCTACGCCGCCTCATCCAGACCAATGTCGACGCACGCCGCCGCCTGGCAGATCTTGCTGGTGGAGATGAAGTCGACGCCGGTCTTCGCAATCGCGCCGATGGTCGCGAGGCTGATGCCGCCCGACGCTTCGAGCTGCACGCGGCCACCGACCCGCTCGACCGCGCGCGTCATGTCTTCGACCGACATGTTGTCGAGCATGATGACGTCGACGCCCGCTTCGAGCGCGTCGTCGACCTGCTCGATACGATCGCACTCCACTTCGAGCTTGGTCAGCACCGGCAGTTGCCGGCGCGCGCGCTGGACGGCCTTGGCAATGCCGCCGCACACGGCGATATGGTTGTCCTTGATCATCACGCCGTTGTCGAGACCGAGCCGGTGATTCAATCCGCCGCCGCACGTCACCGCGTGTTTTTCGAGCATCCGCAGGCCCGGCGTGGTCTTGCGCGTATCGATCAGGCGCGCCCGCGTGCCGGCAACGGCGGCCACATACTGCGCGGTCAGATTGGCGATGCCCGAGAGCCGCTGCACGATGTTCAGCGCCGTGCGCTCGACGGTCAGTATGCTGCGCGCGACGCCGCGCACGTCGAGTAGCACCGCGCCCGGCCCGACCTTGTCGCCGTCCTTCACGCGCACAACAATATCGAGCGTTGGGTCGTAGCGCCGGAACACGCGCGCGGCGACATCGATACCGGCGACGATCAGTGGCTCGCGTGCATTCATGTAGAACGCGCCGGTCTCGTGCGCGTCGATCATCAACTGCGCGGTGAGGTCGCAGCAGCCAATGTCCTCGGTCAACCACAGGTCGATCAGGCGGTCCGTCTGGAATACGTCGTACATGGTGTCCTTACCTTTTTTAACGGGGTGAATTCAATCGGGCAAAGCCGCTCAGCGATGCCTCAGGCGCCGGTCGGCCATCGTCAGCAGACCGTTGCACAACAGCGCGAACACGGTCAGAAACAGCGCGACGGCCATGATCGTGCGGATATCGCCGAGATTCATCGCGCTCGTCAGCAGATAGCCGAGGCCGCGTTGCGACGCGAACATCTCGCCGATCAGCACGCCGAGCAACGTCAGCGAAAAACCGAGCCGCAGGCCCGCGACGACCTCCGGGAAGATTGCCGGCAGCACGACGTGGACAACCGTGCGCCACGGCGACAGCCGCATCGTCTTCGACGCGCGCAGGTACGCCGGCCGCATCTGGCGGATCGCGTTCATCGTGAACATCAGGATCGGGATCAGGCCGTGCATCACGCCGAAGGCAACCTTCGCCGACAGACCGAGCCCGAACACCAGTAGCACCAGCGGATACAGCGTCACCTTGGGCAGCGAATACAGGTTCAGCAGGATCGGTTCGACGACGAGGCCCGACAGACGGTTCACGCCAAGCAGCACGCCGAGCGCGACGCCACCTGCTAGCGCGATGACCAGCGCGTATGCGAGCGCGCGTGCAGTCTCGCCGACATTGCCCCAGAACGCTGCCGTGCCGAGCATGCCGGTCAGCGCCTGCACGGTGCTCCACGGCGAACCCATCGCGCTGTCGCCGACCGCCCAGTGCAGACACTGCCAGCACGCGACGATCGCTACGGCGACCAGCAGCGAATCGGTGAAACGCTTCATGACGGGTGCTCCCAAAGCTCACGCGGTGGTCGACAGGGTCATCGCTGCCGGCGCGCCTGGAACCGGTGATCGATCCGGTTCAGCACGAAGTTGACCAGCGTGACGAGCAGCAGAACGAACAGCATCAGCGAGTACATGTCGTCGTTCTGGAAGTTGTTGTACGCATAACCGATCGCGTAGCCGATGCCCGATCCGGACAGGATGAACTCCGACGCGATCACGCCGATGAACGCATACGCGACCGACAGCTTGACGCCGGTGAACAGGTACGGCAGCGTCGCGGGCAGCTTGACGTGCAGCGCCGAGCGCCACGGCGACAGCCGCATCACCTGGGCGCCCTCATGCAGCGCGCGCGGAATGCGGTCGAGCCCGTTGAGCGTCGCCGTAATCATCGTGACGACGGCGAGCATCACGGCGACCGCGATGATCGGCAGCGAGCCGACGCCGAGCAGCACGATGAAGACCGGATAGAAGATGAAGGTCGGCACCGCGTAATAGGCCGACAGCAGCGGCTCGAGCGGGCGCCGCACCGACGGCAGCGCGTGCAGGACGAGCCCGAACACGAAGCCAAGCAGCACCGACACGACCGATGCGGCAACGATGTCGAGCAGGCTCGTGACGATATCGTGGTCGAACTTGCCGCCGCGCAGCATGTCGATGCCGTGCGTCACCATCGCGGAAGGCGGCACCAGCACCGCCGCGGAAATCACGCCGGTGCGGCACAACAGTTCGACGAGCGCGAAGAATGCTGCCACGACGACGGTCCGTACGACACTTTCGGTTTTCACTTCGAACTCCCGCGTCCGCTAAAACTCGCGTGCCTCGCGCGCGCCCATGACCTTCAACGATTCCGCCCGCAGCCTCTCCCACAGACGCGCATTGATTTCGCCGAAGCGCGGCGTCGAGACGACACGGCTGTCGCGCGAGCGCGCCCAGCCGGTCTCGACCATATCGATAAACGGACCCCGCCGCGCCGACATGACGCCGATTCGGTCCGAAAGCATTGCGGCCTCGTCGAGCGCGTGGGTGATCAGCAGCACCGTCGCGGAGGTTTCGCGCCACAGGCGCAGCAGTTCGTCGCCCATCAGGAGACGCGTCTGCTGGTCGAGCGCGCCGAACGGTTCGTCGAGCAGGATCAGGCGCGGCTGGAGCACCAGCGTGCGCGCGATGCACACGCGTTGCCGCATGCCGCCCGACAAATGCGCCGGATACACCCCCGCGAAATCTTTCAAGCCCATGAAGCCGAGCGCGTAGTCGACCCGGCGCCGGATCTCCGCCGCGTCCACGCCCGCCATGCGCAGCCCGAACGATATGTTGTCGCGCACCGTCAGCCACGGAAACGACGCGTCTTCCTGGAATACGACGCCCACGCCGTCAGGCACGCCCTTCACCGGCAGGCCCTCGAACGTGACGGTGCCGGAACTCGGCTTGACGAGGCCGGCGAGCGCATCGACTAAAGTGGATTTGCCGCAGCCCGACGGTCCGACCACCGAAAAGAACTCGCCCCTGGTCAGCGTGAGATCGATCGGCCCCAATGCGTGAAACAGCTCTTTTGAACCGCTCTTGCTGAAATAGCGCGTGACGCCGGCCAGTTCGACGTGCGCCCCTTTCGGCGCGGCCACCCGCAACGTCGATGTCTCGACGATCTGCAATGCGGGCGTCGCATTCAGCGCATTCATAGCTTGCTCCTCGCTTTGAGGTCGGCGGGCAGGAAGCTCGTGTCGACGAGCTTCGACCAGTCCACGTCGCCATCCAGTTCGCCGATCAGCTTCAGGCCGTCCGTCATCCGGTCGAGCTCGGTGCGATCGAATTCGCCGGTGCTCCACATGTGCGACTTGACCATGTTGTCGACCGCTTCGCGCGCGACGTCAGGCGTGAGCCTGAAACTCGTTTCCAGCAGCTTCGCCGCGCCGGCCGGATCGGCATACACCGCATCGACACCCGCGCGTCGCCCCGCGATGATCGCGCGCAGTTCGTCAGGATGGCTCTTCGCGAATTCGCGCGTGGTGATGCCGACCGAGGTGGTCATTGGTTGCAGAACATCGCCGGCGCGGTAGAAGGTGCGATACCTGTCCTGGCGGATGATCGACAGCGGCTCGATCAGCACGGCACCCGAGACCGCGCCCTGCTCGAGCATCGTCAGCCCGTTCACGTAGCCGCCGGACGCGACCCGTTGCACCTTGCCCGCGTCGACACCCTTCGCCTTCAGGACCATCAGCAGCAGCATTTCGGACACGCCGCGCGGCGACGTGATCGCGACTTTCTTGCCGGTCAGATCGGCGACGCTGTGAACGGTCGAGTTCGGCATCGTCACCATCGACGCTTCCGCGACGCTGCGCGTGCCGACGTTGACGATCACCAGGTCGTGCCGCTGACGCTGCGCGGCGAGCGCCGCGGCCACGGCGACTTCGCCATACGGCATCTTGCTCGCGAGAATATTGCGCGCCGTCGTGCCGCCGCCGCCCGACGTGAGAATGCCGGTGATATCGACGCCCGCTTTCCTGAAGAGTCCCTTATCCATCGCCGCGGCGTACGGCAGCCCGTAGAGGCTGCTGCCCCACTGCGTCACCGAGATCTCGTCGGCGTGGGCGGCAGCGCCGTGCAGACCGGCAGCCGCCATGACCAGCGACGCACCGAGCGTCGCGCATACCCGTTTGAGGAAACACCGGTCTACCCGCGGTGATATCCAGCGCGCCGGCGTCAACGGGACGCCTGCGCCGAAAGAACACGGCAGATGAAACAGGCGCCGTCGCTCTGCATAAAGATGTCGGCGAGCGAGCGCGAGCCATAGCCGTTCAGATGATTGCTGTCCACATACACCGGGTAGCCCTTGTAGACGAAGTGATCCTTCGTAAGTGCACGGTAGCTATCGCCCAGATCGACCCAGTGCGCGCCCGGAATCGACGCCACGGCGCGCGCGATAAGCGGGTTGCCCTGATCGCCGTCTTTCACGGGATACCCGCCAGTCGGGACGTTTAGCCATGCGAAGAACGGCGAGTATTGAATCGAGCGGTCGATAACCGGACTGTCATAAAAGAAATAGATCGGCGTCGTCTTCGCAATCTCCCGCAGGATGTCGATGCGAACGCCCGGTGCCGCTTCCGGCGCATGCGAGAACACGTTGTAGTCGCCCGCGAACAGATTGAACGCATTGACGACGAAGATCGCCTGGTATTTCTGGTGATTGGCCTTGATGTAGGCCAGCATGTCCTCGCAGTTCTGGATGCGTTCCGGCGTTCGGACCACTCCGGGCGCTCGCGCCGCGAGCCCCCATTCGGCAATCTGACAGGCGCCCACTTCGTACGACGTCAACGCGAAGCCTTCGCGCCGGCCCAGCCGGTCCATGAACGCGCCGATCGCCGCGCCGTGTGAATCGCCGACCAGCAGGATCGACGGTGGCTTCGCGGCACCGATCGCACAGGTCTTGTCGATCAGGTCTTTCGTCGCTCCACGAAACGTCTTGTCAAAGCATGGGTCTATCCAGCCGCTCGTCAGATGGGTGTTCTGCCCGTCGATTGTGACGTTGGTAAACTCCCCTCCGAGCATGGGAGGAATGTTGTAGTTTTCGACGCCCGTCATCATCAGGATCACTACGACTCCCGCGAGCGTCGTACTCACAAACGCGGGAAATACGACCTTGAAGCCCGGTTTCGAACGGATGAATGGCTGCTCGATAAAGCGGTAAGTCCCGATCGACAGCAGGAAAATCAACGCGAGCGCGATGGCCATGTACGACGCGGGCAGCGCGTTCTGCCCGAGCCAGAAGCGCATGATCGACAGCACTGGCCAGTGCCATAGATAGAGCGAATAGGAAATGAGCCCGATAAGGACAAGCGGACGGCTACCCAGAACGCGGTTCACCACTGCAACGCCGCCGGTCGGGTTCCAGCAATACAGAATCAGCGCGGCACCGACGCACGGCACGAGTGCCCGAACACCGGGATAGCCTTTCTCGCTGAGGAGCACGAAGGCGAGCGCGATCGCAAGTGCGCCCGCCGCGCTTAGCAGGTTGCCGGTCAGCCTGCTGGGCCCCGGTGAGCGCGGCAACAGTGCGGCGAACGCGCCGATGGCCAGCTCGCCAAACCGCGGCATCGAGTAAAAATAGGCCGTCCCCGCCGCGACAGGATCGTGAACCCAAAACTCGCCTAACGCGAACCCGATGACGGCGATCGCCAGTGGCAGCACGCGCGGTAAACCTCGGCGTGCATTCGGCCCGAACAGGCGTGCGTTAGCCCACAGAGCAAACCCCAACAACAGTGGCCAGATGAAATAGAACTGCTCTTCGATAGACAGCGACCAGTAATGCAGGAAGAAGTTGGTCTGGCTGTTCTGGGTGAAGTAGTTACTCGTATGGTAGTTAAACAGGAACAGCAGCACGTACTTCGCGTCCGGCAGTAACAGGCCGTTCAGTTGGCTTGCGAGAAACGCGGTGACGCCGAACACAAGAATCGACGCGGGAAAGATGCGCTTGATTCGTCTCACGTAGAAGGCTCGATACGAGAAATTTCCGTCGAGCAGGCTCGCGTGGATGATGCCCGTGATCAGGTACGCCGAGATCACGAAGAAAATGTCGACCCCCGCGAAACCGCCCGGAAGCCATCGTGGATTGAAGTGAAATGCCATCACCGACAGAATGGCGACGGCGCGGAGTCCGTCGATGTCCGGACGTCGAGTCAACTTGTTCATGGTTTTACGTAGTCGGACACAAAGCGATTCACATTCCTGTTCGTTCTGAGAATTCGAGCGTTTCCTGGTTTATCGCAGACCATTGATACGCAGGGTTATTGCGTTTTCTGACGGGTCCACGAGTTAACGATCATGCATTCAACTCAGCACGAGATCGTCCGACCGGATTCGCTTGACGCCTGCGCGACTCATTGCGTCCCACGCCTGCGCAAGCGATCCGTTCAGATCGACAGCACGCGTGGCGTCCTCGATGACGTAGACATCGAATCCCTCTGCTCGCGCGTCGAGTGCGCTGTTCGCAACGCAGAAATCGGTTGCCAGCCCAGTTACAAATACGCGCCGAATACCGTGTGCCTTCAGATAGACACCCAGCCCCGTCGACGTGTGCCGGTCTGCCTCCATGAACGCGGAGTAGCTATCGACATCCTTGTGATAGCCCTTGCGAATGACGAGCTGCGCCTGAGGGAGATCGAGGTCCTTGCGCAGTCCGGCGTCCTCGGTGCCCTGAATACAATGGTCGGGCCAAAGTACCTGGGTGCCGTAGAAGAGGTGTACGGTATCGAACGGCTTCTTCCCCCGGTGCGACGACGCAAACGACACGTGTCCGCGTGGATGCCAGTCCTGGGTTAGCACGACGTTCTCGAACGCCTTGCCGATACGGTTGATCACCGGGACTACCTGCTCCCCGCCCTTAACGGCCAGGGTGCCGCCCGGCGTAAAGCAGTTCTGCGTATCCACCACGAGCAGCACGCTTTCGGGACCGGGCCGGACCCTGGCCGGCGCGCTCTGGCCGAATGCAACGCTTGCCGCCGGTCCGGATGCAGTCAGCCCGAAAATGCTCACGGCCTGCAGAAAAAATCGTCGATTCACTTCGGCTCCTTTGGCAATATAAATGCCCAAGATGTAGAACTAACCATGCGCGAGATTAACGATGCGGTTCACACCGAACACGCACGCGCTGACCGGCTCACAGATCAGTCCGCATGGCGCAGCTTCCTGACTTCCGCATCGGACGGCTGCACACTGGCACCGTTGACATAGACGAACTTCGTCATCACGCCCTTACCGTCGCTGAGCGCGGTACGACCGACATAAGCACCCATCGTCGACTGATGGTCCTGCGCGCGGTAACAGATCGGTCCGAACGGCGAATCCAGGCAGAGTCCGCTGAACGCTGCCGTCATCCGGTTCGTTTCCGGGCTACCCGCTTTCCTGAGGCCGGCCGCAATCGACATCAACGCCGTATAACCCACCACGGAGCCCATGCGCGGTGCCGTGCCGTATCGCTTGCGATACGCATCGACGAAGCGTTGATTCTCGGCGCTCGACACCGCATACCATGGATAGCCCGTCACGAGCCAATTGACGGGCGCCTCGGCCTGCAGCGGGTCGAGGTACTCGGGCTCACCGGTCAATAGCGACACCACCTCTCGTCCTTCGAACAGGCCACGCGTATTGCCTTCACGCACGAACTTTGCGAGATCGGCCGCAAACAGCGCATTGAAGATCGCGTCCGGTTTCGCATCGGCCAACGCTTGCACAATCGCACCGGCGTCGACGTTGCCAAGCGGCGGCGCCTGCTCGGCGACGAACTCGACATCGGGCTGTGCGAGCTTCATCTGCCGCTTGAAGGTCGCCGCCGCCGACTGACCATATTCGTAGTTCGGGTAGACGAGCGCCCACCGCTTCTTCTTGAGCTTGACGGCCTCGTTGACGAGCATCGAAACGAACATGTAGGTCGACGGACGCAGGCGATAGGTATAACGGTTGCCATCCTCCCAGACGATCTTGTCTGTCAGTGGCTCGGCGGCTAGAAAGAATATCTGGCGCTGCTTCGCGAAATCGGTGAGTGCCAACCCCGTATTCGACAGAAAACCGCCGAACAGCAGCGAAACCTGCTCGCGCGTCACGAGCTCCTGCGCCGCGCGGATCGAGTCGCCGGGATTGCCGTTGTCGTCGCGCGAGATGACCTCGATCTTCTTGCCAAGCACGCCACCCGACGCGTTGATTTCATCAAGCGCCATTTGCCAGCCTTGCCGGTACGGCTCGAGAAACGCCGGCTGCGCCCGATAGCTGTTGATCTCCCCGATCCTGATCGTGTCTTGCGCGATCGCCCCTACCGCTCCCGCCAGGCCGGCCGTCAATGCGACGACCCTGGAAATCCACAAAAAATTGATCTTCATAAAAATAGCGCCGCTTACTCGTTAGTGGTTGACTGGAATGATGTGACCTACTGCCGCCGACTGGAATGCCCGCGTCATCCGGCCGACGGCGACGCGGTATTCAGACAGACATAAATACGCTCGCCGTCGAGCTTCACCGGATAGATCCGCAAATCCTCCCTGAGCGGGCGGCACATCGCCTTGCCCGTCCTGATATCGAAACGGCCCTGGTGCAGCGGGCATTCGATCTCGCCCGCCTCGACAAATCCGTCACACAGCCGCGCGTTGCCATGCGTGCACGCGTTGGCGGTGGCGAACACTCCGTCCGCGAGGCGATACAGCGCGACCTCCTGACCGTCGACCGTCACCGCCGTCACGCTGTCTCCGGAAAGATCGCCGAGCAGCGCGACGAACGCCCACGATGCATCAAACAACGTGCTCATAGCGGAAAAATGATGGAGTTAGGAATCAGCTCGCTGTCGAAGATGCAGACCCTCGCTTCGAACCGCAAACCGTCGGGCGTTTTCCTGATCCGGTCGAAATACCGCCCCGTGTTATAGACCTCGCTGAGCTGGTTGGTTTTCGTGCGCAACACCACGTAGTTGGCTTCCACCGTCCAGACATCGCCATTGATCTCGCGGATCAGCGGGTTGTCCACGATATGCCGCTGGTAGTAGGGATCGTAGAAGAACGTCTCCTTGATCCCGTAGACCCGATCCTTGAGCATCGCCTTGTTTTCGAGTTCCAGCAGCGCGAGCGGCAGGTTCTGCTCGTGATTCTCGCGCGGCACGATCCGGTACAGGCAGTCGTCCATGAAGAAGTCCGGCCAACGGTCCCAGTCACCCGAGTCGAGCGCGGCGCTATAGTCGGCATACAGCGCCATTAGCGCGTGATAGTCCTTGAATTCCACTGTCGTCATTCCTCCATCACGCGACGCCAGTAGTCGTACATGCCGCGCACGAGCGTTTCGGTGACCATATGGCCGGTATATTCTTCCGCGCCCTGTCCATCGAGCAGGCTAACGGTCGAACCGGACGAGTTCGCCGCAAAGGCCTGCTGCAGGCATTCGACCACCTCGCCGTCATCCGCCGACACGTAGCCGGCTGGGCCAACCAGGTTCGCCTGACGCAGACGTCGCTGCGTCATCGCTTCGTCGTCGGTCTCGAAGCCGAAGTGGGTCCACACATAATCGAACACACCGGGCGAAACGGGGTGAATCCGACGCGTGGCGAGCGTATTGACGTTCTGCTGAATGATCACGCTCGGCATCAGCGTCAGCATGACCACGGTCGAGTTCCCCCACCATGCCTCCGCCTCGACGTCGAGGAGCCGGTGATCGTTCAGCGCCATCGTGTTCTTGAAACTCGTGATGCCCTCCGTTGCCGCTCCGCTCCCTCCTTCGCTACGCGTCGAAACCATCGCGGCATGTCGATGATGCGCATCCATGACCATCTCGCCTTTGTTGTCGACCCTCCACAGGCCGAAGTTGACGAACCAGGTATGCAGCAATCCGCCGTGATACGGGTCCTTGATGTTTTCCTGCATCAGCTTCCAGTTGCCTGGAATGCGCTGACGGGTGTACCCGAGCAATGTCAGCTTCGGACCATGAAATAGCCGGTCGAAATATTTCAGAATTGCCGGCCCGAGAAAATCCTCAAGCGATTCGACATCGTGATCGAAGCTCCCGAATATCACGCCGCCGCGCGTCGCGACCTTCAACTTGACGAGTCCGTGGTCTTCGAGCCGAAAATCCGCAGGCATGCCGCCATTCACGCGGTCGCCCTGCTTCACGCCACGCCGGAACGGCACGCCCTCAAGGTCGCCGTTCAGGTTGTAGCTCCACTGGTGATAGGGGCATCTGAATTCGGTTGCGTTACCCGCCCGCTTGCGGCAAAACCGCATGCCCTTATGAGCACACACGTTTTCGACCACGCTGACTGAACCGTCCTCGAGTCGCGTCATGATGACCTGGCGTTCGCCAACTTCGGTCAGCCTGAAATCACCCGGATTCGGAATTTCCGCATCCAGCCCGAGATAGCACCAGTGCCGGGAGTAGAAAAATCTTTCCAGTTCCCGCCGATACAATTCCGTATCCGTATAGACGGTATACGGCGTCCGGTTAATGCCATCGGGCAATAAATTTGAAACATGCTGGGACATGTGAACCTACCTCTCAAATTGAAGTTCCCATCGGACACCGCGAGCGGACGGCTTGCACGCAGCAGTTGCCCCTTCACCAGAAGCGCCCGTTAAACAGCGCGTTGTCAATCCGATCGAGTAGCTCTACGCCGACCTCAGCGAGGGAGTCGACGAGGTGCGCGGCGCCTGCATCCTGCATCAATTGCCGCTGAAAATCGGTCACGGGCACGCCGATGAATCCGCAACCGAGCGTCTTGCACACCTCGCCGACCTTGCCAAGATCATCGATGAACAGCACCTCATCGAAGTGGTAACCGAAACGCTCCTTGACGATCTCCTTCATGCCAGGGCGAATTTGATCGATGTTGACGTACGGGATGTCGCGGTCAAAGTACGCGCGAAACGGATGCAGGAATTCGGCAAACATGGAGTCTTCGGGACGGCCGCCGTAGGTCGTAATCCGGACACCCGTGTCATGCAGCAACGCGAGCGCATCGCCTACGCCCGGATTGACAACCACCGGATCGTCGCGCGTGTATGTCTTGTGCTCGGCCAGAAACGCGTCGATGGTCTCCTGCGCGGTCCATGGCAATTTGCAGGCGAGCGCCATAATGTGGCCGCCCGCGATATGCGGCGCGCCCAGCACCAGCCGTTCCAGTTCGGCCGTATAAACGCCGCCGCGGCTTTCGATGAACCGTTTAATCGTGATCCCGAAGGTGTCCTTTAGCAGCACACCGTTCGTATCGACTGCAATCAGTTTGATCTTCTTGAAGCGGTTCATATGGGTTTTATCGTTGTCGTCGGAAAGCGAATCGACGCGGGCATCAGATGTGGGCTTCAAGCGTTGCGATTGCGTCCGGCAATTCACCGAACGCCGCGATCACGCCGTCGGCGTCGATCGACTCCGCGGCGACGTCGTTGTAACCATAGGTTGCATAGATAAGCGGGATGCCAGCGTTTTTTGCCGCCTTTACATCGACGCCGGAATCGCCGATAAAGATCGCGCGCTGTTCCAGATTTCTACCCGCCGCCTCGACCGTACCGAACACATGTGCTTTGTCGGGCTTCTTCACACCGGGGAAGTAATCCCCTCCGCACACGGCTGAGAAGAAGTGCGCGATTCCGAGTCCCTCCATAATTGCCTTCGCGGGGCCCGTACCCTTGCTCGTGCAGACGGCCATTTCGTAGCCGAGCTCGCGCAGTTTCTCGAGTATTGTCGCCACGCCTGCGTACGGTACGGTGTTGTCCAGCAGGTGCGCTTCGTAGTAGGCAACGAAACGTTGAAGCAGCGCATGTCTCTGCTCGGTCGAATAGCGTTGCAGATGCTCTCCGAAGCCGCGCTCGATCAACGACGTGGCGCCGCGACCGATCAGGTTCTGCGCGTCGCGCAGGTCGACGGGAGGTAAATCGTGCTCGCCTAGTAGTGCGTTCAGCGTTCCCACGAGATCCTGGGCCGTGTCGACCAGGGTGCCGTCAAGATCGAACACCAGAAGAGGTTTCATTTTGATCCTCGATTGAAAGTGGATGGCGCGGTGCGGTTAACGTGCCGGCATGGCGGCCTGACGAATGTCGGACGGGCGCATGTCACGGCACCTTCAGGCGCAGCGCGAGGTCTCCGTTTCGAGTGAGACCTCGTCGACGAACGATGCGAATGCCGCCTCGTTTGTCACGACGTCCTGAACGCACACAATCCCGTCAGGACGTACGAGTAGCGCGTGCTGCCCGGTGAGTTCGAGCCTGTCGAGTGCGCACAGGTTCGCCGCTGTGCGATCGATCGCGACGACCTTCACTAGCTGACTGGACGACAACCGCGCCTCGATCGCGCGCGATGAGTTGCCCGAGGTCAGCAACACAAAGTGCTCGCTATCAATCAGGTCGTAGCTGCTGATCCGCGTGTCGCCTGCGAGAAACTCCGTGTAGGGCACCAGCTTGCCGACCAAGCCTCCGCCAGCGAGCATCAAACCGCTCGCGTAGCGCTGGCCGAGCCCCGAGAAATTGTAGGGGAAGCCGTGCGCGATCCGCGGCCGGTTCCGCATCGTCGGTAACCAGTCGCGCAGCGGACCGTGCTCGCCCTTGTCAAGCCGTGTGATGAGGCGCGTATTGATGTCGGTGCTTGCTATCAATTGCTCCGTGATGCCGCGACGCTCTTCGGTATACGACTCGAGCACGCGCATGCTGAGGCGGCCCTTGATCACGCCGGCGAGGCGCCACCCGAGACCAAACGCATCCTGAAAACCGGTGTTCATGCCGAGGCCGCCGATCGAGCTGAACAGGTGACACGCGTCGCCCGCGAGAAACACCCGGCCATGATCGTAGCGATCTGCAAGGCGGTTGTAGTACTGGGTCTTCGATTCCCAGAGCACAGCCTCGACACGTATGCCGGGCGGCCCGTACTTGTCGACCAGTGCCTGGTACGCGACGGCCTTCCCAGGCTCGTCTTCTTTCACGATTTCGCCATCACGCGTTTTGATGATAATCCGGTGCGTACCGGTCGCTTGCGGAATGACGATCAGGAAACTACCTTCCTTCACGAAGTAGTGAACCTGATCGAGATCGCCATCCCACTCGATCCGGCTGTCGAACATGATGAATCCGACGCCGTGATCGACCCCGTCGAAGTCGAGACCGAGCAGGGTCCTGACCGTACTCTTCCCGCCATCGCAGCCGACGAGATAACGGCATGACAGCGACCGTCCGGGCGACGTCTCGAGCAACACCGCATCTTCCGTCTCGGTAAAGCCGAGTAACTCGGTCGAACGGAGCAGATCGCCGCCGAGTTCGACGAAGTATTCCTCGAGTAGCTGTTCCGTTTCTGGTTGCGACAGGCCGAGGATGTAGCGGTAGCGCGAAGGCAGGTTCCGGTAGTTCACCCGAACCAGCCTGCGTTCGTTCCAGTAAAGCACGAGCTCCTCGATCGGTTTGCCAGCCGCCAGAAAGCGCGGCGCGACACCGAGCGCATGCAGGATCGCGAGAGAATAGGCGTTCATCGACGACGCCTTTGATTGCGTCGAGCGGGTCGCTCGCTTCTCGACGACAGCAACGCGCAGGCCGAGCCGTTTCAGGTTGGCGGCAAGCAGCAGCCCGATCGGGCCGGCGCCCGCAACGACGACGTCATAATGCGTCCGTGAGTGCGTCATGATGAGTGTTGTTCGTGAGTCGTGAGTAGTGTCCGGCGCGCCGTGGCGCAACTGGGATCGGTCCGTCTCCGGGCTCGCGCCGACCCGGAGACCCGGTTACGGTACTGGGCTCGTTACTGCTCCTTGAGCGCCAGGAACTGCTCGGCGGCGAACACCGGATCGAAGCCGACGATCTCGATCTCCACAAGTTTCTGGACGACGAACGAATCCTCGGCAAGGATCGTGTTAAGCGTCGTCTGGTCAATGCCCTTCGCGATGATCACGCCACCCGTTTTAGATTCGCGCGGGCCGGCTGCGATGAACGTGCCGTCGCCGATGTACTTCGCCACCCATTCCGAGTGTGACTTGCGGTGCGGATCGACCTTGGCCGGTTCCACGACGTATTGGGAAACGATCAGATACATGAATGCTCCTTTAAAGTGATTAAAAAGACGTCGAGACGGTCATGCGCGTCTGAAGCCCGTGCTACGACTGCGTTACGTTCATCAAGACCTGCCGGCTCCGGGGCGGTCGCTGGACCCGCCAGCCGTCCTGACCGCCGGACATGGGCGCCACCGCGGGCTTCGATTCGGGTACTCGAGCTCACCAAAGAACGTCTTCAACAAATGCCCAAGCGGTCGCCACTGCTCGACGGTGCTCGCATGGCCACCGGGCAGCGTGACGCGCCGCGACGTGCGGATGGCCTTGCTCATCGAACTGGCTTCGTCCGCGAAGAAGGGACGGTCTGCGGCTGAATCCACGATCAATGTGGGTACGCTCAACTGCCCGACCCAGTCTCGCGAATCAAACGACAGCAGCGCCTCGAGCTGTCGACGCAGGCCGCTGGCATGGGTTGCATTCGTTGTGGAGGCACGCTGCGCGGCGATTGCGGCGCCCGCCGCGCTGAGCAACGCCCCGCGCGTAAACAGATGGTTCGACAGCCGCCGCTGGATATCCGCCCAGTCTCTGGCGTCACACGGCTCTTTCAGGCGATCGGCGATCGCCGTGAGCTCGACGCTGCGCATCGCGCGAAACGTGTTGCAAAGCGCGAGCGCGCGTACACGGTCAGGGCGGTGGTACGCGATCCACTGGGCAATTGCTCCGCCCATTGAATGTCCTGCGATACAAACGCGTGAAACTGACAGGGTGTCCATCAATCTCAGCACGTCGTGCGCCATCGCTTCGATCGACAATGGCTCGCCGTTGAAGCGGGTTTGTCCGAAGCCGCGGTTGTCTGCCGCCACGGTTCGCCAGTCGACCGCAAGAATGGACAGGACCGCCCGCCAGATCCGGTGATCCGCCTGCAGACCCGGCAGCAGCATCACCGCGTCCTGGCCCGTGCCAGCGACACGATGGAAAAGCACCGGTCCTGTCATACGAGCACCTGCGCGGCAACGTGGTCAGGCACGAGCGGTGCGGCGACATTGACCGGCGCGATCAGGCGCGTTGCAGAAAGATCGAGCCGCGCCGCCGCCAGCGACAAGCCAATACCAAACCCGCACAGCAGTGACTCCTTGAGCGAGCGTCCAGCAAAGCCATGACCGCCTGCCAGCAGCAGCGGAATCGATGAAGGCCCGGTATTGCCGACGTCGGACAAACCGATTGGTGTCTGCTCCTCGGAGAGTTTCATGATCTTGCGCAGGTAGCGCAGCATGAACTGGTTGGCCTGATGGAGAGCCACGAGATCGAGCGCAGCCTTGTCGATACCGCAGTGCGCAAGCAGTTGGTCGATCAGCGGCGGCACACGCGACAACGCAAAATTCATGACCTCGTTGCCGCTCATATGGAGATGCCCGACCCGCGCCGAGCCGTGCGGACCGTTGGCATAGTTAATCGGCGTCTTTAAGTGGCTCGCACCGCTTCCGTCGGTACGGCACGCATAGTCGATTCGCCCATCGCCCGCCTCGACAAGCGACGCGCTCGCCGCGTCGCCGAACACCATCCGCACGTGACGGTCACCGGGTTTAAGCAGCTTGGTAGTGACGTCACCCGTGCACAGCAGCACCGACCGGCAACCAGCCTGCACGAGCATCGACGCCTGCAAAAGGCCATACACGTAGCCCGAGCAACCGTAGTCGATGTCGAACGCGAGGCACTCCTCTGATAGACCGAGTCGCGCCTGCAGACCAACCGCTGCGCCTGGCATGAAATCGTCGGGAGTCTGCGTGACGACGACTACCGCGTCGATTGCCTCTGTTTGCACGCACGCCTCGGCGAGCAGGTGCCGCGCGGCCGCTTCGCACAAATCACCCGTCGACAGGCCGCCCGCCACCCGCACCGAGCGAATCCCGGTACTCTCGATGATGCGCCGGACCTCGAGCGCTCCGTGCTCGTCGGCGAGGCTCGCCATGTCGAGCCTCGCGGCGGGTAGCGCGGCCGTGATCGCGGACACGCGGACACGATCGAACGAGACGATCATCGCGCAGTGCTCTCGCAAACCGGCGTGAGCAGGCCGCGAATATCGCCCACTGTGTCGAGCTTCTCGAGCCTCGATACATTCACGGAGTTCAAGCCGCCGCCAGCGAGAATTGCGATCAGCGAGACCATCGAAAGCGAATCCCAGTTGACAAACTGGTGCAGCGACGCGTCGTCGGTCAGTTCGCTGACCGGCACTTCGAGGAGGGCGGCAAGTTCCACCCGTAGTTCTTCCATGTCCATGACGTCAGGCCTCTTCATTGGCAAGTGAATCAAGGCTGAGCGGCGTGCGCAATTTCTTGAAGCGCTCGCCGTGCAGCGGCTCGGTCGTGATACGAATCTTGCGAGGAATCCAGGCAGATGGGAGTCTGTCCAGGCAGAACGCGTACAGCCGCTTACGAAATGTGTCGAGCGTTTCGACTTCGGCGAGGCGGAAGGTCGCTGCCACCATGTGACCGACAAGCGGATGCTCGGCGCGGCTCACCATGACGTCGATCACACCGTCGACATCTTTGAGCACATGCTCGATCTCCGCCGGATACACCTTCTCGCCGCCCACGTTGATCAGATCCGACTGGCGACCTACGATCCTGTAGTGGTCCCCCTTCTGCACGACTGCATCGCCCGTCTTGAAGTAACCGTCGGCGGTGAACGGGCTTTCGGCATTCAGATAGCCAAGCATCGTCGTTTCGCTACGGATCTCGAGCAGGCCGTCCACCACGCGAACCTCACATCCCGCGCCGCCGATCTTGAGCCAGTTCGACCTCGACGATTCCGACCGGGTGGGTACGACGCCCGTCTCGGTCAATCCGTACGCCTGGGAGAAGCGTGTTGCCGGTAGCACGGCCGTGAGCCGTTCCAGCACGCGCTCGGGCATCGGCTCGGTGCCGTAGTTCACGACCTGCAGCGAACTCAGGTCGAAACGCTCAAGCGCCCCGCTAAAGATCAGCAGATTCAGAAAAGTGGGCGACGTCGTCAGTGCCTGCACGCGCTGCGTTTCGATAGCCTGCGCGACCACTTCCGGGCGCCGGGACGCGGGCACGATCAACGTACCCTGGTTGAACAGGACATAAAGCAGCGTGTTCAGACCGCCAATGTGATCGAACAACAGAAACGAAATCGAGCGCAGACACCGTTTGGGCGCGAGGTGTTTGTCCAGAAACGGCCATGCCCGATGGACGCTCGCTTTCGGACGTCCGGTCGAGCCCGAGGAAAAAATGATGAACCCCGGTTCGCGCCTTCTGCTCAGCCCCGCGAGCAAAGCATGCGTGGTCGCGACGCCGGTGCGCCTGAGTTCGACGCCTTTTCCTGCGTCTATGCGGATTTCCCAACGCGCTTCGGCGAGGCAAATCAGCTCGCTCTCCTGATTCGCCTGACGCCCGCTCAACAACGCGACCACGTTATGCAGCCGCCAGAGCGCGACCAGATAAGCGACCGACTGCAAGGAGTAGTCGGCGACGAGGGCGACGGTTCCCGCGATGCAGTCCTGCGCGCTGAGCACCCGCTCGACTCGCATGACCTCGGCGCGCAGCTCCGCATAGGAAAATCTGTCGCCGCCGATCACCAGCGCAGTCGCATCGCCGGCGGCGGTGAACCGCGCGTCGAGGACGTCGAGCGCGTTCATACCCCACCCAGGAAGAGGTTCTGCCCGGTCACGAAGTCGCTCGTGGGCCGCAGGAAGAAATCGATCGCGTTCGAAACGTCAGCGAACGTTCCGAAGCGCGGAATCGCCTGGCGTGCCAGCAGGCGATCCATCTTGCTCTTTGGCACCGAACGGATCAGGTCGGTTTCGATCGGCGTCGGTCCTACCGCATTCACGGTGATGCCAAAAGGGGCGAGTTCTCGCGCGATCACCTCGGTCAGCGATCCGATCGCCGCTTTCGACGCGGCATAGATCGCCTCCCCTTCGAGCTTGAGCGGCGTCGCGACGGTCGTGAAGTTGACGATGCGCCCCTTGCGCTCTTTCGTCATCAACTTCGCCGCTTCCCGGCAAAAAAGGAACGTGCCGACAACGTTGGTGTTGAGGATCTGGTTGACGGTCGCGAGCGGCGTGAGCATGATGTGATTCATGCTTGCGATACCGGCATTGTTGATGAGATTGTCGAGCCTGCCGTGCTTCTCGCGAATGGACGACATGATCTTGCGCACGGCGGATTCGTCGGCGACGTCGGCACACATGTGATCGTAGCCCGGCAGTGTCCAGTCCGCGTTCTCGCGGCTGCATCCGACCACCTGGTGCCCGAGGGACACATAATGTTCGACGAGATATTTGCCGATGCCCTTGCGCGTGCCGGTGATAAGGGTGATGGGAGTGTCAGACACGTGAGTCCTCCAGCAGCAGCGACTCGATAAATTCGCCAAGCGTCGAGATCGTTGCGAACGGGCTTCGATGTGCGGACATAGCCTTCTCGCTAACCAGCGTAAGCGCCGCGCCCGTCTCGCTTTCAACCATCTCCTCAATCTGCACGATCAGTGCAACGAGCCCCATGGAATCGAACGGCGCTCCTTCACCGAAGATCGGCGTCGCATCGCCTGCAGAACGATCGATCGCGGCTGGCAACAGGGTTTCCTGCGCGTCAATTGCCCGATTGATGATGTCCCGAATCTCTTGCCTCATGATATTTATCCTCGAAGGTTTCGCAGCCGGATGCGTCTGGTAAAAATAATTCGAACTATTCGATAAATACGAAACAGGTCATCTATTCGACACGACGTCGGGCGCTCTCGCGGCGACGACGAACCCGCGCTTGATGACCCTGCCGATGTCGATTACCTTGTCCGGCGTCACATTGACGAAGCGCCACAGCATCTGGTCGCCAAGCTCGCGGTCGAACGCGACGTCTTGCAAAAACGTGACGCCTTCCGCGTCCGACACGACGAGCGATCGCACACTCTCATGCTCGATATTCACGGAGCGTGTGACGCAGGCCGTTTCGGAAACGGCGAGCAGTAAAGCGTCGCTGCGCGCTTCATCACGGGTGGCGATCGTGCACTGCACGCGAGCCTGGTCAACCGGCATGTACCAGTTATCCGACGTGATAAAGATGTTTCGAATCTTCTCGAAGCGGGTCATCTCAATGACGCTTGCCTTCGTATCGATAACGGCAATCAGATTCATGCGTTGATAAAACGAAACCCGGTAGTGAATATTCCGCGGACACGGCGCGTTACCCGGTGTCAGATCGTCGACAACCAGCTCAATCGGATACATCAATTCCGCGTACGCGTAAAACGCGGAATTGAGCTCGTTGAGGCTGACCGTCACCTTGCCGCGCTGATGACGCGTGTGTTTGTACAGGTGGTAGTAGACCGCCTGGCGCTGCGCTTCGATCAGCATGACGCCCGGTACGTGCTCGTGTTCCTTCCGGTAGAAATAGTAGTGATCGGCGCGATTGATCATTTCATACGAGCTGGACCCGCGCCGCTCTTCACCGTACGCGCTGACGATCCTGGCGATCGCATCGTCCAGCGGCTGCGAGTCGCGGGATCCACGGTCTTTCTGGGCCAACCACGGCTCAAGCACCTGGTACGGCACGGCGCGCAGCATCTCCCAGGTCGCGTCGAGAGACACGCCGCCCGACAGTGAAGCATCGGCGACAAAGTGACCGCGCTCGTCGAGCGGCACGTCCAGCCGACAGCGCGCTTCATCGCACATCACGTAAAGGTCCGCGAGCACCTCATTGTCTGCACGCACCACCGACGCGGTCCCAATCGTGTCGTTCAGATAGAGTGGCGGAGCCGGCCGGTAGCGGTGAATCAGGACGTCGTCCGCCGATCCCTTGTGCAGCAATTGCGGAGGTATGTCGTTGAGGATCATGATTCCTGCCCACTCAGTTCTTTTGCCAGCGTCACGCCGGGCGACGGCTCCGCGTTGCTCTCTTCGTGATTGAGACTGACGCGCCCCAGCAATGCGAACACGAGCAGCGTGGCGGCACTCGTCAACGTGATCAGTGCGACCAGAAGATGGCGAAACGCAATGTCGTAGGCGCTCAGCCACTGGGCATGCGTCACGGAGGGCAGGTAGCTTTGCGCCTTCGGAAGTGCGCCGGCAGAGAGTTGCGCTGAAGCCACCGCGACCGACTGCGGATCGAGTCCGGGTATCGCCCCCAGATTTCGTGCGATAAAGAACGCGAGGAGTGAGCCGACGATCGCGATCGCAGTGGTGTCGAACGAGACACGTAACGCGCCGAAGATGCCGATTGCCATACCCGCTTTTTCTTTCGGCACCACGGAAACCGCGAGGTTGTCCATTAAGCCCCAGGGGATCGCTACACCGAAGCCGATCACGGCAAGATTGATGCGCATCAGCATGCCGTGATCGCCGATCGGTACGCGCATCAGGAAGAACATGCCGGCGACCGAAATCAGCATGCCGACACCAGCCAGAACGCCGACGGGCACATAGCGGGTCATACTCGCCGCGACGAACGGAATGAACAGCAGCGAGCCGGAGAAGTAAATCATCAGTACGCCAGACTGGAGTGCGGTCAGATTCTCAATGCCGATGAACCGCAGCGGCAGCACAACCAGCAGAACGGCATAGCAATACGCGGCGGCGAGCGGCAATAACTGCACCCCGACGAACTGCGGATAAGCGAACAGCGAAAGATCGAGCATCGGGTTGACCACGCGCTTCTCGACGGCGACGAACACCACCAGCGCGACAGCAGACAGCGTGAACAGGCCGAGGGTCAGCGGGGCGGTCCAACCTTGCGTCGGTGCTTCGATCATCGCAAACGTGAAGGACGTCAGCATCAGCGTGAAGATCGATGCTCCCCACCAGTCGAGGCCGCGCGCGTTTGGATCCTTGCTGTCGGTCATCGACGTAACGCACAACACAAGGGCAACCAGGCTGATGATGGTGCTGCCAAAGAACACCGCTCGCCAACTGAAGCAGGTGATCAGAATGCCGGCAATGGTCGGGCCGAACGCGAGCCCTGCGCCGAAGGTGATGCCGATCACACTGAAAATCCTGGTGCGGGCGTGACCTTCGAATTCCTGTGCAAGGATTGAAATACCGCCGGAGTACGCACATGCCGCGGCCAACCCTTGCGGCACTCGCAGTAAGTCGAGAGCGAACACGCTTGAAGCGAAAGGCATCAGGAACGACATGATGGTCGAAACCACCATGCCGATCGCGAAGATCTTCTTGCGGCCATATTGGTCGGCCATGGCGCCCGCCGCCATCAGCGTACTGCCGCAACTGAGAAAAAAGGCATTGGTGATCCACGAGAGCGCTGCGGCCCCCCCACCAGATCCTTCGCGATATAAGGCTGGGCGGTTGGGCCAGCGGTGAAATTCAGCGGCACGCTAAAACACGCAAGAATCACGGCAATAAGAACCAAAACCTGCCGGGACGGTGACGTCGCCATGGAAGAAGTAGTCGAATTCATAACTGGATTCAGATTGATGAGTTTTACCGCGACGTCAAGCTATGAAAGGTTGAAAGTCCACACAAAAATAGACGTATGAAAACAGTTTTCTGATCGCATTTCATTCACGAAACGCGCCCCGCAGTAATATCCAATCGGCCCGAAAGTTCCCAGCAACGTCGACAAAGGCGCGGCGCGAACCGCCATGTCGATCTGCACGATCTGGTTCGGATTTATTCACTCGGCATATAAAATACGTATTACGCATAAGCCTGCCTGTGAAGCCTCCGCGGGGATACGTCGAATCAACGAAACATTGACTCAGCCTGAGGAAAAACTCTACACATTTAAAACAATTTACATAAACAGGCATATTCATCGAAACGGTTTTGCGCGACAAATAATCGCCCTTCTTGTTGGTGCGACGCACAACTCATATTAACAAAAAATATTTTTTGGTAAAGACGAAAAATTTGCTAACGTGATGGTGATTTAAACTCACCTTATGATTATGCGACTACCTTCGTTGCGAAACTTGCAGGTCTTTGAAGCCGCAGCCCGGCATCAGAATTTTCGCGAAGCTGCGCAATCGCTGTTTCTCACGCACGGTGCTGTAACACGACAGGTAAAGGCACTCGAAGCAGAAATGGGGGTCAAGCTTTTCGCGCGCGTCGGACGGCGTGTCGTGCTAACTCAACATGGGCAGCGTCTACAACTTGCGATGTCGGGCGCGCTACAACTCATTTCTGACATCGTCAATGAGTTGCGGCAGGAAATCCGCCTGTCGCCGGGTCGGCTTCCGGTTACGGTGGTGCCGTCGTTTGCGAACCGGTGGTTGATGGCACGGATACCCGACTTTCATGCTTGCCACCCGACCATCACAGTGGAACTGGTCGTAACGATTGCGACGCTCGATCTTTCCGCGAAGCAAATCCCGCTGGGCATCCGGAGTGGAAATGGAAAATGGGATGGACTGACGGCAGAAAAGCTGGCTACCGAGACCCTGTTCCCCGTTGTATCGCCTGCGGGGGTGGAGGGTTTTGACGATTTACCACCGTCCTGCCCTAACGATATGCTCCGTTACCCATTGCTGAACCCATACGATGAGTGGGAGCGCTGGTTCAAACGAGCCGGAGTGAACGCAGCATGCGCTCTCCGCGGCGCCACGTACGAAGACTCCTCGCTGTTGTTGCGCGCAGTTGAAGAACGCAAAGGAATCGCTCTGGGGCGTAACTGGCTCGTATCCGATGCGATTCGGGACGGCGTTTTACTTCGGTTACCCGGCCCAGCCATTCAGGCGCGTCTCGATTACTACGTGGTTTATCCGACGGCGTACCCGTTATCCGATACTGCGCGAACGTTTATCACATGGTTGCAGGCACAAACAGCGAATGAACGTGAGCGCGACATTCGACACACCTAGCGCCGCAGCCGTTACTGGCCCAGATAGCGCTCCACCAGCCGCGTCCAGAACGCCGCGCCGACCGGCAGATTGCGGTCGTTGAAGTCGTAATGCGGGTTGTGCACCATGCAGCCGTCTTCGCCCGCGCCGTTGCCGATCCGCAGGAACGTCCCCGGCCGTTTCTGCAGCATGAACGCGAAGTCTTCGCTGCCCATCAGCATGTCCGTCTGCGCGACCACCTTGTCGTCGCCGACCAGTTCGCGCGCCACCTGCACGGCGAAGTCCGTTTCCGCGTCCGAATTGACCACGACCGGATAGCCCTCGATGTACTGCACCACGGCCTTGCCGCCGTAACTCGCGGCCTGGCTTTCGGCGAGCTCGGTGATGCGCTTTTTCAGCAGCGCGCGGACTTCGGGGCTGAATGACCGCACGCTCAGCTCCAGCTTCGCGCTGCTCGAAATCACGTTGTTCGCGGTGCCCGCATGCATCGAGCCGACCGTCACCACCGCCGGCTGCGACGGGTCGACGTTACGCGCGACGATCGTCTGCAACGCCATCACGATGCTCGCCGCTATCACCACCGGATCCACCGTCAGATGCGGACGCGCCGCGTGACCGCCGACGCCCTGGATCGTGATGATCGCCTTGTCGCCCGCCGACATGAACGGCCCCTTGCGGAACAGCAGCACACCCGGCTGTTCGCCCGGATGGTTGTGCACGCCGAACACGGCGTCGCACGGAAAGCGCTCGAACAGGCCGTCGTTGATCATTTTCAGCGCGCCACTGTCGATGCCGCTTTCCTCCGCCGGCTGAAAGTACAGATGCACCGTGCCCGAGAAATTGCGGGTTGCCGCAAGGCGCTGCGCGGCGCCGAGCAGCATGGTCGTGTGGCCGTCGTGACCGCACGCATGCATCTTGCCGTGCGTGCCGCTCGCATACGGCAGGCCGGTTTCCTCGATGATCGGCAGCGCGTCCATGTCGGCGCGAATGCCGATGCGGCGCGTGCCCTCGCCCACCGTCAGCGTCCCCACCACGCCGGTTTGGCCGACCCCGCGCGTGACCTGCCAGCCCCACTGCTCCAGCTTGTCGGCGACCAGCGCGCCGGTTTGCAGCTCTTCGTAAGCCAGCTCCGGGTGATGGTGAATGTGATGACGGATCTCGCGCAGGCTCTCGGCGGCAGGCGCCAGATCGGACACTTCGGTAAAACGCGCGGCTTCGCTCATCGCTATCGCTCCATGAATTCAAGCCGCACGAAAGGCGGCTAACAGGCGAGCACTATAGCCACGCCGTTTTGTTCGAATAAGATGCTGTTTTTTTCACCCCGATTAACACGCCTTATCACGGGGATTACCCTAATGAAGTTTCAGCAACTGCAAGCCTTCGTCGCGGCGGCTCACCACCGCAGTTTGCGCGCCGCCGCGCGCGAACTCGGCGTGACGCAACCGGCCGTCACGCATACCATCCGCGAACTCGAAAGCGCGCTGAACGCGGAGTTGATGGTGCGCAGCGTGCGCGGCATCGAATTGACGGCGTGCGGGCTCGCGCTGCTGCCGCGCGCCGAGCAGTTGCTGGGCGACATGCGGCGCACCGTCGAAGCGGTCGAACAGGTGAAGGGAGAACTGGCCGGCAAGGTCAGCGTGGGGACGATGCCGTCGATCGCGCTAACGGCGCTGCCGCAGGCGGTGTCGAAGTTTCGCCAGGCGATGCCGCTGGTGAGTCTGCATCTGGAAGAGGTGACGATTCCGGACGCGGTCGCGCGTTTGCGCAACGGCGCGCTCGACATCGCCGCGATCCATCATGTGCGAACGCTGGATAGCGATCTGGTGCAAGCGCGGCTCTATTCGACGGAGTTCGTCGTCGTGATGCGCGCGGGGCATCCGCTCGCGAACGTCACGCGTCTGCATGAGTTGATCGACGCCGAATGGATCGCCACCGTGGGCGCCGATCACTTTCCGCACAGCGTGATGATGGCCATGTTCGACACGCACGGTTTGCCGGTGCCGAAGCGACTGTTGCGCGCGCCGTCTTCATTCGCGGTGACGCTTGGGCTGGTGTCGCAAACCGACGTGATCGGCTGCTTCACGAGGCCGCTCGCGCAAATGGTCGCGCCGCTCGGCATTCGCATCGCGCAGATCGAAGAGGCGCTCCCCACTTACGACCTCAGCATCATCTCGCGGCGCGATCTGCTGCCTACGCCGGCGGTGCTGCAATTCATCTCCTGTCTGCAGGAAGCGACCCGGGAGCGACTGGCGGCAGCCGGCTAAGGCTGTTTACTGAACGTGCGCCCCGGCCGTCAGGAACTTCACCAGCACGTGCCCGGCGTCTTCGAGCGCGCCGGAGTTGTCGATCGTCGTGCAGCGCACGCCGTCGGGCAATGAAAACGGCGCACGCCGCGCGAGTCTCGCCGCGACCTGTTCCGCCGATTCACGCGCCCGCGCACCGAGCCGCGCTTCGAGAATATGCGGCGCGGCGTCCACGTGGACGACCTCGGTGTGCGGATAACGCGCCAACGTATGCTGCAAATGCTGACGCGAACCGTTGACGACCACCGTGCAACCGCGCGCGAGCCAGCCATCGAGTTCAATGCCGATGCCGTAGCGCAACGAGTGACTCGACCATTCGAGCGCGAACAGGCCAAGCACGGAACGCACCGCGAATTCTTCGACGCTCAGCGCGACGTGTGCCTCGCCGTTGCCGCTCGGCCGCGTGATGTAACGATGCGCGAAGAGGATCGGCTCGCCCATCAGACGCGTGCGCGCGAAGGCCAGCAACGAGTCCTTGCCCGCGCCCGACGGCCCCATTACATAGATCAAACGACCAGCCATAGTTATTTCACCTCGCGGCTCTGGAACGGCACCCGCTGCCACAGCACGAACGGCTCGCCCGGCGCCGGCTCGACGAACAGCGCCGCATGATCGACCGGCAGCGGACCGAGTTCCGCCGCGTGCGCCTGCCACCACGCGACCAGCACGGCGCGTTCGTGCGCGTCGGCGAGCGAACTGGACAGCGTCATATGGAAACGGAATTCATCGAACACGTACGGGTAGCCCCATTCGATCAGCAGCGTGCGTTGCCGCTCGCTCAGCGGCGCGGCGAGCCGGCGCGCGAGATCAGCGGCCGAAGGTTTGGCGCGCAGCGTGGCGAGCGTTTGCAAGGCACTCGTGGCGAGCGTGCGAATGTCAGCCTCCGCGTGCTGATCCGCCGGACGCAGCGCGACGAAATCGCCCAGCGTCGCGGCCTCCACCGGCAAGTTGAACGGGCGCTGTGTATCGGCCCATGCAAGCGTGGCGGCGAGCACGTCGTCTTGCGTCACGCCGTCCGCCAAGCGAAACGGTGCGACCAGCGTGCCATGCCAACCATAACGGCGCGGCGCTTCGGTCAACGCCGTCAGCTGACGTGTCAGACCCGGCGGTTGCGGCGGCACGCAGGTGTCGCCACTTTCGGCATCACGGCCGAGCCATGTCGAGCCGGCTTGCCACCACGCCGACTCGCGCGACGGCGCGTAATAGACCGCGAAACGCGCATCGGCCCGCCACGCCGCGCCGCTCATACGTCGTGCTCCACCAGCAGTTGCACGCGGTCCGCCGCGAAATGCGTGAAGCCGTATTTGATCGGCGTGCCTTGCAGATCCACGTCGACGTTTTCGACCCACAACACCGGCTGCTGACGATTGATATTCAAACGCCGCGCGACTTCCGGCTCGGGCAGCACGCTGCCGATGCGACTCCACTTGCGCAGATAGTCGTTCACCCCGAGTTCCGCCATCGCTTTGGTAATGCCGCCGGTGCGCTCCAGCACCTCCGGCAGCTCGTGAAAACGCGCGGCGGGATACCAGTTGCGCGCGAACGTGAGCGGCACACCGTCGGACTCGTGCAGCGATTCGATCCGGTAGACCGCTGCGCCGGCTCGCAGGCTCAGCGCCTTCGCGACGCTCGGCTCGGCCTTCACCCGCACCGCCGACAACATCGTGCCCGCCGCCGAGTGATGCTGCTGACGCAGGTTTTCTGTAAAGCGCGTGCGACGGCCGATCGTGTAGTCGATCGCCCCGGGTTGCACGAACGTGCCGCGACCCTGCTCGACGCTGACGAGGCCCAACGCGGCGAGCCCGAGCATGGCGCGGCGCACGGTATGCCGGTTCACGTCGAAGCGTTTGGCGAGTTCGCCTTCGCTCGGCAAACGCCCTTCTTCGCCGAAACCGCTCGCGGCGATTTCCTTGGCGAGGATCTGTTCGATCTGCCGCCATACCGCAACGCCAGCGCCGCGTTCGAGCATCGTGCCCGGCGTCGCGTTGTCGTTCGATGTCATGGTGCTGTCATTCCCTTGAGTTCAAATTATCGCTATGACGTGCATTGTAGTGCGCAAGCCGTGATGGAAATGTGAAACGTCCGCAAAGCGCTACACGGCTCGACGAGCATACCCCTAAACGTCTAGACGTTTAGATGAATAGATGGTCAAATGTTGACTCGCTGGATCAACAGGAACTTCGATGAGTGCCCCTTCCGTCTCGCCCTCTTCCTCTGCGCCTTCATCGGTCCGGCGCGCCTGGATGGCCGTCCTCGCCCGCACGCCGCGCGCCGATCTCGAAGCCGCGCTGCAGCACGCGCTGAACGACGCCCCCCCTCCCGCTTACGACTGGCTGCGACCACCTGAAATCGGCCTCGCCATGGTGCGGGGACGCGTGGGCGGCAGCGGCGATCCGTTCAATCTCGGCGAGGCCACGGTCACGCGCGCCACGTTGCGTTTGCGGGTGGCCGAAGGCGCCGTTGCCACGGTCGGCGTTGCCTGCCATCTGGGCCGCGATCGCCGCCGCGCCGAACTCGCCGCGCTGGCGGACGCACTACTGCAAATGCCCGAACATCACGCGGCCTTGCATGAGCAACTGATCAGGCCGTTTGCCACTCAACAGGCCGCGCAGCGCGACGCGCGGCGCAAGGACGTCGCGGCCACGCGCGTCGAATTCTTCACGATGGTCCGGGGCGACTAATGGAAAACTCACCGATTGCATTGTCCACGCTCACGCCGGGTTTCGCCGATCCGGTGCATGACACTCAGGCGGTGTTCCGCACCTTGCTCGACGCGTTGTCGCGGCCGGGCACGGTCGGCGTCGTCGAGAACGTGTTGCCGGCCGTAAGTGGCACGCTTGCCACGCGCGCCGACCTCGCCGCGTTTGCCGCCTTGCTCGCGTTGTGCGACTACGCCACGCCGGTGTGGCTTGCGCAAACCGACACGGCGCTCAGCTCGGCGTTGCGCTTTCATACCGGCGCGCCGCTGGCGAACGATCCCGCTGAGGCCGCGTTCGCTTATATCCACGACGCCGCCACCTTGCCGCCGCTCGAGACCTTCGCGCTCGGCGCCGCGGAATCGCCCGAGCAGGCGGTCACGCTGCTGATCCGTGTCGACGCGCTGACCGGCGGTGCGCCGATCGTGCTGAGCGGTCCCGGCATTCAGCACAGCGAGACGATCGCACCGGTCGGCTTGCCCGAACACTTCTGGCGCGAACGCGCCGCGCTCGCGCCGCTGTTTCCATGCGGTGTCGATTGTTATCTCGTCTGCGGCGACACGCTGATCGGCCTGCCCCGCACAACTCAAGCGAAGGTGAACTGATGTACGTTGCCGTCAAAGGTGGAGAACGGGCGATCGAAGCGTCGTGGCGCCTGCTCGACAAAGAGCGCCGTGGCGATACGCAACTGGCCGAACTCAGCGTCGCGCAGATTCGCGAACAGTTGCGTCTGGCGGTCGCGCGTGTGATGACCGAAGGCTCGGTCTACGACGAAGAACTCGCCGCGCTCGCGATCAAGCAGGCGGCCGGCGATCTGGTGGAAGCGATCTTCCTGCTGCGCGCCTATCGCACTACATTGCCGCGTTTCGGTTATACGCAGCCCATCGATACCGAAGCCATGCAGGTGGAGCGCCGTATTTCGGCGACCTTCAAGGATGTTCCGGGCGGTCAGTTGCTCGGCGCGACTTACGATTACACGCAGCGTCTGCTGGACTTCGCGTTGCTCGCCGAAGGCGATGCCGACGCAAGCGGCACACCGACCGACTCGTCGACGAAGCGCGCCGCACCGGTCGCCGCCGAAGCCATGCCGCGCGTCGTCACGCTACTCGACAAGGAAGGGCTGATCGAACAGGAACGTCCCGCGCCGAACGCGCCGGAGCCCGGCGATCTGTCGCGCGAACCGCTCGCTTTTCCGGCGAGTCGCGCCACGCGTTTGCAAAATCTCGCGCGCGGCGACGAAGGTTTTCTGCTCGCCATGGGTTACGCCACGCAACGCGGCTACGCGAACTCGCATCCGTTTGCCGGCGAGATCCGCTTCGGCACGATCTCGGTCGAAATGGAACTCGACGAGTTGGGCGAGACCGTCGACATCGGCGAGATCGACATTACCGAATGCCAGATGATCAATCAGTTCGCCGGCAGCGGCGCGGTGCCGCCCACTTTCACGCAGGGCTACGGTCTCGCGTTCGGTCACTCGGAGCGCAAGGCGATGGCCATGGCGCTGGTGGATCGCGCGCTGCGCGCTGAGGAACTCGGCGAAACGCTGGCCTCGCCCACGCAGGACATCGAATTCATGCTGTCGCATAGCGATAGCGTCGAGGCATCGGGCTTCGTTCAGCATCTGAAGCTGCCGCACTACGTCGACTTTCAATCGGAGCTGGAACTCGTGCGGCGCTTGCGCGCACAACACGTCGCGCAGAACGCCACGCAGAATCGCGGCGCAAGCGAAAGCGACAGCGAGAGCCAAACCACGCCTCAGCAAACGGATCACGATCAGCAGGAGCAGGCAGCATGACCGCAGCCGCTACACCGCTTATTACACCGCTTATTACCCCGCCTCCCACTCCGTCGTACGACGCCGCCGCGGACGGCTACAACTTCGCCTACCTCGACGAGCAGACCAAACGCATGCTGCGCCGCGCGTTGCTCAAAGCGGTCGCCGTACCGGGTTACCAGGTGCCGTTCGCCTCGCGTGAAATGCCGCTGCCGTTCGGCTGGGGCACGGGCGGCATTCAGGTCACCGCGGCGATTATCGGCCGCAACGACACGCTGAAGGTAATCGATCAGGGCTCCGACGAAACCACTAACGCGGTCAACATCCGCCGTTTTTTTGCGCGCACCACCGGCGTGGCGACCACGCGCCGTACGGTCGAAGCAACCATCATCCAGACGCGCCACCGCATTCCGGAAGCTCCGCTCACCGACAAACAGATTCTGGTCTACCAGGTGCCGATGCCCGAGCCGCTGTTCCGGCTCGAACCGCGCGTGGCGGAAAGCAAGAAGCTGCATGCGCTCGCGGACTACGGTCTGATGAGCGTGAAGCTGTACGAGGACATCGTGCATCACGGCAATATCGCCACCACGTACGACTATCCCGTGATCGTCAATCATCGCTATCTGGCATCGCCGTCGCCGATTCCGAAGTTCGACAATCCGAAGATGCATATGAACCCCGCGCTGCAATTGTTCGGCGCCGGCCGCGAGCGGCGCATTCATGCGATTCCGCCTTATACGCCGGTGCGCAGCCTCGACTTCGACGATCACCCGTTCGAAATTCAGAAGTGGCAGCACGCGTGCGCGCTGTGCGGTTCGACGGAAAGTTTCCTCGACGAAATGATTGTCGACGACGCGGGCCAACGCCTGTTCGTCTGCTCCGATAGCGACTACTGCCACGAACGCCGCGGCGACGCCGAATTCGATCCGTCGTCGCGCCCCACCGCTAAAGGAGAAGCAGCATGACGCCGCTGCTGAGCGCCCGTGCGCTCACCAAACAATACGGCGGCCGCAACGGCTGCAGGAACGTCAGCTTCGATCTGTATCCGGGCGAGGTGTTGTGCATCGTCGGCGAATCCGGTTCGGGCAAGACCACGTTGCTGAATGCGCTCGCGTTGAAAACCGAATCCGACAGCGGCGCGCTGCACTACACCGCCTCGCATGGGGAAAAACTCGACCTGCTGACGCTGTCCGAACCGCGCCGGCGGATGCTGATGCGCACCGAGTGGGGCTTCGTGCAGCAGAATCCGCGCGACGGACTGCGTAGCGGCGTCTCGGCCGGCGCGAATATCGGCGAGCCGCTGATGGCTGTCGGCGCCCGCCACTACGGCGATATTCGCTACGCGGCCACGCAGTGGATGGAGCGCGTCGAACTCGACGCGTCGCGGATCGACGAATTTCCGGCCGCGTTTTCAGGCGGCATGCAGCAGCGTTTGCAGATTGCGCGCAATCTCGTGACCAGTCCGCGGCTCGTGTTCATGGACGAACCCACCGCCGGTCTCGACGTCTCGGTGCAGGCACGCCTGCTCGATCTGCTGCGCACGCTGACCTCCACGCTGCATCTGTCGGTGCTGATCGTCACGCACGATATCGGTGTGGCGCGTTTGCTCGCGCATCGGCTGATGGTGATGCAAGGCGGCGAAGTGGTCGAAGCGGGTCTGACCGATCAGGTGCTCGACGATCCGCAGCACCCGTACACGCAAACGCTGGTTTCCTCGGTTCTGCCGGTTTGAGGCTCATGATGCAATCCATTGATACCGCCAATCCGATCCACGCCGCCGGGCACGCATTCGCCGACAACGCCGCGCTGATGCTGCGCGCGGTCGGCATCGGCAAGACCTTTACTTTGCATGGCCAGGGCGGCGTGCAGATCGAAGCGCTCGCGGGCGTGTCGCTCGACGTGGAGCGCGGCGAATGCGTGGTGCTGGTCGGCCCATCGGGCGCGGGCAAAAGCACGCTGCTGCGCTGCCTGTACGGCAACTATCTCGCGAGCACCGGTTCGATCGAGATTCGCGCCGCCGCGGACGACGGCCGCGCCGTGTCGATCACCGGCGCCGAGCCGCACGACGTGCTGCGACTGCGGCGCGGCGTAGTCGGCTACGTCAGCCAGTTTCTGCGCGTGATTCCGCGTGTGCCGACGCTCACGCTCGTCGCCGAACCGCTGCTGTCGCGTGGCGTTGCCGAAGACGAAGCGCGCGCGCGGGCCGCTGCGCTGCTGGCGCGGTTGAACGTGCCGGAGCGGCTGTGGACGCTAGCGCCCGCCACCTTCTCGGGCGGCGAGCAACAGCGCGTGAATATTGCGCGCGGCCTGATCGCCGGCCACCCGCTGCTGCTGCTCGACGAACCGACCGCTTCGCTCGACGCGGAGAACCGCGACGTGGTTGCCGATCTGATCGTCGAAGCGCGCGAACGCGGCGCGGCGATCGTCGGCATTTTTCACGACGAAGATACGCGCAACAAGGTGGCGACGCGCCGGCTCGAACTGAGGCCGCCGCTGCGTCATTGAGCGGATCGATCTGCGCCGTACAGCATGAGAAACGTGCATTACACTGAACCACCCACCCAGTCGCACCATTCCAGTCTGACTGACTACGGAGCAAGTCGATGTTGATCAGAAACGCTCGCATCGTGACGCGAGATGAAGTATTCACCGGCGTGGTACACGTCGAAGACGGCGTGATTCGCGACGTCGAGCGCGGCACGACCGCGGCGCGCGAAGCGCAGGATTGGGACGGCGACTATCTGTTGCCCGGCCTGATCGAATTGCACACGGACAATCTCGAGAAACATCTCGCGCCGCGTCCCGGCGTGCAATGGAATACCGACGCCGCGTTCGTGATTCACGATGCGCAGGTGGCCGCCGCCGGCATCACCACCGTATTCGATGCGCTCGCAATCGGTTCGCGCTCGAACGTAGGGTTGCGCGGCCGCGACGTGCAAACGCAATGCGCCGAATCGCTCACGCGCCTGTCCGAACGCAACCTGCTACGCGCTGAACACTTTCTGCATCTGCGCTGCGAAATCGCTACCGCCGACGTAGTCGAACTGTTCGATTCGTTGTGCGCGCATCCGCTGCTGCGACTCGCCTCGGTGATGGACCATACGCCGGGTCAGCGCCAGTGGCACGACCGCGAGCAATGGCGCCGTTTTCAGGAGCGCAACGGCAAGCTGAGCGACGAACATGTCGCGACCGCGCTGACCGAGTTGTCGATCGAACAGGCCCGTTACGCCGACGCGCACCGCCGCGAGATCGTCGAACGTTGCAACCGGCTCGGCATTCCGGTGGCGAGCCATGACGACACGCTGGTCGAACACGTCGAACAGGCGCGCGCCGAAGGGATCGTGCTGGCCGAATTCCCGACCACTCGCGTGGCTGCGGAGGCCGCGCGCGAGCACGGCATTTCGACCATCATGGGCGCACCGAATATCGTGCGTGGCGGCTCGCATTCGGGCAACGTGTCGGCGCTCGAACTGGCCGAGGCGAATCTGCTCGATATCCTGTCCTCGGATTACGTGCCGTCGAGTTTGCTGACCGCCGTGTTCGAACTGGTCGCGAAAGCGGACTGGACGCTGCCGCGCGCGATGGCAACAGTCTCCGCCGAACCGGCGCGCACGGCCGGCTTGCATGACCGCGGCGCGATCGAAGCGCGCCTGCGTGCCGACTTCGTGCGGGTGACGATGCTCGACACGCTGCCGGTGCCGCGCGCCACGTATCGCGGCGGCGCACGGATCGTCTAAGTACGGGCTTGAGATTGAGTGTGCGTGCGGGCGTGGGAAAAACGGCCTGGCGATCCGACTACAGTTGCCCCCACGCCACCAGCACCTTCTGGATACCGCGTGCGTAGGCGTCCCGCTCTCTCGGCGTTTCCGAGTGGTAGGCGCCGATCGCGCGCCACGTGTTGCCGTGCTTGACCATCTTCTGTTTCAGCAGCCAGGCCGCGACGTAGACGTTCACGCACGGATCGATCAGCGCGCGATGCGGCACCCCTTCGCGCGCGAGATCGCCGAAGTGGATCGAGTTGATCTGCAACTGGCCAACGTCGATCGATCCATTGGCGTTGCGCCGGATCGCGCTCGGGTCGCCCTTCGATTCGTACCACGCGAGCGCACGCAGCACCCACGGGTTGACGCCTTGATAAGCCGCGGCTTCGTTGAAGCAGTCATCGGCTGCTTGCGCTGTACCGCACGCCATCCAGCAGGCGAACGCGGCAAAGAAGATTTTCAAGGACATGCTTCATCCTTCCGCTCGAGAGCGATAAAGAGGTGAAAGCGGCGTGGTGTGTGGTCCTGCTTGCCGCGCTATTTGTTCATGGCCAGATCGATCTGGCGCTGTACGGTGTCGAGATACGCGTGCGACGCGTCGGACACGATCAGCCGCACCACCGGCGCCGGCGGCGTGCGGCGCTCCTGCATCTGGGCGGACACGCGCGATTTCTTGCGATGCGGCGTCGGTTTGAGCGGCGCGGCGTCGTCATCGGTCGCACTCGGCGGCGGCAGCATGGCGAGCGACGGCAGCGGCGGATAAACCTTGTCCGCTGCGGGCGGAAACGCAGCGGCGGACTGCAGATCCGCACCCGGTTGACCCGCGAACGCCGATGCGGCCAGCAGTGCGGTCAGGGTAAGCAATGCGCTGCGAGCGATCACGAGGTGCGCGTTCATTGCACCGTCCTGATCGACACGCTGTACGGCTGCCCCAAGCCGGCCGTCCGGTTCTCGAAGTTCACCCGTGCGGTGCGTTGCGCGGGCACGCCTTTCCAGACCGCCTGATTCAGATAGCCGAAATCCTGTCCCAACGCGGTGACGAGCACGACCGTCGGCTGCGGCTGCGCGGCGGCCAGCGCGCCGGCTTTGGCCAGCACGGCGGTGAGTTGCGGATCGCGTGCGCCCAGTGCGTCCGGCGGAATGTCGAAACTGATCACTTCGTTCGGCGCCTTGTCCGGATGCGCCGCTGTCGACGGCGGCATCTGCGCGCAACCGGCGAGCGCCAGTGCAGCCACCAAGAAACAAACCTGTCGCTTCACGGAAAATCTCCAGTCAATCCTGTTGCCATAACGACGTTGTCGGCAAGCCCGCGACGAAAGTTGAGACGACGAAAACGCTTCCAGTGAAATGAAAAATACTTGCCTCAAGATCGGCGCAAACGATTGCTCGAGCGCTCGCCGAAGCGACGATGGAGGCAAACTTGCCTCGTGTTTTTGAGGCGCAATGGTCTGATGAAAGCGCTGTCTGGCGCGGGTCGGAGAGAGGGAAATCCGGCGAAGCGACGCGCGTGAAGGATCGCGCAAGGCGTTCGTTAGCGGCGTGCAAGGCAAGCCGCTAACGAAGACGCGGCACGACGCACGGCAGGTCGTTCGTCAGGCCATCGGCTCGGCCTCGCGGCCGGCCGTTGCGTCTTTACCCGCCCTCGCCTGCGCCGCTTCTTGCTGGGCGCGCTGTTCGCGCCGACGTATTTCAAGCAGATCGTGATAGAGCAAATACGCGCACCGTCCGCCGGATTTGGCCGCATACATGGCCGCGTCGGCGTTCAGCAGCAGCTCTTCCGCCGTGCCGCTGTCGTCCGGGAACTGGCTGATGCCGATACTCGCGCCCACGTTCATGCTTTGCCCGTCCATCACGAGGGTTTCGTTCAGCGTGTCCATGATGCGCGACGCGATCGCCGGCGCCGCTTCCGCGGAACGCGGCCCCTCGATCAGCACGATGAACTCGTCGCCGCCGAGTCGCGCCACCACGTCGGCGGAACAGAGCACCTGCTTGAGGCGGCGCGCCACCGCGGCCAGCACCTTGTCACCGATCGCATGGCCGAACTGGTCGTTGATCTGCTTGAAGCGGTCGAGGTCGACGAACAGCACCGCCAGGCCCTCCTGACGTCGCGTGGCTTCGTCGATCGCGCTTTCGAGCTTCTGCATGAACAGCATGCGGTTCGGCAAGCCGGTCAGCCCGTCGTGCGTTGCCAGATGCACGAGCTCGCGTTGCTTGGTGTGCAGCACGTCCATCTGCGATTTGATTTCGCGGCGTAGACGATCGAAGCAGCGCGCCAGCACGCCGATCTCGTCGGTCCGTTTGAGCGGCAACGTTTCCATGGCATGTTCGGCGAACAGATGCGTCGCCGCGTGCGCGAGCAGATGCAGCGGCTTGGTCAGCGCGCGCGCGAACAGCACGGCAAGAACCAGCGCCAGCACGCTGAACACCAGCACCATACGAACAATGCGATCGCCGAGCAGATTCGCGCCGGACAACACGTCCTGGAGCGGCTTGGCGAGTCCGAGCACAATAAAGCGGTTGCCCGCTGAATCGCCGAACGGCCGCCGCACGAAGGCGAGCACCTGACCCGCCGCCTGCTTCGGCTTCACGAGGCCGTTGACGAGGATTTCGCTTTGCGACTGCACGAACAGGGGTTTGGTGACGGAGAAGCTGTCCTGGATCAGCACACGCCGCCCCCGGTCGAAGCCGAAGGTTTTCGACGGATCGGGATGAACCAGAAAATCGCCCCACTCGTTGGTGAGATAGACCTGGTAGTCGCTCGGCAAATCGCTTTGCAGGCGTTTGAGCAAACCGGCGAGGTCGACGTCGATCACCACGACGCCCACCACCTCGCCGCTCGCGTTCGCGACCGGCGTGCCGAGCCGCAAGGTCGGTTTGCCTTCCGCGCCATGCGCGCCGTACTCGTGATTGACCGAGATCGGCGACGTGTAAATGCGGCCCGGCGAAAACGCCAGCGTCTCGAACACATACGCGAACTGGCCTTTTTCCTGCAGGCTGTTGCCCTGCACGCGCGCGAGGCCGTCGCCGTCGCGGTCGAAGCGGATCAGTTCGAGCCCGTAGTGCTGCCGCGCGATCAACCGGATCTGCAGGTACTCCGGGTGATGGATCATGAAGCTCGAATACACCTGCGCCAGTTGCTCGCGCGCCGCATTCTTGCCGAGACCGTCGTCGGTCTGCGCGACATCCGCCGCGGACGGCAAACTCGCGAGCACCTGGGCGTCGGCGCCGACGTCGTCGATCGAGGCGGAAAAGCGCTGACCGAGCAGTTCCGTGGAAGTCAACAGACTGTGGCCGGCTTCGTTCACCAGCATCGTGCGATTGGCGCGATACGCGTAATAGCCGGTCGCGCCGGACGCGAGCACGCCGATGCAGGCGAGCAGCACCGACAACTTGACCGTCAGGCCGGGCCGTATCATCAGAAACGCTCCGACCGGTCGCCGGACACGATTCGGGCCCACAGGTCCTCGCGACGCTGAATATCCTCCACCGGTCCGATCCACACGATGTGCGCTTTTTCGCTATTGTCGACCGGCGCGCTCAACGTATTGGCGAGCCCCTGACGTTGCGTGAGCAAGCCGCTCACGCCGGGTTCGAGCATGTAGTTGATCCACGCGAGCGCGAGCGAAGGGTCTTGCGCCGAACGCGTCATCGACCAGCAATCGAGCCACGCGAGCGCACCTTCGTCGGGAATCACATAGCCCACGTCCGCGCCCGCACGGCGCAGCAATTCGACCTGCTGGGTGCCGTAATTGCCGAACATCAGCGCGACCTTGTGCTGCATGAAAACCGCGGTCGCTTCTTCGGGCAGCGTGTAATAGGTCAACAGATTGCGGCGCAGATCGACCAGCTTCTGCGCGATCGTGTGAATCTGCGTGGCGTCGAGCTGAAACGGATGCGTGTAACCAAGCGCCAGCGCGGTGAACGAGAAGTTGTGCTGCGCGCTGTTGAAATCGAGCACCTTGCCGCGGTATTTCGGATTCCACAACTCGCGCATGGAATGCGGCGGCACCGCGATCTGCTTGCGATCGTAGATCAGGCCCATCGACGAATACGTGAACGGAATCGCGTACACCTTGCCGGCCGACGTCAGCCCTTCGATCGACGTGCGCGCCTGAAACCGCGGCAGTTGCAGTTTCGTGTTCGGCAGGCTCGCGAGATCGAGCGGCGCCAGCAGATTGGCGCGCGTATAGCGCTGGATTTCAGCGGTGTTGGCGGCGAGCACGTCGAACGGCGGCGTGTCCTTGCTGTGCATCAGCGTCCACAACGCTTCGTCGGAATCGGCCAGCGTCACTTCCACCTTGACCTTGTAGCGCGACTCGAAGGTCTTGACCACGTCGTCGTCGGCATAACCGGGCCACGCCAGTACGCGCAGGATTTTCTCGCCGGCCTGCGCCGGCGCGGCAGAGAAAAGCCCGCAGCAGAAAACCGCGCCGATCAGAAACGCCAGCAATACGGATAAAGCCCGGCCGCGCGAACCATTCGCGCGGGCTGCAGCGCCCGCGATTCTCCGCGGGAAGAATCGTTTACAACCGCGCATGTCATCTGCCATCAACATCTTGTGCATATACAACACCGTTTAGCAGAAGGCCTGGCCGACGAACGCCCGCACGCGGAGGCGATCCGCGCAGGTGGTGTTCGGTGACTTTCTTCAGACAGATACGCTCATTGCGCCGCAGGAAGCGAGCGCGAGGAGCATTGATGATAGCGCTAAAGCAATACAATTTTGTTTTCGGCCACGACGGTGTCGGGAAAAACGGGCAACCTGGCGTGACCGGTCAAACGGGCACATCCGCATTAACGGCGATTTATGCGGAATCTTTAATTTGGCGGCCCGCCGCTTGAAACGCATGTGCGTAGTAACAGGGCGTAATCAAGTTTGCTTAATAGCGCGATTCGAAAGAACAACTATGCCCGATGAATTATGGTATCAAGCAGGCCGCGCTTACACCGGGGCAATACTTAAAGAAGAACGGCGAGGCTGCCGATAACGTTAACTTGTCCCGCGCCGGTCACGGCCAGGGCAAAGCATGAAGCGAACCGGTTTTCGGGTCGTCGAACAAGACAACCACAATGCGCTTGAAGAAAACAGAATGGATGTTGCTGGCCGTCGTGGCCGGCTCGGTCATGGGTTTTGGAAACTGGCTGCAAGGCGAAATGAACCGCGCGTCGCTCGCGCGCATTCAGCGCGATTCAGCCAATCCGCAGGACTTGCAGGACTCGCATGGCGCATGCGCGGGCATGAATGCACGCGAGGCGGAAATGATGGGTAAAGGCGAACTCTGGTGCGGCGCGGTCGGCACTTTAAACCCCACCACATTCTCGCGTTAAAAGCTATCCTCACCCGCCATCCGGTGTTTCACTAGCTTCCCAATATTTTTGAACTGATAAGCTTGGCGCGCGCTGCTGGCCGCCCCGGCTGGCGGCTTCCACCCAAGCCCGGTCGTGAGTCGCGCCGGGCGGCCCGCCGCGGCAAAACCGCATACGGGCGTATTTGAACTACACCGAGGAGTTAAACAGTGAAAAAACTGCTAGCGGCTTTGACGGTTGCTCTGCTTGCTACCGTCTCGATTGGCGCACACGCTAAAGATTGGTCGACTATCCGTTTTGGCGTTGACGCCAGCTATCCCCCGTTCGAGTCCAAAGGCTCGGATGGCAAGCTCGTTGGCTTCGACATCGACCTCGGCAATGAAATCTGCACGCGCCTGAAGGCCAAATGCGTGTGGGTCGAAAACGACTTCGACGGCATGATTCCGGCCCTGAAGGCGAAGAAGTTCGACGGCGTGCTGTCGTCCATGTCCATGACGCCGCAACGCGCCGAACAGATTGCGTTCTCGTCGAAACTGTTCAACACGCCGACGCGCCTCGTGTCGAAGAAAGGTTCGGGCGTAATGCCGACGGCTGACTCGCTGAAGGGCAAGGCGGTGGGCGTCGAGCAGGGCACGATCCAGGAAACCTACGCGAAGACCTACTGGGAGCCGAAGGGCGTGAAGGTCGTTCCGTATCAGAACCAGGATCAGGTCTACGCCGACTTGCTGTCGGGTCGTCTGGACGCGTCGCTGCAAGACGCCGTGGAAGCTGAAATCGGCTTCCTGAAGACGCCGCGCGGCGCCGGCTACGACTTCGCAGGCAAGGACATCGTCGACGAGAAGGTCCTCGGCAACGGCGCAGGCATCGGCATGCGCAAGGAAGACACCGATCTGAAGGTGAAGGTCGACAAGGCCATCGCCGACATCATCAAGGACGGTACGTACAAGAAGCTCGAGAAGAAGTACTTCGACTTCGACGTGTACGGCAGCTAAGCCCACCCCGCGCGCCTGACGGCGCGCGTGCCGGGTTGCATAAAACGGGCTCCGCCACACGCGGGGCCCGTTTCGTTTGTGCCGCCCGCTCGACCCACGCCGTGCGCCGGATCGGCTAAGATCGTGCGGTCGAGGCGCGCCATACGCGCCGCCTCCGCCCTGCTTTTGCGTTGCCACCCAACCTGCTTTCCCACTGAAATCAACGACATAGCGCGGCACGCCCCGCTTGCCCGCGACTCCGAAGACCATGCAAACCCAAACCCATCCGCTGATTGCCCCGACGCTCGGCACTGCCCGTAACCTGACGAGTTTTCATTACGGTTCCGGCGGCGGGCAGAAGATTTATATCCAGTCGTCGCTGCACGCCGACGAGTTGCCCGGCATGCTGGTGTCGTGGGAACTGCGCCGCAAGCTGGCCGCGCTGGAAGCCGCCGGCAAGGTGCGCGGCGAAGTCGTGATCGTGCCGGTGGCCAACCCGATCGGCCTGAATCAGCATTTTCTCGGCCACCTGACCGGCCGCTTCGAAACCAACACCGCGCAGAACTTCAACCGCAATTTCCACGATCTGTCGGCGCTGGTGCAGCCGGTGATCGAGGCGCGCCTCACCGACGACATCGACGCGAACCGCAGCGCCATCCGCACGGCCATGCGTGAAGCGCTCGACGCGCAAAAGCCCGAAACCGAACTCGAATCGCAACGTCTCGCGCTGCAAAAGCTCTCGTACGACGCCGACGTCGTGCTCGATCTGCATTGCGACTGGGAAGCCGCGCTGCACCTCTACACGAACCCCGACTTGTGGCCGGAAGTCGAGCCGCTCGCGCGCTATCTGGACGCGAAGGCCTCGCTGCTGGCGCTCAATTCGGTGGGCAATCCGTTCGACGAAATTCACAGCTTCTGCTGGTCGGATCTGCGTGGCCGTTTCGGCGAGCGCTTCCCGATTCCGAACGGCTCGATCTCGGTCACGATCGAACTGCGCGGCCAGCGTGAGGTGTCGTACGAGTATGCCGAGCGCGACGCGCAGGCGATCGTCGAGTATCTGACCTCGCGCGGCGTAATCGACGGCACGGCCGCCCCGCTGCCGCCGCTCGAATTCGCCGCCACGCCGCTGGCCGGCGCCGAGCCGATCGTCGCGCCGATCAGCGGCGTGCTGGTGTACCGCTGCGAAGTCGGCACCTGGGTCGACGCCGGCCATGAAATCGCCGACATCGTCGACCCGCTGACGGATCGCGTCGTCACGTTGAAAAGCAGCGTGGCCGGCGTGCTGTACGCACGACATCTGACGCGTTTCGCGACGGCCGGGCTGGAGTTCGCGCGGATTGCCGGGGCGAAGGCGTTCAGAAGCGGCTCGTTGCTGAGCAACTAGGAGCAACCAGGCTCAGAACGCCGGAATAATCGCGCCTTTGAACTGCGTGTCGATGTACTTGCGCACTTCATCCGACTCATACGCCGCGACCAGCTTCTTCACCCACGGCTGATTGCGGTCCTGCACACGCACCGCGATCAGATTCGCGTATGGGCCCTTCAGGTCTTCGATCGCGATCGCGTCTTTGGTCGGCTGCAGGCCGGCCTTGACCGCGTAGTCGGTGTTGATCGACGCCGCGTCGAGGTCGTCGAGCGCGCGCGGCAGTTGCGCGGCATCCAGTTCCACCAGCTTGATCTTCTTCGGATTCTCGGCAACGTCGAGCGGCGTCGCGTTGACGCCGTTCGTGCCGACGCCCGGCTTCAGCTTGATCACGCCGTACTTCTGCAACAGCAGCAACGCGCGGTTGCCGTTCGACGGATCGTTCTGGATGCCGACCTTCGCGCCTTCCGGCAAGTCCTTGAGCGACTTCAGTTTCTTCGAATAGAAGCCCATCGGCGAGACATAGGTCAGGCCGACGTTGACGATCTTGTAGCCGCGCTGCCTGATCTGGCTGTCCAGAAACGGCTGATGCTGAAAACCGTTGGCGTCGAGATCGCCGGAGTCGAGCGCGGCGTTCGGCTGCACGTAGTCGTTGAACTCGATCACCTTCACGTTCAGGCCTTCGCGCGCCGCGACTTTAGTCACGACCGACCAGATCTGCGCATCCGGGCCGCTCATCGTGCCGATCCTGAGTTCCTTGTCCGCGGCGTGCGCAAACGTTGCCGTCAGCGAAATAGCGGCGATTGCGAGCAGATTCTGGATGATTGTCCGGCGTTGCATACGTTTTCCCCACAAGCAATGTGATTGGTAGGGGCGCATCGTCGCATGCGCTAATCGCCCCGGAAAACCAATCGTTTTTCACACGCTTAGATGGCGGAAAGTGAAAAAGCTTATATGCGGCGGGGCTTGCGCGAATTCGCCGCGCAAAGCTATGTGAGTGTCGCGCCGGCGCTACAGATTTCAAAAATAAGCGAAGCTGTCACATACCTTACTCTGCGTTCCCTTAAATTTCGGCCCATCGCACGACCTTGCCAAAGAGCTGGGCTGACGATCTGCTCAATTTTTTATCCGGAGAAAGTCTTGAACAAGAAAGTATTTGCCGCCGCTACGCTCGCAGTCTTCGCTTCCGCCGCTCACGCACAAAGCAGCGTCACGCTGTACGGCCTGATCGACGCAGGTATCAGCTACGCCAACAACTCGAAGACCGCAAGCGGTCACGACAAGCTCGTCAAGTACGACGACGGCGTCGCTCAAGGCAGCCGTTGGGGCCTGCGCGGCACCGAAGATCTGGGTGGCGGCCTGAAGGCACTGTTCGTGCTGGAAAGCGGCTTCAACAGCGGCAACGGCACGCTCGGCCAGGGCGGCGCGTTGTTCGGCCGTCAAGCTTATGTCGGTCTGTCGCAGAACAACGTCGGTTCGGTGACGTTCGGTCGCCAGTACTCGTTCTCGACCGACTATCTGGGTGGCAACTACTCGACCGGCGGCCAGACCGTCGCGGGTAACTACGCTTACCACATCAACGACATCGACCAACTGACGTCGAGCCGTATCAACAACGCAGTCAAGTTCAGCAGCGCGAATTTCGCGGGCCTGACCTTCGGCGCGATGTACGGCTTCTCGAACCAGGCTGGCGCATTCGCAGGCGCACCGGCAACCGGCCCGGCAACGGCATCGGTGGCAGGTTCGTCGCGTGCTTACAGCTTCGGCGTGAACTACGCAAACGGCCCGTTCGGCGTCGGCGCAGCGTACACGGACATCCGTTACCCGGGCCAGGCATCGCCTGCCTTCTCGACGGCTATCTCGAACCTGACGCTCAACACCGTGCGCGATCTGCGTACGTTCGGCGTTGGCGGCCGTTACTCGATCGGCGCAGCGACGCTGTGGGCGTTGTACACGAACACGCACTTCTCGCCGATCACGGGCGCGTCGACGACGTTCGCAGCGTATGAAGCAGGCGCGAAGTACGCATTCACGCCGGCTCTGACGGCAGGCGCGGGCTACACGTACATGCACCTGAGCGGCTCGAACACGGGTCATTTCAACCAGGGCGACCTGAGCCTCGACTACGCGCTGAGCAAGCGCACGGACGTGTACGCACTGGGCATCTACCAGATCGCTTCGGGCCGCGTCGGTTCGTCGAATCTGGCAGCACAGATCGGTTCGAGCACGAGCTACTTCGGTAACTCGGGCACGGCTGACAACCAACTGGCGTTCCGCGTCGGTATCCGTCACAAGTTCTAAGCGGGTCTTGCCGGCGAGGCGTGCAAGCGCCTTGCCGGTTCGAGATTCAGAAAAACGCCCTACGGGGCGTTTTTTTCTTTCTGCTCCCCTCAGAGGGCGCGGACCAGCCCGGCAGCGAGCTCCAGACGATCGCGCGCGGCCTGGTATTCATCGACGAAACGCGCCACCAGTTCCGCTGCGGGCATAACCCGCTTGACCGCGCCCACGCCCTGACCAGCGCCCCAGATATCGCGCCATGCCTTGGCCTTGCTGATGTTCTCGGCGCTGAAATTCATGCTGGACGGATCGGACTCCGGCAGCGCATCCGGATCGAGCCCGGCGTTGGCGATACTGTGACGCAGATAGTTGCCATGCACGCCGGTGAACAGATTGGAATACACGATGTCAGCGGCCGTGCTGTCCACAATCATCTGCTTGTAGCGCTCGTCCGCATTGGCTTCGGACGTGGCGATAAAGGCCGAGCCGATATAGGCCAGGTCGGCGCCGGCCGCCTGCGCGGCCAGGATCGCATCGCCGCTGGCGATGGCGCCGGACAGCGCCAACGGGCCGTCGAACCATTCGCGGATCTCGTGCAGCAGCGCAAACGGCGACAACCGGCCGGCATGTCCGCCGGCTCCCGCGGCGACTGCGATCAGGCCGTCCGCGCCTTTGTCGATCGCTTTCTTCGCGAACGTGTTGTCGATCACGTCGTGCAACACGATGCCGCCATAGGCATGCACCGAGCGGTTCACGTCCTCGCGCGCGCCGAGCGATGTGATGGTGATCGGCACCTTGTATCTGGCGCACAGCTCGAGGTCATACTCCAGCCGGTTGTTCGACTTATGCACGATCTGATTGACCGCGAACGGCGCGGCCGGCCGCTCCGGATGCCGGGCGTCGTGCTCGGCCAGTTCGTTCGTGATGCGCGCCAGCCACTCCTCCAGCACCGGTCCAGGCCGGGCGTTGAGGGCCGGGAACGAGCCGACGACACCGGCCTTGCATTGGGCGATCACGAGCTCGGGGTTGGAGATGATGAACAGCGGCGAGCAGATCATCGGCAGCGCGAGGCGGCCTTTAAGTACGGCGGGTAAGGACATGAGTTTTCCTGGAAGGAAGGAACGATGTTCGGTGCTTGCCGGTAACGATCCGGCAGAAAACCGGCGGCGGGTTGGGTGGCAAGTTCGGCAACAAGCCGCGGCGGCGGCAACTCGGGGTGCGACCGCTCAGACCGCGTCGCTCTTGCCGCTCAGCACGGCCTGGGCGGACGCCAGTTGCGCCCCCATCTGAGCCGCCAGCGCCTGCAAGCCGCTCATGGGACGCACCATCACCTCGAATTCTTCGATCTTGCCGTGCTCGTCGAAGCGCAGCATGTCGATGCCTTTAAGCGACTTACCGTCGACTTCGGCACTGAATTCCAGCACCACGCTCCGCCCGTCTTCGCTGACGAAACGGCGGTGGTACTCGAATTGGCGGAACACGCCGTTGACCGTTTTCAATATCAGCCGGATGGCTGCTTTGCCCGGATAGGACGTGTGCGCAACCGGCGAGCGGAACACGATGCTGTCGGCCAGCAGCGGGTCCAGTTCGTCCATCGCACTCCGTTGCAGAAGGTCGTGCCAGGCCGACAGCGTGCGCTGCGCGGCTTCGGATAAGGGGTGTGCTTCCACGTCGGTCTCCTTGGTATAGGCGTTCATCAATACGCAACTGGTTGCATAAAGAATAGCGGGGTGCCGCCCAATATGCAACTGAGTGCATAAAGTTTTGCGACCCAGACGGCAGCCGCTAAAATGGCGCCCATGTCCATTCAACACGCCCTCCTCACTTCGCTGCTGGAAAAGCCTTCCAGCGGCTACGACCTTGCGCGGCGCTTCGACAAATCCATCGGCTATTTCTGGCATGCCAGTCATCAGCAGATTTATCGCGAACTTGGGCGGATGGCCGAGGCGGGCTGGATCGTCGCGAGCGACGACGAAGATGGCGGCAAGCGCCGCCGGCGGCTGTACCAGGTGCTGGCGCCGGGGCAGGACGAACTGGCGCGCTGGGTGTCGGAGCCCACGACGGACGGCGACGCGAGCCGCGCCCTGCTGATCAAGCTCAGGGCGGAATCCGTCATCGGCCCGCATGGCGTGGAGCGGGAATTGCGCCGGCTCATCGCCGAGCATCGGGCCAAGCTGGACACCTATCTCGAGATCGAACAGCGCGATTTTGCGGCGAGCGATATGTCGATCGCGCAGAAGCTGCAGCACGCGGTCTTGCGCGGCGGCATCATGACGGAACAGGGTTGGCTCGAATGGGCCAGCGAGGTGTTGCCCATTCTGGAGACGGCCGGGCGCGGCGCGCCTCAGTAGCTGCCTCAGTAGTCCTTGCCCGGCGAGAACGCAGACGGTCGCGTCACCACGGCACCACCCGGCCGAGATAGTCGAGGTAATGCAATCCTGAGCGTCCTTCGTAGGCGTCGATCGTATTCAACAGGTTCGGAATGCTTTCCTCGATACTCAAGCGCGCTTCCGGTCCCCCCATGTCGGTTCGCACCCAACCCGGCGCCATCAATAGCAAGGTGCGCGGGTCGTCGGCGTGGCGCGCCGCGAAACTGCGCATGAACATGTTCAGCGCGGCCTTGCTGCCGCGATACACCTCGTAGTTGCCGTTGACGTTGTTCGTGACGCTGCCCTGTCCCGACGACATCACGCCGATCGTACCGTTGGGCAGCACGAGATCCTGAAACGCTTCGACCACGCGCATCGGACTGAGCGCGTTCGTCACCATCACGCGAATGAATTCGTCGGTCGACACGTCGGCGATGGTTTCGTGGTCGTCGTTCTTCACGCCCGCGTTGACGAACAGCACGTCGAGTTGGCGGTCCGCGAGGCGAGCGCGTAAGGCCGCGACCTGCTCCGGCAGCGTGATGTCGACGGTTTCGATGTCGAGCGCGCCGCTTAGGTGACGAAGCTTGTCCGTCGATGCCGGCCGCCCGGTGGCGATGACGCGCCAGCCGCGTTTGAGGTATTCGGCGGTCATCGCCAACCCGAGACCGCGCGACGCGCCGATAAGAAGAATGGTTTTCTGCCGGGGTGATGTTTGCATGTGAGCGATCCTTTTGAATGACGCAGGTCCGAACGCATCGGACGAGGGCTCGTCGGTAGCGAGCCGGTGCATTCAATATAGGGCTGGCTGAGACATGGCGGAAGGCGCAGTAGCCGCACTCATAACCTGCACCAGACGCGCTGTCACGCCTGGGAATGTTACGATCGGCCATGGCCGAACCCGACCTCAATCTGCTCATCGCGCTCGACATGCTGCTCGCCGAAGGAAGCGTGGCAGGCGCGGCGCGTCGATTGGGACTCAGCGCTTCTGCGATGAGCAGAACGCTCGCGCGGCTTCGCGCCGCAACCGGCGACCCTTTGCTGGTTCGCGCGGGGCGCCATATGGTGCTGACGCCGTACGCCGAAGCGATCTGCGAGCGCACACAAAATGCGGCGCATGAAGCGCGTGCCGTGCTCCGTCCGTCCACGGCGCAAACCGATTTCTCGACCTTGCGGCGCACTTTCACCATTCGCGCCAACGACGGTTTCGTCGAAGTTTTCGGCTCGCCGCTGATCACCGCGGTAACGGCGGCGGCGCCGCATGTGTGTTTGCGCTTTGCGCCGAAGCCAGAGAAGAGTGCGACGCATCTGCGAGACGGTTCGGCTGATCTCGAGATCGGCGTGTTGGGTGAAATGGGCCCCGAGGTCCGACTCCAGGCGTTATTCCGCGATCGTTTCGTGGGTATCGTCAGAGAGGGGCATCCGCTGCAACGGGATGGCGAGGTGACGGCGCAACGGTATGTCGCGTTCGGCCACGTCGTCGCGTCACGGCACGGTCGAACCCGTGGACCGGTCGATGAAGCGTTGGCCGCGCTAGGTCTCGAACGCACCATCGTCGCGGTGGTCCCGGGCTTTTCCGCGGCGCGCGCCGTGGCGCAAACCTCGGATCTGGTGGCGCTCGTGCCCGCGTCCTTTCTCGGCGAGGGAATGGGCCCGCAAGAACACGTTGCGGGCGTCGCGATCCACGCCTTCGAACTCCCCGTGGCGACCGGAAAGATTACCGTCTCGCAGATGTGGCACCCTCGGCTGGAAGTCGATCCGGTTCATCGCTGGCTGCGGCAAATCGTGCTGACGGTGTGTCGTCGACACGCGCCGCGCTGAGCCTCGGGTGTCACGTCAACCTGCAATCAAGCCGTTAGTCCCCAGGCAAAAGGAAACCGTATGAGTGGTTCAATTCAAGCTACCCTCGAGCGCGTGATCTGGACCGCGCTCACCACCCGTCAGGCGCATCTCGGCCAGGGCGATGCCCTCGCCCGTCGATACCTTGCCGACGTCGCGCCATTCGCCGCGCTGGCCGATGAGACACCCGCCGCCTATCAGGCGCTTCACGCGCTTCTGCAACCTCACGAACAGGTCGCGTTGCTTTCTCAAGATGAACTGAGTCTCATCGACGCGCTGCAAGCGACGCGTCTCGGCCTGCTCCATCGCATGGTGGCGACGCGCGCTGCCGAAGCCGGCAGCGACAGCGACGCCGCCCTCGACATGATCCGCCTCGGCCACGCGGACACGGATGAGATGCTCGAGCTGGTCCAGAAGACCAAGCCCGGTCCTTTCGGCAAGCGGACGCCCGAGATGGGCAACTACATCGGCATGCGCGACGGCGGTCGCCTGATTGCGATGGCTGGCGAGCGGATGCGCATCGACGGATACGTTGAGATCAGCGCGGTTTGCGTCGACGAAAACTGGCGCGGAAAAGGACTTGCCGGCCGGCTCATACAAATCTTGCGCGGAGAAATCGAGCGACGGGGAGAGACGCCGTTTCTACACGTGTTCAGCGAAAACCGTTCCGCGATATCGCTGTATGAACGGCTTGGCTTCGAGGTGTGCGGCACGTTCGTGCTGACGCGGGTGGGACGTGCGGAGTCGGGTTCTGCCGGCGCGTAGCAGCGGATCGGGTTCGCTGAACGTCGAGCGTCGCGGCGAACCATGGTTCAACAATGCCGCGAATTTCAGGGCAATCGTTGATGTACGGCAGCTTGCCGCGGCGTACCTAACCGTTACGCCACGCCGCCACTTACCGCGACCTGGCTGCATCTGTTACGCTGCGCCCTTTGCTATCCCTTGCATTCGACTCGATGGAAACTCCTTTCAACGATCGTGGCGTGTCGGTCACGCGTAACGCGCTCTCTTCCGCTGGCCAGGTCTTTCCGTTGCGCGATATCGTCGGCGTGCAGGTCGTCACCGTGCAGAAGAACAGGATCCTGCCGATCACGATCTCGCTCGTCGGCGTGGCCAGCGCAATAGTCGGCGCGATACTGCGCTCACCGGTCGGCATGGTGTGCGGCACGATGCTCGCGGTGGTGGGCTGGCTCACCTGGGTGACCCAGGACGTCACCCATCGCCTGATGGTGCAGACGGCGAACGGCGAGCGCGAAGCACTGATGAGTGTCGACCGCGAGTTCGTCGAGCGCGTCGGCGCGGCCGTGGATGAAGCGAAGGCCTCGGCAGCGGCGCCGAAGGGTTGAGCGGGCGGCGCTGTGCGTCGCGCGCTTGTGGGCGGTGTTTTGAAGGCGTCGAGGCATCGGCTCGAGCCCACGGCTCGACGTTCAAGACATGCCGCGACGGCACGACATCGTTAACACGATTTTGATTCGCGGCGCAGCAGCTTTAGCGCGTCCTTGAGACGCGCGCCGATAGAGTGGCCAGGTATCAACAACGCGCGCCGCCTCGCCGAATCGGCGCAACCACGATGCACACCTCCGTCGCCACGTCCAACCTCTCCGTTCCGCGCGCACCGCGCACGATCCGCCGCCGCACCCATCACGTCGTTCCGCTCGTCATCATCGACGTCACCGTGCCCGGCACCTCGTCGGCCGAAGGACGGCGCGCGCTGCACGCGTCGCTCGGCGACGATCTGCGCCTTTACGTCGTCACCGTCGACCAGCAACACGAGCGCGTGACCTTTCGCGTCGAAGTCACATCGCGCTCGCTCGACGACGTGATCGGCCTGCTGACCGCCGTACTCGACCGCGCGACGCTAGGTCGCGCGCAGGCCACGGTGATCCGGCGTCCGCGCGATTATTGATGTGGAACGAGTCAGAAAGGCCCGCCTGGCAGCGACTTTCGATGCGGGCCGGCGTCGCCTTAGGCCACACTCTTGCGGCTGTCGACGCTAGCCGGCATCCACACGCGGCGCGCTGACGTCGCCACCCGCCGCACATTGACACATCTTTGCAAGTACACCTGAGCGGCCATGTAGAGTCGCCGCTCCTGTCCACGCGTGTTCCCGCCCGCAGGTTAGCAAGCGTTCCGGTTTCTCCGCATCACGACGCGGCGATCGAACAAAACCGCCGCCGTGCCGCTCGCTTCGCAACATCACGACGCCTCGCCTTCGCCAGGGACTCGCCTCTTTGCAAAGCGTGATCTATGTCCTTGTCGTTCCTATCGTTCGTGCTGTCTCCGTCGTCTCTCTTGCGTGCCCGCCGTTCCGGTTGCACGGATCGACACACCTTCCTGCGTCATCTTCCTGTGGCGGCTCTGCTCGCCAGCGCCGCATTTGCCGTACTGAGCGGCTGCTCCACCACGTTCCCCACGCCCACGCCGCCCGCCTCCACGGCCGCGCTCATCAACGGCGGCGCCGACGGCCTGCTGATCCCGCTGCACGTGGAGCGCGCCGACGAGGATCACGCGCGCCTCGGCCTGCCGGTCCAGCTCGACGGCAAGCCCTTGTATGTCGCGCTCGATACCGGCACGCAAGGCGTGCGCGTACTGAAATCGGCGCTGCCGGGCACGGACTATCCGAACGCCGGCCCGGTGAGTTCGCTGCCGCTCGCGAACGGCGCGCAAGTTTCTGGCGCGGCGGTGACGTTGCCGATGAGCGTCGCCGGTCTCAAGCCCGCGCAAATTACGGTGCAGGCGGTCGATCTGGTGAATTGCCAGGCCGCCGCGCGGCGTTGCGTGGGCTTCGACGGCTACACAGCCGAGTTCGGCTGGGCATTGTCCGGCCTGTTCGGCATCGGCGCGGCGCAGCCGGACGACAGTTGCTGCACGCAGCCGTTACGCGCGCTGCCCGGCAACGTCGCTCAACGGTATCTGGTGCATGCGAACTTCGCGAAGCCGTACCTGCTGCTGAGCCCGTCGAACGCGCTCACGAAAGACTACACGCTGCTGCCGATGGTCGTCGCCCAGGACGGCACCGTGCAATGGCCGCGAGGCTGCGTGAATGTCGGCGACAAGATGACCTTTTGCGCGCCGCTGGTGTTCGCCACGGCGAGCACCGACATGATCCGCATCGAGACGGACAAAGCCCCGGACTGGACCGGCGACGACGACGTCGGCAAGGTGCTCAAACGCGGCAACTACGACGCGGCGGTCGGCTCGGGTAAGTGGGTGCATCGCTACGACGACGCGCAGGTCACGATCGTGAAGGCGAAACCGGACGCCAACCGCATCGTGATCGGCCTGATGGGCATGCAGAAGCTGGACGTGCTGTTCGATTTTCCGCGTGGCGAGCTGGGGTTGCGGGCGGCTAGCGCCAGGGAAAGTCTGACTCAGTAGCCACGGGACGCGACGCTGATCTGAAGAAGTTCTTTACCGGGGAATTCGGCGCCGTCTCGGGCAACGGGCTGAAAATCTTCCCCTAGAAAAGCGAAAGGCCCCAAGGTAGTCCCTGGAGCCTGGCGCCGGCCGCGTAGTCGCAACCTATTTGTGATGCTAACTCTAGCGTGTAACGGGCGATACGGTCAAGGCGGCTAGCCTGACATACCACCCCTCACTCAATATCCAGCGGATTCACATGCCAGATATTGCGTGCATATTCGCCGATCGTCCGGTCCGACGAAAACTGCCCCATCCCCGCGACGTTCTCGATCGCGCTTTCCGCCCACGCGCGTTTGTCGACGAAGCGCGCGTCCACGTCGTCCTGCGCCTTCGCGAACGCGGCGAAATCGGCCAGCACCATGTAGTGATCGCCCCAGTCCACCAGCGTGTGAAAGATGTCCGAGAAGCGCAGCGGGTCGTCCGGCGAGAAGAAGCCCGTGCGGATCTGATCCAGCGCCATGCGCAGTTCCGCGTTCTCCTCGTAGATCTGCCGTGGCCGGTAGCCGGAGGCGCGCAAGCTGTCTACTTCGTCGGCGGTATGGCCGAAGATGAAGATGTTCTCGCGGCCCACGGCGTCGCAGATTTCGATGTTGGCGCCGTCCATCGTGCCGATCGTCAACGCGCCGTTGAGCGCGAGCTTCATGTTGCCGGTGCCCGACGCTTCGGTGCCCGCCATCGAAATCTGTTCGGACAGATCGGCCGCCGGAATGATCAGCTCGGCCACGCTCACGCCGTAGTTCGGCACGAACACCACCTTCAGGCGATCGCCGATCAGCGGGTCGTGATTGACCTTCTCACTCACGTCGCCGATCAGCTTGATGATCGTCTTCGCCATCCGGTACGCGGACGCGGCCTTGCCGGCGAACAGCACCACGCGCGGCACCCAGTCGCGCTCGGGATTCGCGCGAATCTGGTTGTAGCGCACGATCACATGCAGCACGTTCAGCAATTGCCGCTTGTATTCGTGAATGCGTTTGACCTGCAGGTCGAATAGCGCATCCGGATCGAAATGCAGCTTGGTGTGATGCGCGAGCCGCTGCACGAGGCGAATCTTGTTCTGCCGCTTCGCTTCGCGGAAAGCCTCGATAAAGCCGCTGTCCGTGCGCAGATTGCGCAGTTGTTCCAGCTCGAACAGATTGCTGCGCCACTGCTTGCCGATCTGCTGATCGATCAGCGACGACAGCGACGGACTCGCCTGCGCGAGCCAGCGGCGCGGCGTGATGCCGTTGGTCACATTGGTGAAGCGGTCGGGATAGACGCGCGCGAAGTCGGCGAAGATGTCGCGTGTCATGAGTTGCGAATGCAGCTTCGACACGCCGTTCACCTTGTGACTCGCGACGATCGCCAGATACGCCATGCGCACGCGCCGCTGGCCGTATTCATCGACCAGCGAAATGCGGCGGATCATCTCGCCGTCATGACCCGACTGCTCGCTGACGTGCTTGAGAAACTGCGCGTTGATCTCGAAGATGATCTCGAGATGCCGCGGCAACAGGCGCGCGAGCATTTCGACGTCCCACGTTTCGAGCGCTTCGGGCATCAACGTGTGATTGGTGTACGAGAAAATTTTCGTGACGTGCGTCCACGCCTTGTCCCAAGGCACGTGGTGAATATCCACCAGCAGACGCATCAATTCAGGAATCGCCAACACGGGGTGCGTATCGTTCAGATGCACCGCCACCTTTTCGGCGAAACGGCCGAACGTGCTGTGCGTGCGCTGATAGCGGCGAATCAGATCCTGCATGGTCGCCGACACGAAGAAGTATTCCTGGCGCAGCCGCAGTTCGCGACCGGCCGGTGTCGAGTCGTCCGGATACAGCAGGCGCGAGACGTTCTCGGACATGTTCTTGGTGTCGACCGCGTTGCGGTAGTCGCCGCGGTTGAATGCGCCGAGATCGAGTTCCTCGGTGGCGCGCGCGGACCAGAGACGCAGCGTGTTGGTCGCGTCGGTCGCGTAGCCGGGAATGACGGTGTCGTACGCGGTCGCGTTCACGTGCTCGGTGTCGATCCACTCGGTGTGCTCGCCGCGCTGCACCGTGCGGCCGCCGAAGTGCACCATGTACTTGATCTCGGGCCGCGGAAACTCCCACGGGTTGCCCGCGCGCAGCCAGTAGTCCGGCGCTTCGACCTGTTCGCCGTCGACGATCTCCTGACGGAACATGCCGTACTCGTAACGGATGCCGTAGCCGAAACCCGGAATGCCGAGCGTCGCCATCGAATCCAGAAAGCAGGCCGCCAGCCGGCCGAGGCCGCCGTTGCCGAGCGCGGCGTCGGGCTCGATATTGATCAGCATCTCCATATCGACGCCGAGGCTCGCGAGCGCCTCCTTCATCTGATCGTGGATACCGAGCGCCAGCAATGCATTCGTAAACGTCCGGCCGATCAGGAACTCCATCGACAGGTAGTAGACGCGTTTCACATCCTGTTCGTATTGCAGGCGCGTGGTCTTCATCCAGCGCGCGACCAGCCGGTCACGCACCGCGAGCGCGGCGGCGTGCAGCCAGTCGTGCGGATGCGCGGTGACGGCGTCCTTGCCGACGCCGTACATCATGCGATTGGAAATTGAGCGCCGTAGCGCGTCGACGGTACTGTTGAGCTGGTCGAATTCCAGATCGACGGTTGTCATCGAAGCCTCCGGGAAAAAGCGACGCGACAGGCGCGAACCGCACAGATGACGGACGGGAGGCGCGTGCCGGTCAGGCGGGTTAAGAAACAGAGTAGGACATTTTACGGCCACCGGACACCGGCAAGCGCGAGCGGTTGATGACGCACATGCCATGCCCGCCGCCGCACGCCGCCACGCGGATTTTTCGCACGCGCGCGGTGCAAGCCCCGTGAGCGCGGCACTGCGCGCGTGCATCGGCCCGCAAAACAGGCAAACGATTGCGAAATGAAAGACACGCACGCAGCGAATTCAGCCACGAGCACAACGCCATTATTTTTTCGACGCGTGACGCGCGGATGAATCAGCCGATATCGCGGATGCGTGATCGAATCGGTTCACCTCGTCTGCCGGGCGGTGGGCCGGAAAGGCGTGTGACACCGCAAGGCTCACGTAGTTCGGAGACGCTGCGCGGGGTTGACCGTTAGTTGCTTTATGAGCCTGATTCACAGCGCCCCGCTCCGCCTGACTCCCAGCACGATTTCAACGTCTCTGTAACAATTGCGCCATTCGCCGCGCGCACCGCTTCGACTGCTGGACTCGGGCCACGCGCATCCTCCCTCACCCGCAATCCTGCCGCTCACGCGCCACGCTTTTTTACGCGCCGGCGCGAGCCGTATGCCCAACCCGACGAGCCACGCCTTGTCCGACAAACCCAGCGCCACCGCCGCCCCGCCGTTCCCCGCGGACGGCCCGATGTCCGCCGCCAACCGCCGCGCGATGGCCGCGATCATGCTCGCCGTCGCCCTCGCCACGCTCGATACCGCCATCGCCAACACCGCGCTGCCCGCGATCGCCGCGGATCTGCATGCGGCGCCCGCAGCGTCGGTGTGGATCATCAACGCCTATCAGCTCGCGATGGTCGCGACCTTGCTGCCGCTGGCGGCGCTCGGCGATATCGTCGGGCATCGGCGCATTTATATAGGCGGTATTGCGCTGTTCACGCTAGCGTCGCTGGCGTGCTCGCTGGCGACGACGCTGCCCATGCTCGCCGCCGCGCGCGTGCTGCAAGGGCTCGGCGCGAGCGCGATCATGAGCGTGAATACCGCGCTGATCCGCTATCTGTATCCGCCGCACCGACTCGGACGCGGTCTCGGCACCAATGCACTGATCGTCGGGGTGTCGTTCGCGGTGGGGCCGACGGTGGCGTCGCTGATTCTTTCCGTTGCCGCATGGCCGTGGCTGTTCGCGGTGAACGTGCCGCTCGGCCTGCTGGCGTTCGCCTTCGCGTGGCCCGCGTTGCCGCACACGGAGCGCGGCACGCACCAGTTCGATCCGGTCGCGGCGCTGCTCAACGTGATCACGTTCGCCGCGCTGATCTTCGCGCTCGGCGAGGCGGCGCAGCGCGCGTCGACGCTGCTGGTGCTGAGCGCGGCGGCGATCGCGATCGTGTTCGGGGCCCTGCTGATTCGCCGCGAGGCGGGCCACCCGGCGCCGATGCTACCCGTCGATCTGTTCAAGCGGCCGGTGTTCGCGTTGTCGGCGGTGACGGCCGTGTGTTCGTTCGCCGCGCAAGGGCTCGCGTTCGTGTCGCTGCCGTTTTATTTCGAGGACGTGCTGCATCGCAGTCAGGTGGAAACCGGCTTTCTGATGACGCCGTGGCCGGTGGTGGTTGCGTTGGCCGCGCCGCTGGCCGGGAGTTTGTCCGATCGCTATCCGCCCGGCCTGCTCGGCGCGATCGGGCTGGCGGTGATGTCGGCGGGGATGGCGTCGCTGGCGCTGTTGCCGGTGCATCCGCATGTGCTCGATATCGGCATCCGGATGGCGGTTTGCGGCGCGGGCTTCGGCTTCTTCCAGTCGCCGAATCTGAAGGCGCTGATGGCGAGCGCGCCGCCCGAGCGTAGCGGCGGCGCCAGCGGTATCGTCGCGACGGCGCGGCTGCTCGGGCAGACCACGGGCGCGGCGCTGGTCGCGTTGAGCTTCGGGATCGCCGGACGGCATGGTCCGACGCTGGCGCTTAGCGCCGGCGCTTTCTTCGCAGGCGCGGCGAGCCTCGCGAGCGGCTTGCGCTTGCTGGCGCCGTCGCATCGGTCGGGCGCGCATGCGAAGGCGGCGGCGAAATGAAAAAAGCGGACGCACTGTGATGACAGTGCGTCCGCTTTTCGGTGAGGCTTTTGCTGAGGCTTTTGCTGAGGCGTTTCGTTGCGATCTTCTAGCTACCGCCTTCCCTCACCGCCTCACTCAACCGCGCCATAACCTCATCGCGCCGCAAAATACCCCTTCACGGCCGCAACAAACGTATCGATATCCCCACGCGACACGTCCTTGTGCGTGACGAACCGCGACGCGTACAACATCTGAGTAAGAATGCCGCGCTCCTTGAGCCACGCTTCGAGCGGCACGCAATGCTGCTGCGGAAACTGCGCGAACACCATATTGGTCGCGACCGACTGCACCTTGACGTGCTCGATGGCTTCCAGACCGGCCGCCAGATGCGCGGCGTGCGCGTGGTCATCGGCGAGACGTTCGACGTTGTGATCCAGCGCGTACAAACAGGCTGCCGCGAGCACGCCGGCCTGGCGCATGCCGCCGCCCAGCACCTTGCGCCAGCGGTGCGCCACGTCGATCAACGCCTGGCTGCCGACCAGCACCGAGCCGACCGGCGCGCCCAGCCCCTTCGAGAAACAGACCGACACTGAATCGAACGGCGCGCACAACTCCGCGACCGGTTTGCCCGACGCAACGGCCGCGTTATAGACGCGCGCGCCGTCGAGGTGAGCCGACAGACCGTGCTTGCGCGCGAGCTGCACCGCCTCGTCGACATAGCTCGCCGACAACACCTTGCCGCCGATGGTGTTCTCCAGCGCCAGCAGCTTCGTACGCGCGAAGTGATTGTCGATTGGCTTGATCGCGGCAGCGATTTTTTCGAGCGGGATCGAGCCGTCCGCGGCATTCTCGAGCGGCTGCGGCTGAATGCTGCCGAGCACCGCCGCCCCGCCGCCTTCGTACTTATAGGTATGCGCCAGTTGGCCGACGATGTATTCGTCGCCGCGCGCGCAGTGCGCCATCAACGCGGCGAGATTGCTTTGCGTGCCGCTCGGGAAGAACAGGCCGGCTTCCTTGCCGGTGCGCTCGGCGAGCGTGGCTTGCAGACGCAGCACGGTGGGGTCATCGCCCCAGACGTCGTCGCCCACTTCGGCGGCGGACATGGCCGCGAGCATCGCCGGGGTCGGACGGGTTACGGTATCGCTGCGCAAATCGATCATGGTGTGTCCCTGTGCGTCTCGTCTATGGATGACAGCCCGTGGCGGCCGGCGCGCCGCTTCGTCTGTTGCGACGAAGGGAGGCGGCGCCGGCTGGTGAGCCACACAGTGTATTCAATTCAGACGGCGAGGAGAAACCTTGCTCAAAATCCGCACTGATAGAAAGGCTTAACAGCGAGGCTTAACAGCGAGGCCTAACCGCCCGACTTCGGCAGCCACGCGAGCGGATCGACCGGCTGACCGTTCTGGCGCACTTCGAACTGGATCGACGCGACACCGCGGCTATCCACCCCGACCTCGCCGATGGTCTGCCCTTGCGCGACCGCGTCGCCTTCCTTGACGAGCAGCGTGCTGTTCTGCCCGTAGGCGGTAATCAGCGAATCGTCGTGTTTGATGATGATGAGCGGGCCATACGCCTCGATACCGGTGCCCGCGTAGACCACGCGGCCGGTGGCGGCCGCCTTGACCGGATCGCCCGGACGCCCGCCGATCACGATGCCGTTCGATCGACCCGGCGCGAAAGTCTTGAGGATCGGCCCACGCAACGGCCATTGCAACACGCCCTGCTGCGGCCCGGACGACGCGATCGGCGCACCCGGTGCACCCGATACATTAGGCACGTTCGGCCCGCCGTTCTGGCCAACGCCGACCGGCGGCGTCACCACACTACCGGACGCCATCGGCGGCGAAACGCGCAGCACTTCGCCGGGACTGACCGCGGCATTGACCGGCAACCCGTTCCAGGACGCGATTTCCTGAAGCTTGCGGCCATACGCCGACGCGATGGCGGGCAGCGTGTCCCCTGCATTGACCCGGTAGAAACCGGCCGGCACGGGCACCGTGCCGAGCGTGGTCGGACGGGACGGCGCGTTGCTGTAGAACGGCGTGCTGTCCCACGGCATCGTGGTACAACCGCCGAACATCACGCCCAGCAAGGCTGCGGCCAGCAACCTCGAGCCCGTCAAATGCCATTGTCTTGTCATGTGATTTTCCTCGACACGTTGATTCAATCGGATGCAATCAGCCTCAAGCATTTGCCATGCCGCTCGATTCGAGCGCACGACGGCGACCCGCCATTATGCCGCCGCGCCCGATGGCGACGGCGTCGGCATGGCAGTCAGACACGCCAACCTTCAGACGCTACCTTCGGCCTCGACCACCAGAATGCGCGCCGCGCCAATTGGATGAGCGACATGTTCGGTACCCACCGACGCGTAGAACACGTCGCCCGTTTCCAGGATCGCAGACTGTTCGACGCCGTCCTGCCGATAGCGCATTTCGACGCGGCCATCGAGCACCGCGAACACTTCCTCGCCGTCGTTAACGTGCCACTTGTAGGGCTGATCGGTCCAGTGCAGCCGCGTCGTGATGCCGCCCATGTTGGCGATATCGAGCGCGCCCCAGGCGCGCTCGGCGGTGAAGCTCTTGCTGCGAATGATCTTCATGGTCATCGAGCCGTTGAGAGAGACGAAGCGGCGGCACCGGTGCCTGCCGGAGCAGGCCAGGCCGCGGGAAGGATGCTTTTTGCGCTGGCCCCATTATAGGTCCGGCAACAGGCGCGACGGCTGAACCGCCGACCGCGGATGCCGCAAAAGCCTCTGGTCGGCCCGGTCGCTCCCGTCGATCGATCGTCCCAACCGCCGCCTTCCGCTTATGCATGCCTAATTGTGTGACCATTGAATCCCTTCCCCTCTCGCCTATACTCAGACTTGCCGCGCGCGGTACGCCGAACGCAAACGCCTGATCCTGCGAGGAGTTGGGGATGAACAAAGCCACCTTTCTGGCCGTGCAACTCAACGTCGATGATGTGGCGGCGTCACCCGGTCTGGTCGAGTTGCTGAACACGCACCTGGTTTTCGCCGCGGACGTGGCCGAGGCCGCCGACGCTCTGGTGCAGCTAGCCAGCATCGCGGGACTGTCGAGCGGCGTCGAAGCCAGCGTCGAGATTCCCGCACTGGCCATCGAGCGACTGCGCGAAGCGCTCGACAACCTGAGCGGCTACGACGAATCCTGGCTCCTCGCCCTCGAACCGAGCCGCGCGCTATTCGATGAAATAGGCCGCCGGCATCGCTCGCTGCATTAGCACCGCGCTCGCGGACCGCACCCCAGTGCCGCGCCGCCGCGACGCCCGCTTGCCGGCGCCGCCGGTCCGCCTCTTTTCGCTCACCGCTCGACCCGCCAGACCCGCCGGCATGCCGCACCATCGGCGTCGTCTGAAGGCGCCGGGGCGCGGGCCGAACGGCTGCGCAGCGAACTGCAGCGACGTCGCGCGTCGCGCACATAAAAAAACGCCGACCTGGCCAAAGCCGGTCGGCGTTTTTTTGCGCGCCGCGATCAATCAGGCGGCGCTTGCAGCAGCCTCAGCGCAAATTAATTGCCGAAGTAGATCGAGTTACGGTTATTGCCGTTCAGCGGACGGCCCGACTGCGACGTACCGACAGCCGGTGCGCCGTAGCCGCTGTTCTCGGCTTGAGCGGTGCCGTTCTGAGCGTCGACACGTGCTTGCGCGGCCAGCAGGTTGGACGGGTAATCAGCGTGATCGCCGACCGGGTTGTAGCCGGCCTTTTCCAGTTGCACCAGCTGGGCGCGGACGTCAGCGCGGGTCAGCGGCTGGTTCGATTGAGCGAACGAAGCGACGGGAGCGACCAGAGCCGCGGCGACAACAACTGCAGAGATAAGGGACTTCATGATGTAAACCTCCAGAACTTGTTTTGTAGTGCGCGTTGGGCTTGTTGTCCCGTAGCGCTTAAGTAGAAGTTTAGGAGCGTCGACATCTAGGGGAAACCCCTTAAAAGATGAAACTCTATTTCGAATTTCGCAACAGTAAGGGTTTCGCGCCAGCTTCATGCCATCTGGCTGACAGTTTTCGGCAACAATTTGCCGACTCGCATTTCAATCGGTCACGCGGCCCGGCACGCCCTGTTCCAAGCGCGCAGCGGGCCGCGATTCAAACAACCGACGCCGTTCAGCTCCAGTTAGCGTGGAAGCTCCCCGGCTTGTCGACGCGCTCGAACGTATGCGCGCCGAAGAAGTCGCGCTGCGCCTGCACCAGATTGGCCGGCAGACGTTCCGAGCGGTACGCGTCGAAATACGCCACTGCCGATGCGAACGCCGGCACCGGCACGCCCGCGTTGATCGCGGCGACCACGACTTCACGCAACGCCGCCTGATAGTTCTTCGCGATGTCGCGGAAGTACGGATCGAGCAGCAGATTGGCGATCGCCTTGTCTTTCGAATAGGCGTCCGTGATCTTCTGCAGGAAGCGGGCGCGGATGATACAGCCGGCGCGGAAAATCTTCGCGATCGTGCCGTAATCCAGGTCCCACTTGTACTCTTCCGACGCGGCCCGCAGTTGCGCGAAGCCCTGCGCGTACGAGATCACCTTGCTGAAATACAACGCGCGGCGCACCGACTCGATGAACGCGTCGCGTTCGACGCCGAGCGGCTTCGCCTGCGGTCCTTCGAGCACCTTGCTTGCGGCCACGCGCTGATCTTTCAGCGACGACAGTACGCGCGCGAAGACGGCTTCGGTGATCAGCGGCAGCGGCGCGCCGAGGTCGAGCGCGTTCTGGCTGGTCCATTTGCCGGTGCCCTTCTGCGCGGCGCGATCGAGAATCACGTCGACCAGATCCTTGCCGGTTTCGTCGTCTTTCTTGCTGAAAATCTTCGAGGTGATTTCGATCAGATAGCTGTCGAGCTCGCCCTGATTCCACTCGGTATAGACCTTGCCGAGTTCTTCGTTCGACAGGCCGACCACCTGCTTGAGCACCGCATAGCTCTCGGCGATCAGTTGCATGTCGCCGTATTCGATGCCGTTGTGCACCATCTTCACGAAGTGGCCCGCGCCGTCCGGACCCATGTACGCGACGCACGGCTCGCCGTCCGGCGCCTTGGCGGCGATTTCGGTGAGGATCGGGGCCACCAGGTCGTACGCGTCGCGCTGGCCGCCCGGCATGATCGACGGGCCTTTCAGTGCGCCTTCTTCGCCGCCCGACACGCCCGTGCCGATGAAATGCAGACCGGATTTCGCGAGGTCCTGATTGCGGCGGATGGTGTCGGTGAAATGCGTGTTGCCGCCGTCGATCAGAATGTCGCCCTTTTCCAGCAGCGGTTTCAACTGGTTGATCGTCGCGTCCGTGCCTTCGCCCGCCTTGACCATCAGCAGAATGCGGCGCGGCTTTTCCAGCGATTCCACGAATTCTTCCAGCGTGAAAGCCGGCACCAGCTTCTTGTCCGGATATTCGGCGATGAGTTCGTCGGTTTTCTCGCGGCTACGGTTGTACACCGACACCGCGTGGCCGCGGCTCTCGATGTTGAGCGCCAGATTGCGGCCCATGACCGCCAGCCCCACCACGCCGATTGCCTGTTTGCCCATGTGAATTCTCCAGAGTCCAATAAATGTCGGGACGCCGCGCCGGGAAGAAACGTCGGCGGGACGTCGAGGGTGAAAGAATAAAAGAAATGCCGGCTTGCCGCTCGCTGGCAGGCAACGGGCGGCAGATTTTTTACTGCGCGAACCCGCGTTGTTCACTGCGGTCTTCAGACTCGCGCCGTGTCCGCCTGTTTCCCGTCCGCCTGTTTCCTGAAGACCAGGCTGAAGTTGTTGGCCGGCATCGCGACCGGCTCATCGGCGACGAGTCCCACCGAAGCACCCAGCGCCACCACCGCTTCCATGTCGCGTACGCCCCATGACGGATCGCGGCTGCGCAACTGCTGGTCGAACGCCTCGTTGCTCGACGCAGTATGCGCGCCGCCGCGCCGGTACGGACCGTAAAGATAGAGCACGCCGCCGTCGACGAGACGCCGGCTCGCGCCCGCGAACAGCGCTTGCGTCGCGCTCCACGGCGAAATGTGGATCATGTTGATGCAGACCACGGCGTCGAGCGTGTCGATGCCCCACTCCGGCTGATGCACGTCGAGCGCGAGCGGCGCGCGCAGGTTCGCGAGACCGGCCTGCGCGGTCCACGCGGCGATCGACGCGCGCGCGTCCGCGTCGGCATCGCTCGGCTGCCAGTCGAGTCCGGGCAGCGCGCCGGCAAAGCAGATAGCGTGCTGGCCGGTGCCGCTCGCGATCTCGAGCACGCGGCCAGAGGCCGGCAGCACGTCGCGCAAGACAGCGAGAATCGGTTCGCGATTGCGTTCGGCGGAAGGCGAACGTTGCCGCAGCGCCAGATGGGATTCGGTCATGTTCAGCCTGGGATTCTGCTCGTGGTTCAACACGAAGTTCAGCTCGCGTTGGAGTTCGTGTTGCCGCTTATGTTTCAGCTCACGTTTCAATACAGGGTGGTGCGCACGCGCTCGTCGAGTTCGCGGTCATAAGTCGCGGCGTCGAAGCTCGCGCCGTTAATACGCCGGTGAATGTCGCCCGCGCTCGGCAGCCGCGAACGTTCGATATGCCGCGCCGGATCCCACAATTTCGAGCGCACCAGCGCTTTCGAGCAGTGAAAATAGACTGCGTCGACGTCGATCAGCAGCACGGTGCGCGGCAGTTTACCAACGACCGCGAAACTGTCCAGCCATTTGGGGTCGTCGGTGATGCGGCCGCGGCCGTTCACTCGCAAACTCTCGCCCACACCGGGAATGACAAACAGCAGTGCCAGTTTCGGCTCGGCAATGATATTGCGCAGACTGTCGATGCGATTGTTGCCGGGACGGTCCGGCAACGCGAGTGTGCGTTCGTCGATCACGCGCACGAAACCCGGCGAGTCGCCGCGCGGCGAACAGTCGAGACCTTCGGGGCCGGCCGTGGCGAGCACGACGAACGGCGCGACCTCGATGAACGCGCGATAGTCCTCGTTGATGTGCGGAATCTCTTTGCGTACCGCGCGCTCATGCGGCTGACCATAGATGGCTTCGAGCTGTTCGATCGTCGTCAACATCGGTGTTCCTTTGCGTTGCTGCGGGTGTTGTTCTGCTTCGGGTGAGCGCGGCGGTCGGCTGAGCGCCGCAGTCGACCTTCGACCTTCAACCTTCAACCTTCAACCTTCAATCCAGCGCCAGCCGTCCGGCCAGCGCGGTGAGCGTGTCGGCGCACGGCGCCGCGAGTTTCAGCGACAACAGCGGATCGGCACGCGTGCGCCCCAGATTGATCGCGGCGATCGGCTTGCCCTGCTTCTGCGCCCACACGCAAAAGCGGTAACCGGAATAGACCATCAGCGACGAACCGACCACCAGTACCGCATCCGCCGCATCGAGCGCATGCGAGGCTGCTTCGACACGCTCGCGTGGCACGCTTTCGCCGAAGAACACCACCGCCGGTTTGAGCAGGCCGCCGCAATTCGAACAGGCCGGCACGCGGAACGTGTCGAGCGCGTGCCATTCGAGATGCGCGTCGCCGTCGGCGGCGGTTTCGGCGGTCACGTTCAGCAACGCTGGATTGTCCGCTTCGAGCGTCTGCTGGATCGACGCGCGCGAATGCTGCATGCCGCAGTCCAGACACGTCACACCGTCGATGCCGCCGTGCAGTTCGATCACGTCGCGGCTCCCCGCCCGCTGATGCAAACCGTCGACGTTCTGCGTGACGAGCGTCGGCACATGACCGGCGGCCTGCAGCCGCGCCAGCGCGGTATGCGCGGCGTTGGGCTGCGCGTGCGCGACCACCGGCCAGCCGACCATGCTACGAGCCCAGTACCGCTGACGCATGGCCTGCGTACCGAGAAATTCCTGCAACGTAATGGGCGGTGAGCGCTTCCATTCGCCGTTGTCGTCGCGATAGCCGGGAATGCCGGAATCGGTGCTGATCCCCGCGCCGGTCAGCACGAACAGACGCGGATAACGCTGCACGAAACGATGCAGGTCGTCCAGGGTGTGGGATTCGTTCGAGGGTTCGAGAGGCGCGGGCTGAAGGTCGGTCATGACGGATGAGGTGGAATGCTGGGGCTTTTCAGAGCGAACCCGGCGAGCCGCCTAACCTGATCCGCGACGTTGACGCGGCTTGCTCGGGCGTTTGGGCGTTGCCTGCGTCGGCACCGAGGCCTGGGCCACCTGCCGCTGCCGACGTTCTTGCCATTGCGCGAGTGTGGCCTGATAACGGTCGAGCGCTTCGTCGTAGAGATCGAATACACATGGATTGCAGCCGCTGTGACAGCAATCGTCGAGATCGGGCTGCACGGGCGGCACCGGCTGCGGGTCGTCACTGGGTGTGGCGAGTGTGGCTCGAGACACGGCGAATCGCGGTCCGTGGGAGAGAAAGCGCTCAGTATAAGTTGATCTCCGGCGCGGCGCTGCGGGTGGCCGGCGGTCGCTACCGGTCGCCGGCCGCCAGTGTCAGCGGTATTAGCCCGTATTAGCCCCGCCCGACGAACGGCATCTTGCTCGCCATGATGGTCATGAACTGCACGTTCGCCGACAACGGCAGTTCGGCCATGTGCAAGATCGCGTCGGCCACATGCTGAACGTCCATCAACGGTTCGATCATGATTTCGCCGTTCGCTTGCGGCGTGCCCTGCGCCATCCGCGCGGCCATTTCCGTGGCCGCATTGCCGATATCGATCTGCCCGCACACGATGTCGTACGGACGACCGTCGAGCGAGACGGCCTTCGTGAGGCCGGTGATCGCGTGCTTGGTCGCCGTGTACGCGATGCTGTGCGGCCGCGGCGCATGCGCCGAGATCGAGCCGTTATTGATGATGCGGCCGCCGCGCGGGTTTTGCGTTTTCATCAGACCGAAAGCCGCTCGCGTGCAGAGGAACACGCCGGTGAGATTGGTATCGACCACCGAGCGCCATTCGTCGATATCGAGTTCGTCGATCTCGACCGGCGCGGCGCTTCGGCCCGCGTTGTTGAACAGCAGGTCGAGCCGGCCGCGCCGTTCGCGGATGACGTCGAACAACGCGGCGACGCTCACGGCGTCGGTCACGTCGCAGGCCACCGCCAACGCGTCGCCGCCGAGTTGTTGCGCTTCGTGCGCGAGCGCGTCGAGCGGCGCCTGGCGGCGGCCGGCCAGCACCACGCTATAACCGTGTTCCAGCAGTTTGAGCGCACACGCACGGCCGATCCCGCTACCCGCGCCCGTCACCAGCGCGACCTTCTTGATTCCTGCTCCCGTCACGACATCTCTCCTGTCGACTCTGAACGATAGTTGCCCTTGTGCGGACCAGCTGCGCGTGCACACCGTGAATCCGGCAAATGCCCGTATGCGGCCCGTCCGCATCTACGTGCCTGGCTTCAGCACCTTCAGCACCATACAACCCGACGCGCCGATCTGCAGCGAACTCCACCGCGAAAAAAGCAACGCCCCATGCACGGCCCACCTGCTGCGAAGCGCCGTCTTTCAAAGCGCTGTCATTATTTCCCGATCCTGTCCGCGGCTACGTTGCGCCGCGCATCAATGGTATCGTTCGATGTTGCGCGCCGCTCGCGCGATTCAAGACCTTCCCAGGACGGAGGAAGGCTGACCGGAAGTACGCTTTATGACTGAACACTCCTCGCCGCATCGCGCCACGCAAGCGCCACTGCGCTGGCCGCGCACCGGCTATCCCGCGATGCTCACGGCCACCGCCGCCTGGCACGTCTTCGTGCTGGCTGGCGTGCTGATTACGCCGGCCCAGTGGCCCTGGTGGCTGGCCGCGATGTTTGCGAATCACGCCGTCTTCACCGTGGCCGGCCTGTTGCCGCGCACCTCACTGCTGGGTCCTAACTGGACGCGCCTGCCCGCCGGCGCGCAGAACGCCGACGCGATCGCACTGACCATCGACGACGGCCCCGATCCTGCCGTCACACCGCAAGTGCTGGACCTGCTCGACGCGCACGGCGTGCGCGCCACGTTCTTCTGCATCGGCGCGAAGGCGCAGCGCTATCCGGAACTCGCACGCGATATCGTGGCGCGCGGCCATGCGCTCGAAAACCACTCGCAGGTTCACGTGCACACCTTTTCCGTCACGCTGCCGGGCTCGCTCACGCGCGAGATCGACGCCGCGCAACGCACGTTCGAAGCATTGAGCGGCGAGCGACCGATGTTCTTCCGCGCGCCGGCGGGCCTGCGCAATATTTTCCTCGAACCCGTGCTGCGCAAACTCGATTTGCGGCTCGCCGCGTGGACACGGCGCGGCTACGACACGCGCGAGCGCGATCCTGACGTAGTGACGCGGCGCCTGCTCGACGGTCTCGCGCCGCGCGACATTCTGCTGCTGCATGACGGCAATGCGGCCCTCACGACCGAAGGCCAGCCGCTCATTCTCGCGGTGCTGCCGCGTGTGATCGAAGCAGCGCGCGAACAGCGTCTCCGCTTCGTCACGCTGCGCGAAGCGCGCGTCGAGCACTGAGACGCGGCAAGCTGCGTGAAGCGCGGCTCGTCGAATCGAGGCAAGTCGAGTCGAATCGAACCGCGCCGCAAGCCCCCTCCGCCCCAGCGCTACACGCGGAAATCCGCCGCCATATCCTCATCCGTACGCGCTTCAAGTTCACCACTACGGCAAGCCTTCAGAAACACGTCGTAATCGCGTTCCACCTGGTCCGCGTATGCCGTCGCGTAGCCGGTCAACGCCTCCGCGAACTGATCGCCGCGGCCGATATATGCGCCGATTTCGATCGCCTGGCCACTCGCCTTCGCATGCGCGCGCGCCATGATCCAGCCGCACAACCGCGCGTACCCCTCCAGCAGATCGGTGTCGAACAGTTCGATATTCGCCGACAGCTTCATGTCGCGCAGTTGGCGGAAGTAGAAATTCCGCCCCGACGGGCCGGTCGCCCAACCGAGAAAAATATCGCTGGCCGCCTGCAACATGCGCTGACCGCTGACCACCCGCTGTCCTTCGTGCTTGTACGGCGGCGACTTATGGAACTGCGCAATCACCGACTTGCGCGCTTCCTTGATCTGAATGAACAGCGGCTTGCCCATATGATCGACGTTCAACAGCACGAGGCAGCGCGTGCCCACGCTGCCCACGCCCACCACTTTGAAAACGAGATCCTGCGCGGTGAAATGACCGAGCAATTCACGCCGGTCGTGCGATAAGGTCTTCAGGTACTCGTCCCACATCGGCTCGATCAGCGTGCGCCAATTGCCGATGCTGAACCAGTCGTCTTCCGGCAAAAACAGCGTGTTCGCACCGTGCACGTGAAACATGCCGGGCGGCGCATCGCGAATCGTCCAGGCTTCGCCGTCGAACTCGGCCATTTTCTCCAGCAGGCTTTCGTGCGTGCGGCTCGCCGCCTTTTCCATGCCGCGCCGCACCGCGCGGCGACGTTCCGGCGTGAGCGCCGTCTCGGCCATCAGGTCGAACGTAATGCGGTCGTACCAGAGTTCGAGCGCTCCGCATTGTGCGTACTGCGCCATGCGGTCGCGATAGGTCGCGACCGCCGTCATCACCAGATGCTCCGCCGTGCCGCGGCTCAGGCGCATATGACGCGCGGCGACCACGAGGCTTGCTGTGAGGCGTTTCAGATCCCATTCGAATGGCCCGATCGCCACTTCGTCGAAGTCGTTCAGATCGAAGACCAGTTGCCGTTCGGGCGTGGCGAACCCACCGAAGTTCATCAGATGGCCGTCGCCGCAGATCGTCATGGTGAGGCCGCTGTCATGCACCTTGCTCAGATCGTGCGCCTGCAGGATCGCGGTGCCGCGGAAAAACGTGAAGGGCGAAACGGCCATGCGCCCATAACGCAGCGGCACGAGATTGTCGACCCGGCCCTCGCTGCTTTGCCTGAGCAACGCGACCGGATCGCGGTGCAATTCGCCGATCGCTTTATGGCTCGAGCGCTTCGAGTGCTCGCGGGCGGCACGGCCACGGGCCTCCCGTTCGGCAATGGTGCTGGCTTTCATGCTCTTCTCCGTTTGTGTGACTCTTCACGATCGGTTCTAGAGACGACTTGTGCGGGCACGATAAAGCGGAACGTCCGGCGCATGAGCGTGGCGGCTGAAACAGCCGGCGCCACGAGCCGGTAGCCATGCTAGCAGACCGATCGGTAAAAAGGTGACGCCATCCATTTCGCATGACGCGGCCGCTCACCCGGGATTTCCCCCTACACCGCCGAAGAAGTTGCGGCTGCAACGATCGCCCGATTGACGGACAAAATTACCGGAAGCGTCATCACAAACTAACTATCCGGTGAATTTTGCGTTTTTCATGGGTGCAAGCACTTCAGCAAAAAAGATTCGCGCCGTTTACCAGTACATGCAAACTTTTAATGACGCACGAGAAAAGTCCCTTCAAAAAGGGCCTGTTCTCGATCGATCGTGTTCGATCACGCGTCCGGCAAGATAATCGGAGAGAGTATGTTTGTCGCAATCGGCTGGGTGCTGGTGATCGGTTCTGTGATCGGTAGTTTTGTCGGCGTGGGCGGCCACGTGCTGGCACTCCTGCAGCCGTTCGAATTGCTGTGTATTTTCGGCGCGGCGATCGGCGCGTTTGTCGTGAGCAATCCGACTTCCACGCTGAAGAAAACCCTCAAGGCGATCCCGTCATGCTTCAAGACCGGCGGCTACACCAAAGAGAAATACCTCGAACTGATCGCGCTGCTGTACGAGCTGCTTCAGAAGGCCCGCAAGGAAGGCATGATGTCGCTCGAAGCCGACGTCATGGCGCCCGAGGACAGTGTGATTTTCCAGAAATACTCGCACGTGCTGGAGGATCATCATCTGCTCGACTTTATCGTCGACTATCTGCGCATGATGTCCGGCGGCAACGTGAACGTGCTCGAAGTGCAGGATCTGATGGATGAGGAACTGGCCACGCATCACGCGGAAGCCTCGGTCGCGGCCAACGCGATTCAGAAAATGGCCGACGGCCTGCCGGCGTTCGGCATTGTCGCGGCCGTGATGGGCGTGGTTCACACCATGGGCTCGGTCGGCGCACCGCCCGCCGTGCTCGGCGAAATGATCGCCGGCGCGCTGGTCGGCACGTTCCTCGGCATTCTGCTGGCGTATGGTTTCATCGGCCCCGTTGCCGATCTGCTGAACGCCAAAGCCCGCGCCGAAGCCAAGCCGTATCAGTGCGTGAAGGCCGTGCTGCTCGCGTCGCTGTCCGGCTACGCGCCGCCAATCGCGGTCGAGTTCGGCCGCAAGGTCTTGTTCACCGCCGACCGCCCGAGCTTCCAGGAGCTCGACGACGCCGTGCGCGCCACCAAGATGCCGAAGTCGGCCTGACGCGGAGCGGCATGATGAGCGAAAGACCGTCGCGCGCGTCGCAACAGGTGGAGACGCCTGCTCCAGTAATCGTGCGCCGCTTGCGCAAGGGCGGCGATCACGCCGCGCATCACGGCGGCGCATGGAAGATCGCCTACGCCGATTTCGTCACGGCAATGATGGCGTTCTTTCTGTTGATGTGGCTGCTCGGCTCGACGTCGAAGTACGACAAGCAGGGTATCGAAGATTATTTCAACACGCCGCTGTCGAGCCTGCTCGGCGGTAGTCAGGGTACCGCCGCCGCGCGACCGAGCGTGGTGCAGGGCGGCGGCCGCGATATCTCCGACACGCGGCCCGGCGACGGCAAGAAGAGCCAAACCCAACCGACGCCGCCGACCACCGCCGCACCGACCGTGGCGCCCGCGGATGCGGCCCGCCTCGAACAACTGAAGGCGAAGCTCACCACGCTGATCGAACAGAGCCCGGCCTTGAAGGCGTTCAAGGATCAGATCCGCATTTCGATCACCAACGAAGGCCTGCGCATCGAGATCGTCGACTCGCAAAACCGGCCGATGTTCGCCTCCGGCAGTTCGAAGCTGCAACCGTATGCGGTGACGATTCTCACGCAGATCGGCGCCGCGCTCAACGACGTCGACAACCGTATTTCGATTGCCGGCCATACGGATGCGGTGCCGTACACCGCGGGCCCGGACGGCTATTCGAACTGGGAGCTGTCGTCGGAGCGCGCCAACGCCGCGCGCCGCGCGCTGGTGGAGGGCGGCATGCACGGCGAGAAGCTGTTGCAGGTGCGCGGCCTGGCCGATGTCTTGCCGCTGAACAGCAAGGTCGTCGACGAGCCGACCAACCGGCGCATCAGCATTCTCGTGCTGAACAAGGCGGCGGAACTGGCCTTTTTCCACGATGGCGGCCGCACCGCGATCGATGAAGCCACGCCGGCAAGCTCGACCATTCCAGCGGTCGTGGAACGCCTGCAACCGGTGACCGGAACGCATGGCACGCCGTAGATTTTTTCGCTGCTGTTGGGCCTGCGCAACCTGAACGCATGCGATCGATAGCGCACACTGCGCAGCCCCGGTGGCGCGTATAAAATCGATCGCATGCGCCCTGCCCCTCATCAGCAACGGGAGCCCGATCTTCCGCTGCATACGCCTAGTGTTTCGTCGGTGACGTTAGCGACGATTATTGCCGTCGTCGCGTGGCTCGCGATCGTGGCGCAAGCCGAGGTGACACTCAACCGCACGCTGTCGCGCGGGCTGACCGTGCTCGACGGGCTGGCCCGCATGAGCAGCTACCTGACCAACCTGACGGTGCTGGCGTGCGCGATCTGTTTCACCAGCGTGGCGCTGCGCGGACTCAGGTCGCCGCTACCGCGCTTCTTCCGGCAACCGACAGTCGTGACCGCGGTGGTCGGCTACATGGTGTTTGTCGGCATCGCCTATAACCTGCTGTTGCGCGGCTGGTGGACGCCGACCGCATTCAGGATGTTGCTCAACGAATCGCTGCACAGCATTTTGCCGATGCTGTCCGCGCTCTACTGGCTCCTGTTCGTACCGCGCTTCCAGCTGAAACTGCGCCACGGTCTGCTGTGGCTCGTGTATCCGCTGGCCTATCTCGCCGTGACCTTCTGGCGCGGCGGTCTATCCGACTACTACCCCTATCCGTTCATCAACGTCGGGCGGCTGGGTGTCGCGCATGCGGCGCTCAATTCCGCGCTGCTGTTCGGCGGCTTTCTGATGCTGATGGCCGTGTTCGTCGGCATCAATTCGCGGCGCAGACGTTGAGGTTTTAGCGCGTTTTCTAACTTCCCGGTGTCCATTCCATGACGTTCCCGGGCGCGCTTCTTGCGCCCAGTCTGGTGGACGTACGCCGCCTCTCGCCGGGCGGTTTGCGCGAAACCCTGGTGTGGCGGCGTTGCGATGACGACCCGCCACGCGTAAATATGACAATGGGAGCAAAAACGTATGGACACCAATTCAGCGGAAGGCGCAGTCAACGAAGTCGCGGGCAAGGTGCAAAGCGCGGTCGGCGACGTGTTGGGCGATACCGGCACACAGTTGGCCGGCAAAGCGCGCGAACTCAGCGGTAAGGCGCAACAGCTTTGCGCGAGCACGACCAGTCTGGTGCGTGAGACCACGGCCGAAAGTCCGTTCACCGCGATTGCAGTGGTTGCATTGGCCGGGTTCGTCGCCGGTGCGCTGTGGGCGCATGGCGCGTCTGGACGCGACTATCGCCGGTAAGCTTTTCGACACACGATGAGCGCGTAGCGGAAGCGGCCGACCGCCTCCGCTACGCCAAACGGTGATCGATGATCGGGTCAAAGCGGCGTCGTGCGCCACATTATTCGATCAGCCCACCTTGACCAGGTTTTGAATAGCCAACTGGCCGCCGGGAATCTGGAACAGCGGGCCGCCCGCTTTGATCGATCCGAGGTCAATGCCGAAGAATCCGACCTGCTCGAACAGACTCGACACCTTCGCGTTCGCTTGTGCGTCGTCGCCCGCGAGGAACAGCACGCGTCGTCCGCCTTCAACACCCGTGTCGCCGGACACGAGTGCCGCCGGCAGATGATTGATTGCCTTCACGACGCGCGCGCCCGGAACGAACTCCGCAAAGACTTCGCTCGACGTGCGCCCGTTCAAGTCGAAAGGTTTGAATGCCGGCGCCTCGATCGGGTTGTTCGCATCGATCACGATACGGTCGCCGAAATCGGGCAAACCCGACAAGGCGGCAGGCAGCTTCGACCAGGGCACCGCGACCAGAACGATATTCTGCGCCGCCGCTTGTTCGCGGGTTCCCGCCGTGATGGTGGGTCCGAGTTCGCCGGCGAGATCCGCGAGCGACGCCGGCCCCCTGCTATTGGAAATAACCGCTTTAATGCCTTGTTGAGCCAGCGCTTTCGCGAAGGCCGAGCCAATGGCGCCCGCGCCGATGATGCCGATCGTTTCCATGAAAATGTGCCTTGTGCGTGATGAGGTGAACCCATCTTGCCGGCTTTGCCATCTGCCGGGTAGCCGCCCACGGCTTGAAGCATCTTCAACGGATGCTTGATGGTCGCTTGATGGTCGGACGAGATTCGAAGCACCCTGCGTCGCAGTGCAGCCAGCGCGCGACGCTCAGATCGCCGAATATTTCCGCGCCAGTTTCCGCTGCCTGAAGGCCTCGACAATGAAATCGGCGAAAGCCCGCGTCCTGGCCGGCAGCAGCGTGCGCGAGGCGTAGTAAATCGAAATCGATCCGGCGTCCGCGTACCAGTCCGGCAGCACACGCACGAGCGTGCCGGCCTCGAAGTCGGCCACGACGTCGGGCAACGCAAGCATCGCGACCCCGAGACCGAGGCGCGCGGCCTCGCGCATCGCGCCGGGATCGTTCATCACGATGTCTTCCTTCAGCGGCGCCGTGGCCTCCATGCCCGTCGCGTTGCGCAGCGTCCATTGGCGAATGCGTCCGGTGCCGCTCGCGCGCATCGCGATGCCGGCCAGTCCCGCGAGCTCCGCAGGTTCCATGGGCACCCGGCGCTCACGCAGATACTCCGGCGATGCGACCGCAACGATGTGGGCCGGCGCCAACGTACGCGCCACGAAACCGGGTGCGAACGCGAAACCTCCGCCAATGGCGAGGTCGTAGCCCTCCTGGACCAGATCGACCCGACGGCTTTCGAAGTGCCATTCGGGGCGAATGCGCGGGTAGCGCTGCAGGAATTCGGGCAACAACGGCAGAACATGGGCGATGCCGAATGTCGTGCTCAGGCTCACCTTCAAAACACCGGTGGGTTCCGACGCATCCGATGACGCCTCCTCAATGGCCGCCTGCAACGTCTCGAGACTGTCGCCGATCGATTGCAGGAAGCGCACGCCGGCCTCGGTCAACGTGAGTCCGCGCGTCGACCGCTGGAACAGGCGCACGCCGAGGTTGCGTTCGAGCATGGCCATGTTGCGGCTCACAGCCGCCGCTGTGAGACCAAGACGCCGCCCCGCTTCCGAGAAACTGCCGGACTCGGCGCTCTTCACGAAGCTCTGAAGATTGGCCAGGGTTTCCATCATTCCCTCTTCGCGAAGGCAGATTCGCGGTCTATCCCGTCACGCACCCGTGCTATCCCATCGCGGCGCGAGGCCTGGCGGATCGACGATCCGGCTGTCCGCCGCCGCCAGGGCGTAAATCTCCGTCATATCCGCGCTAGTCAACTCAAAGTCGAATACGGCGAGGTTCTCCGCCAGCCGATCGATCCGGGTGGTCCTTGAAAGCGCAACCATGCCGCGCTGTTGCACCAGCCAACGCAAGACGATCTGAGCGACGCTTCGTTCATGGCGCGCCGCGATCTCCTTAAGCGTGGGCTCCGCGAAGACACGTCCAATCGCCATGCCGCAGTAGCCTGTCACGGCAAGTCCCGCCTGCAAGGTACTGTCGATGAGCAAGGACTGGTTCAGATACGGATGGTATTCAAACTGATTCGTCACGAGCGCCGCCGCGGAAAGCTGAATCGCTTCCGCCATCAGTGCACGATTGAAGTTACTGACGCCGATGTGCCGCACCTTGCCGGCACGTACGACTGCATTGAGTCCCGCAATCTGTTCAGCCAGCGGCACATGCGAGCCGGGCCAGTGCAGCAGAAGCAGATCGATATAGTCTGTCTCGAGCTTGCGGAGGCTCTCGTCGACCGACGCCTCGAACAATTGCTCCGGGTAGTTGCTCACCCAGACCTTGGTGGTCAGGAAAATTTCGCTTCTTGGAATACCGGACGCGGCGACGCAGCGGCCGATTTCGCCCTCGTTACCGTAGATCTGCGCCGTGTCGATATGGCGGAAACCGGCACCGAGCGCAGCGGGAATCACCCGGTGGATGTCGGCCGCCGTCATTCCGTACGTGCCGAAACCAATGGCCGGAATGGCCGCGTTACCCGCATGAACGTTTTGCATGAAGAACTCCCGATAGCGTTTTCGCTTCAAGCGTCAAAGGCGCTTTGGCCAGATCAGCCAATCCGACCTTGACGACGCAGGTCTGCGCCAATCGCCACGATCCCGGCTTCGCCGGTACGCAACGCCTCTGCCGACGTGTGAACCGAGTAATACCCGAGCACGAGATCGTGGGGATGCGGCACGGCCGAGCCGAGGACGAACTCGACATCTTCGTCGGCGGTGAAGGTCAACGCGTCTTCGGACTCGCGAAACACGACCAGTTCATTCGCAATAGACTCGTCGGCGACGCGCAGTGCGCCACGTTGAACACAGAGCCACGCCACGCTATGGCCGGCCGGCGGCATGTACTGCCATTGCTCGCCCGCTGCAAGCCGCACGACCAGGTAGTTGATGCCCGGGGGTGCGGGAATGGGGCTCTCGACGTTGTCATATCGGCCCAGGATAACGCGGGCCGGACCGCTGTGCGGTACCTCGTTCGCGGATAAATACCGGCTCAGCGGCTCGCCCAGTTCGAGCTCGGGCGGCAGCGCGACCCATAACTGAAAACCGCGCACCGGCCCATCGCCGCGCGCGCGGCCGTCGTGCCACACGCCCTTGCCCGCATTCATCCACTCGACGCCACCGGCCGGCATGATCCCGGATGCGCCCGTCGTGTCTTCATACTCGACCTCGCCCTCCAGCAGCACCGTTGTCGTGGCGAGGCCGGAATGAGGATGCATGGAGAAGCGCATTTCAGTTCTCTCCGAGCTATCGAAATAGTCGAGAAAGACAAACGGCTTCAGGATTTCGCCAAGGTCGGACGGGCTGACCAGCCGCTTGATCGGACCATGCCGCTGGCCTGACGTACGCAGGACGATGGCTCTTGCGTCTCGCTGGAAAGACGGCTTAAGCGCAGGTGTTTTCATATCGATGCTCCATCTTCTGCATGACTGGGCGACGAGGCGATCGCGCACCGGATCGGGTGGGCGATCGCCTCGACGAGTCGATCCTGGTTAGCTCGCGTTCAGTGTCGAAGCGATCGACCCGGTGCGCCGCGAACGGGCGTCCAGGCTGAGTGCGCCCGCGCCGAAATACGTGATCTGCAAAAGACCGCCGGCCATCATCACGTTCTTGAGGAAGTGAATCATCTGGTTCTGGTCAGCGAAGTTGTGGTGAAAGAACATCGCCGTCACGATACAGAACAGCGCCATCCCCAGCGATACAGCACGAGCCCGGTAGCCCGACAGCAGCAGCAGGCCGCCGCCCAGCTCGGTCACCACAGCAAGGGCGAACGCGAGCGGCGGCACGGGCAGACCCATCGCGGCGATATAGCCCACCGTCGCGCCATACGCGGCGAGTTTGCCCAGCCCACTCATCACAAACGGCGCACCAATCAGAATGCGACCCAACAGCGGAAGAAATTTAAAGCGTTCCATCACGATCTCCATAAATGAAATTGCGTCGGTGGATTACGAAAAAGGGAATGGGCCGGCGTCCACCATCACCAGCTCAGAATCTTCAAGTGCGGAAATCTGCGCGGCGGCGACCTGCGTGATCGCCACGCCGTCCAGCGGTCCAACGTGCTCACCGTTCACTTCGATGCGTCCCGAGGCCACGACGAGATAGGCCTGACTGCGCGCAGCCAGCTCGTAACGAACCTGTTCACCGGTCTTCAGCATTGCGCCGAGTACACGTGCATCGGCACGAATCGGCAAAGCGTCTTCATCGGCGGTAAATCCGCTGGCAAGCACCACGAATCGCCCGGACCGGTCACCTCTGGGAAACGGCTTGGTGTCCCACCTGGGTGTGCCGCCCGTTTCGCGCGGCCGCAGCCAGATCTGATAAAGCTTGAGCGGCACGTCGCCGCGATTGAACTCGGCGTGACGGATGCCCGCGCCGGCGCTCATAACCTGAACATCGCCCGCGCTGATAACTCCTTCGGATCCCAAAGTGTCGCGATGACCCAGCACGCCCTGGCGCACGTAGCTGATGATCTCCATGTCGCGATGCCCGTGCATGGGGAAGCCGCTGCCCGCCGCGATCTCGTCGTCGTTCCAGACGACGAGGGGGCCGAGTGGGGCGTGCGCGGCATTGCCGTCGGCGCTCACCGCGAAATGGTGCTTCGCGCGCAGCCAGCCGTGGTCTGCCCTGTCCAACGATTGCCAACGCCTGTGTATGAGCATGTCCATCTCCGCTTGCAGTCATCGCGAGTGCGACGCTGATCGCCTGCGCAATCCGCCGGGTTCGGCGTCGGTAGCTGCGATGAGATGAATGCTAAATTTGCAATGACTTCGTGCATATCTCCTAGAATGGAACGCATCATTGCCATCAATAGAACGATCAGACCGAGCGAAGGCCATTCATGAACGCAATCACTGACCTCAATGACCTTCGGCTCTTCGCGGAGGTGGTCGAGCACGGCAGCTACACGGCGGCCGCGCGCAGCCTCGGCCTGCAGACGTCGAAACTCAGCCGGCGGATTCGCGCGCTGGAAGAGGAGCTTGGCGTCCGCCTGCTCAATCGCACCAGCCGCAGACAGTCCTTAACGGAGACCGGGCGGCAGTTCCACCAGCATTGCCTTGCGCTGGTGGCGGAGGCCAAAGCCGCCAAAGATATCGTCGAGCGCACACGCTCCCAGCCGCAGGGCACGGTGCGGATTGCCTGCCCGGTGGCCTTACTGGAGTCGGGCATCTCCACGATCATCGCGCGCTACGTGCAGGACAACCCCGAGGTCCAGGTCCTGCTGGACGCAACCAACCGCCGCGTGGACGTCGTCGAGGAAGGTCTGGACTTCGCGATCCGGGTCAGGCTTCCACCGTTGGAAAACACCGATCTCGCCGTCCGTCAGTTGGGGCTGTCGATCCACATTCTGGTGGCTAGTCCAATGCTCGCGGCGCGCTATGCGGCGCCCGATTCGATTGAATCGATGCGGGAATGGCCCACCCTCTCGATGGCGAGCAGCAGCGAGCGATTTGCCTGGAACCTGGTCGACGCCGAGGGGCGCGTGACGTCGTGGCCGCATCGGCCACGTTTCGCCACCGACGACCTGGCCAGCCTCAGGATCGCAGCGCTATCCGGTGTGGGCGTGGCGATGCTGCCGAGGGAACTGGTCGAGGCCGACATTCAGGCCGGCCGCTTGCAGCATCTGTTGCCGCAGCTCGCCAGCACGCCGGGCCTCGTCCATGCCATCTTTCCCACGCGCCGGGGTATGGTGCCGGCCGTGCGTCATCTGCTCGACGCACTCGTCGCAGGATGCGAAGGTTTGAACTGGCCGCGCTAGTTTCCGAATTTCAATCGGGTGGCTTTTTACGCGTGTGCTTTGGTCAGCGAGGCATAGCGTGCGCGCCCGGCTATTCAAATCTGAATACACAAAACTGTAGTGCGCGAACCGGCAGGCATCACTAACGGACGCGCGCCGGCCCGGCGTTCCACGCAAGGCATCGGCACCCGCCACCGCCGGCCGGCGAGATTCGCTTTGCTGTCTCCCCTTTTTTCTAATACCGTTGTACTCACAACGGCATCCAAATTGCTGCGTGAAATCCGTTGGATCGCGACGCTTCGGAATTCGACGCTTCGCCAGCCTGCATTGACCTTTCAATGGAGTCGACAGAACGTCATGCCCACGCATACCGATCGTCCGGATTCGAGCGACGCACCCGCCGCCACACCCAATCAACCTTCACGCCGCCGCTTTCTACAAACCGCCGCCGCTGCCGCGACGGTCGGCGCCGCGCCGCATCTGCGCGCGCAAACTCAAACGCCGGTCGCGCCGCCCGCGCCGGTCCGGCAAACCGTGCCGCCGCGTTCGGTTACATTGACCGTCAACGGCCGGCCTTACACGCTGCAACTCGAACCGCGCGTGACCCTGCTCGATGCGCTGCGCGAATACGCGGGGCTGATGGGCACGAAGAAAGGCTGCGACCGCGGACAATGCGGCGCCTGCACGGTGCTCGCCGACGGCCGCCGCATCAACTCGTGTTTGACGCTCGCGGTCATGCACGAAGGCGAACAGATCACGACCGTCGAAGGGCTCGCCAGCAACGGCATCTTGAGTCCGATGCAACGCGCGTTCATCGAACACGACGCGTTTCAGTGCGGCTACTGTACGCCCGGGCAGTTGTGTTCCGCGACTGCCCTGCTGAACGAATTCCGCAACGGTACGGCCAGCACCGTCACCGCCGACGTGCGCAACCATCCCGCACAACTGTCCGACGCTGAAATCCGCGAGCGCATGAGCGGCAATATCTGCCGCTGCGGCGCCTACGCGAACATCGTCGCCGCGGTACGCGCGGTGCACGACGGCGGCGGCCAGCCCGGCAACGCGGCCGTCGGCCCGTTGCAAGGCCAGCCGCAAGACAACGCCCAGCGCAACGCGTAACGGAGCGACCAGCATGGATGCGATCTCTTACGAACGCGCCGGCGACATCGCCGGCGCAGTGCGCGCGGCGCAGCAGCCGGGCGCGGTGTTTATCGGCGGCGGCACCAATCTGCTCGATCTGATGAAGGGCGGCGTGGCGCGGCCGCTGCGGCTGATCGATATCACGCATATCGGCGGACTCGACACGGTCACGACACAGCCCGAAGGCGGCATTCGCATCGGCGCGCTGGTGCGCAATAGCGACGTGGCCAATCACGCGCTGGTGCGCGAGCAATATCCGTTGCTTTCGCAAGCATTGCTGGCGGGCGCGTCGTCGCAACTGCGCAATATGGCGACCGTCGGCGGCAATCTGCTGCAGCGTACCCGCTGCGGTTACTTTTACGACACCGCCTTCACGCAGTGCAACAAGCGCATGCCGGGCAGCGGCTGCGCGGCGCTCGACGGTCTGAACCGCACGCACGCGATTCTCGGTACGAGCCCGCAGTGCATCGCCGTGAATCCGTCGGACATGAGCGTGGCGCTCGCAGCGCTCGACGCCGTGGTTCGCGTCAGCGGTCCCGCCGGCGAGCGCGTGATTCCGTTCGCCGAGTTTCATCGGCTACCGGGTGATCGCCCCGACGTCGATACGACCTTGCAGCCCGGCGAATTGATCACCGCCGTCGATCTGCCGCCGCCGCTCTTCAGCAGCCATTCGCATTATCTGAAAGTGCGTGACCGCGCCAGTTACGCATTCGCGCTGGTCTCAGTCGCGGCCGCCTTGCAGATGGACGGCGATCGGGTGAGTAGCGCGCGTATCGCGCTGGGCGGCGTCGCGCACAAACCGTGGCGCGCGAGCGCGGCGGAACAGTTGCTCAACGGTCAGCCGCTCACGCAGGACACGCTGCGCAACGCGGCCGCCGCCGCACTACGCGACGCGCGCCCACAGCGCGACAATCGCTTCAAGGTGCAGCTCGCGCAGCGCGCGATCGTGCGTGCCGTGAACCAGGCCGCCGGCCGCGCGGGAGGTGTCGTATGAATCTGATCGGACAACCGGTCGACCGGATCGACGGTCTGCTCAAAGTCACCGGCGAAGCACGCTACGCCGCCGAATTCCCCGAGGCGCGTCTCGCGCATGCGGTGCTGGTGACCAGCACGATTGCGCGCGGCACGATTGCGTCGATCGACGCGAGCCGCGCGCAGGCGCTGCCCGGCGTGCTGCTGGTGATGACCTATCAGAACGCGCCGCGTCTGCCGAACGGCGGCAAGCCGGCGCTCGCGCCGCCGGCCGGCCGGCGTCTGTCGCTGCTGCAGGACAACGAGGTTCACTACAGCAACGAGCCGGTCGCGGTAGTGGTCGCCGACACGCTCGAACATGCCACCGACGCCGCGCACCAGTTGCGCATCACCTACCAGGCCAGCGCGGCGACGGTGGACTTCACGCAGGCGAAACCGAACGCACATGCGCCCGATCGGCCGCAGGGCCGGCAGACCGATACGCAGCGCGGCAGTTTCGACGACGGCATGCGCAGCGGCGCCGTGCACGTTGATGCGACCTACACCACGCCGATCGAGCATCACAACCCGATGGAGCCGCACGCCACCCTGGCGCGCTGGGACGGTCCGCAGCTCACGCTGTACGACGCGACTCAGGGTGTCAGCAGCGCGGCGCAGGCCATCGCCAAAACGTTCGGCATGTCGCCCGCCGACGTGCGCGTGATTTCGCCGTTCGTCGGCGGCGGCTTTGGTTGCAAGGGCTCGTCGTGGTCGCATGTCTCGCTGTGCGCAATGGCCGCGCGGCAGACCGGCCGGCCGGTGCGGCTCGCGCTCGAACGGCCGCAAATGTTCGGCCCGGTCGGCGCACGGCCGCATACGGAACAGCGCTTCATTCTGGCCGCGCGCCACGACGGCACGCTGACCGCCATGCGTCACGACAGCACGTCGAATACGTCGGTGATCGAAGACTGGACCGAGACCTGTTGCATGGTCACGCGCATGCTGTATGCGGTGCCCAACCAGGTGACCACGCACCGCATCGTGCCGCTCAACCTCGGCACGCCGACCTTCATGCGCGCGCCGGGCGAGACCACGGGTTCGTTCGCGCTCGAATCGGCCATGGACGAACTCGCGGTCGCATTGAAGATGGACCCGCTCGCGCTGCGCCTGAAGAATTACGCCGACGCCGATCCGCAGGAAAACAAGCCCTGGTCGGGCAAGTCGTTGCGCGAGTGCTATCAGATCGGCGCGCAAAAATTCGGCTGGTCGCGGCGCAACGCCGCGCCGCGTTCCATGCGCGACGGCAACACGCTGATCGGCCTCGGCATGGCGACCGCGACGTATCCGGCCAACCGCAGCGAAGCCGCGGCGATCGCGCGGATTCTGCCGGACGGCACCGCGATGGTCGCCTCCGGCACGCAGGATCTCGGCACCGGCACCTACACCGTCATGACCCAGGTCGCCGCGGATGCGCTCGGCTTCGCGCCGACGCAGATCCACTTCGCGCTCGGCGATTCTTCGCTGCCGCGCGCGCCGGTGTCGGGCGGTTCGCAATCGGCGGCGAGCGTGTCGCCGGCCGTGCGCGACGCGGCCAGCCAGGCGCGCAGCCAGTTGATCACGCTCGCGCTCGCCGACGAGGCTTCGCCCGTGTTCGGCATCGCGCTCGACGACATCACGGTGATCGACGGCTGGGTGACGAGCCGTTCGCAACCGGGCAAACGCGATCCGGCGGCGGCGATCATCGCGCGTTCGGGCGGCAAGCCGATCGAGGCGACCGCGACCGTCAAACCCGGCGACGAAAAGCAGAAGTACTCGTTCCACTCGTTCGGCGCGGTGTTCGTCGAGGTGCATGTCGACGCCGAGCTCGGCACGATTCGCGTGCCGCGTGTCGTGGCCGCTTACGACGTGGGCCGCGTGCTGAACCTGAAGACGGCGCGCAGTCAGTTGATGGGCGGCATCGTCTGGGGAATCGGCGCGGCGCTGCAGGAGGAAACCCTGCTCGATACGCGCTATGGGCGCTTCACCAACGCGAATCTCGCCGAGTATCACGTACCGGTGAACGCGGATATCGGTTCGCTCGACATTACTTTTATCGACCGGCCCGATCCGTATATCAACTCGCTCGGCGTGCGCGGCATCGGCGAGATCGGCATTACCGGCGTGCCGGCCGCGATCGCGAATGCGGTGTATCACGCGACGGGGGTACGGGTGCGCGATTTGCCGGTCACGCTCGATAAGGTGATGGGACCGATGCCGGTGTGAGGTTCCTCGGCGGAGAACCTCGACGAAAGCGGCGTGAATTTAGACAGCAGGCGCCAGGCGTAGGTATTGGCGCTTGCCTGTGCCTGGGTTGCATCGCACAATCGGTCTCATTCTTTCTACCGGTGCCCGCCCATGGCCTACGCCTCACTCGCCACTGGCGTGCTGCTCGCCGCCGGCTTCGGCTCTCGCTTCGATCCCGAGGGCCTGCACAACAAACTTTTAGCACGCATGCCCGACGGCACGCCGGTCGCGCATGAAGCCGCGCATCGGCTGCTGCGGGTGGTGACGCGGGTGCTCGCGGTGGTGCGGCCGGGCTCGGACGCGCTCGCGCGACTGCTGAACGACGCCGGTTGCGACGTGGTGTTCGCCGCCGACGCCGAGCGCGGCATGGGCGCGAGCCTTGCCGCCGGCATCGAAGCCAGCGACGACGCCGAAGGCTGGATCGTCGCGCTGGCGGATATGCCGCGCATCGCCACCGCCACGATCGAAGCCGTCGCTCACTCGCTCGATGGCGGGGCGTCGCTGGTCGCGCCGTTTTACCAGGGACAACGGGGGCATCCCGTTGGCTTCGGGATCGAACATCGCGACGCGTTGCTGATGCTCGACGGCGATACCGGCGCGCGCGCCTTGTTGATGTCGCAACGAGTGACGCGGCTGGATGTCGACGATCCGGGTATTTTGCGGGACGTGGATACGCCGGAGGATCTGCTCAAGGTCTAGTGGCTTGATCTGCGCGGCAGTTTGGGCGGATACTGTATATCCATACAGTATTTTGTCCGGTTTTGTCCGCATGACACGTATTCCCATCGAACCGTCTTTTGCCGCATGGCGCCGCGCGGCGCGTGCGCTGCTGCGACAGGAGATCGAGCCGGCGCAGATCGAGTGGGTCGAGTCGGAGAGCAACGCCGCAGAGGGCGATCGTTCGGATGCCGGGCAAGAGACGACGCGGCCGGCGGTGGCTGGTGCGGCAGACGTGACGGCTACATCGGCTAGTTCGGCTACTTCAGCCACCACCCCGCCCGCCATCCCACGCGAATTGCTGTCGCGGCTAAAAGCGGCAGCCTGCTACCGCGCCGCCGACCGCTGGGCGCTTCTCTACCGCGTCCTCTGGCGCTGGACCCATGGCGAGCGCCAGGTCATCGCCCTCGACGACCCCGACGGCGCTCAACTCGCGCAACGCATCCAGTCGGTCGACCAGGAAAGCGAAGATCTGGTGACTCTCACGCTGTTCCGGCGTCGCGATCCGTCGATGGGACTGCCGGAGTTCGTCGGCTGGTACGAGCCGCATCACGATCTGCTGGAACGCGCCGCCGCGTATTTCGGCAAGCGCATGGGCGATTCCACGTGGATGCTGGCCACGCCGCAGGGCGCGGCGTTCTGGAACGGCATGCTGCTGCGAATCGGCCGCCCGGCCACCGAGGAAAGCACGCAAACCACCCATGCCTTACCCGCCAGCGCCATGACCGGCGAAGCGATCACCAGCGAACCCACCGAGGCGCTGTGGCTCGCCTATTACGCCAGCGCCTTCAACGCCGAACCGGCGCCCGTACCGCTGCGTTACTGGCGCACGCCGGCCGCCGGTCCGCCGCTGCCCGCCCGCCTCGCGCGCGAACGCAGCCGTCTCGGCGCGCAGCGCGCCGCCGTCACTGTGCCGGAGAGACCGCCCATCGAATATTCAGCGGTGACGCCGCCGTTGCGCGAGCCAACCGGCCCGCTCGCCACCTGCCGGCGCTGCGCGTTATGGCGCAACGCGAAACAGGCGGTCTCGGGCGCCGGGCCGGCTCGGTCGATGCTCATGGTGGTCGGCGAACAGCCCGGCGAGTATGAGAACCAGCACGGCGAGCCCTTCACCGGACCGGCCGGGCAGTTGCTGGATACCGTGCTCGCGCGTGCCGGGCTCGAGCGGTCGGCGCTGTATCTGACCTATGCGGTCAAGCACTACAAGTGGGAGACGCTCGACCAGCAGCGCATTCATCGCACGCCCGCGCCGCGCGAGGTCGAGGCGTGCCAATACTGGCTGGAGCAGGAGCTGGCGCACATCGCACCGCGCGTGGTCGTGACGCTCGGCGCGACCGCGCTGAAGGCGCTGACCGGCGCGCACGTCAATCTGTCGGAATACCTCGGGCAGACCATTGCGCGAGACGGGCGACTGATCGTGCCGACGTGGCATCCGTCGTATGCGCTGAGAACCGCCGATGCACGTTTGCGCGAGGATATCGTTGCGGCGATCGTGAGCGCGTTCAGGCGCGCGGCGGAGTTGGCGGGGACGTCGGCCTGACTCAAGCGCTCGCAAAGCCCACCCTGCGTCCTATCGTCCTCCACTCACAAAGGTGAGACAGTTCGGGAGACGTCAGATGCTCAACGGTGAACCTTTGCGGGACAGCGCAGTGCCCAGGCACACCGCTTGCGCATCCCACAACGGCCACGCAAATCTCGCCGTTTCCGCCTAAGCTGATGAGACGCCGCGATTTCCACGCCGCGCTAACACGCAACACCGCATAAACGCCACGCCAGCGCCCCGCACCGGGCAGGCGTCCCCGAAACCACCACACGTCCCATGAGCGAAACCAGCCCACGCCTGTTCATCGTCTCGCCCCATTTCGACGACGCTGTCTTCAGTTGCGGCGAACTCCTCGCCGCCCATCCCGACACGGCGATCTGTACCGTCTTCGCCGCCCCGCCCGAACAGGAAATGCATACCGAATGGGATGAAAAGTCGGGCTTCACGGGCGCGTATCAGGCCATCCACGCGCGCACGCTCGAAGACAACCTCGCGCTCGAAGTGCTCGACGCGATTCCGCTGCGCATGCCGTTCCGCGACGGCCAGTATCGCGACTCGCCGTCCATCAGCAAACTGGCGGCGGCGCTGGAAGAAACCATTTACCGCACCACCGCGAACACCTTGCTGATGCCGCTCGGTCTGCATCACGACGACCACGTGCGGGTTTTCGAAGCCTGCTGCGAAATCCTGCCGCGGCTGTCGCATCTGGAATGGTTCGGTTACGAGGAAGCGATTCACCGGCGCACGCCCGGCGTCGTGCAGGCGCGCCTCGCCGATCTCGTGCAGCGCGGCGTGGTCGCCACACCGGCCCAGCCGAGCGCGGGCCATACGATCGACGTCCAGCGTCGCGCGCAACTCAAACGCGAAGCGGTCAATGCGTATGGAAGCCAGTTACAGGCATTCGGCGCGGGCAATTATGAGGACGTCTTCGCCGCCGAACGTTATTGGCAACTGAGCGTGGGGCGTCGGGCGAGAAAGTAAGCGGACAAGCCGACGTGCAAACGTCTAGGCTTGAAGAGGAAGAAACAAGCCGGCGCGACGCGCGGCCGCGGTCGAAGCCTGAAGGTCGACCGTGAGCCGTTAGCCGACCCGCAGATCGCTCAACCACGAGGTGATGTCATGAGCTACGACATGCATACCAGTCCGATTCCCGATCCCAACGCCGATCCGAATCGCGACCCTGAAGCCGATCCGCTGGTGCCGCCATCGCCCGGCCATCACCCCGAGGAGCCGCAGCGGCCCGATGGGCCGCCGGACAAAGATCCGGTGTAGAAAACGCGGGGCCGACGGCGCGATCCCGCAGCAGCGAAACCGCCGCGCGCTAAAAGCGGCGGCGGCCCGAATCAACGCATCAGTTCGGTAAAGCCCTGCAACAGACGGTCGATATCGGCAGCGTGAATATTGCCCATCGTCGAGATGCGGAACAGTTCGGCCGACAGCCCGCCTTGCCCGGCATAGATGACGAAGCCGCGCGCCTTCAACGCATCGTGCAATTGCGGATACGCAATACCGCCCGGCAAGCGATACGCGCGCAGCACCACCGACGACTGCTCCGGCGGCAACACGCTGTCCATGCCGCGCTCCGCCAACCCCACCCGCGCCTGCTCCGCGAGCGCCGCATAGCGTGCGTGGCGCGCGCGCCAGCCGCCTTCGTCGGCGAGTTCGCGCAGCGCTTCGACGAGCGCGTAATACGCGTGCACCGAAGGCGTGAACGGCGTATTGCGCTGATCCTGCAAACGCGCGAGACGGCCGAGGTCCAGGTAGTACGTGCGGCTCGCCGCCTGTTCGAGCGCCGCGCGCCGCACCAGCACGAACGACGCGCCCGGCACGCCATGCAGACATTTGTTCGCCGTGGCGGCGACTGCGTCGAGACTGCTGTCGGCGAAATCGATCGCTTCGGCGCCGAAGCTGCTGACGCCATCCACCAGCAAACGCAACCCGCGTTCACGACACAACGCGCCGAGCGCCGTCAGCTCGTTCAGGCGGCCGGTGGTCGTCTCGTGATGAATCACGGCGAGGTGCGTGAACGCCTTGTCGGCGTCGAGGCGTTCGGCGATCTTCGCGAGATCCGGCGCCTGCATCCACTCGTGTTTCAGCGACGCGTGCGCAATGCCGTACTGCGTGGCGATCTGCGAAATACGCTCGCCGTACACGCCGTTTTCCACCACCAGCAGCTTGCCGTTCTGCGGCACCAGCGCCGCGGTCATGCTTTCCACGGCCGCCGTGCCGGAGCCGGTCATCAGCACCGCTTGCCATTCGCTCGCGTCGAGGCCGTACAGATCGACCAGACGCGTGCGCGCCTCTTCCTGCAAGTCGAAAAACTCGCTTTCGCGATGGCACAAATCCGTCTGCAACAGGCTGTTGCGGACACGTTCGGTGAGCGTCACCGGGCCGGGATTGAGTAGCAGCATGAGCGCTCCTTGGCTTGTACGTTGTGCGTCGTTGTGCGTTAAACAGCGCCGATGTGGCGCATCAGGCGCGTCTTCACATCGGGCGGCGTGATGGTGGGACGCGGCAGGCCGTCGGGCGTGCCACGGCGAATCGCCAGACGCGCGAAGCGCGGACCGTCGAGCGGCGCGCCGTCGAACAGTTCGTCGAGCACGCCGACGTCGTCGCTTTCAACCGCCGACGCGTAACCGCACGCGGCAGCCACGCCCGCGAACGAGACCTGCGACGACACCGTCGCCTGGCCGCCGGTGGAATCGTGCGCGCCGTTGTCGAGCAGCACGTGCGTGAGATTCGCGGGACCGTAGGCGCCGAGCGTCGCGAACGCGCCCATGCGCATCAGCGCCGCGCCGTCGCCGTCGAGCGCGACCACGTGCAGGTCCGGACGCGACAGCGCGAGACCCAGCGCGAACGGCGTCACGCAGCCCATCGAACCGACCATGTAAAGCTGGTTCGCACGGTCGTCGATCGCGTAGAGTTCTCGCCCGCAAAAACCGGTCGAGGCGAGCACCACCGTCGATTCCAGCGGCGTGTGTGCGATCACCTTCTGCAACGCGTCGTGACGCGAAGCGAGTTCGTTCGCCGCGACGTTGTTGAATGTCGAGCGCGCCGGCACCGGCACGCGACGCTCGCCCGCGCCGTTGTCCTTCAACTCGTACGGCGCCACGCTGCCCTTCTGCATGACGAGCGCGTACGGACGACCGGTTTCGTCCATATGCGCGATCGCGCGATCCAGCGCCGGGCCGATCGCGTCGGCCTCGGTCGGAAAGGTCTCCCACGGAATCTCCATGGTTTCCAGCATCTGCGGCGTGACCGGGCCCATCAGCGCGTGCTGCGGTTCGTCGGCCACACCCGGCTGACCACGCCACGTGACGATCAGCAGTTGCGGCAGACGGAACGTCCACGTCAGCGAGGTCAACGGGCTCACGGCGTTGCCGAGCCCGGAGTTCTGCATCATCGTGATGCCGCGCCGGCCGTTTTGCGCGCCGAGCGTGACGCCTGCGATCAACGCGACCGCGTCGCCTTCATTCGCCGCCGACACGTAATGCAGCGATTCGTCCTGCAACACGTAGTTGATGAACGGCGTCAGATACGAACACGGCACGCCCGCATACCAGTCGAAGCCGCGCGTGCGCGCCGCTTCGACAAACTGTGCTGCCTCGATCATTGCGCGGCTCCGCTCGCGGCGTCCGTGGCGGCAGCGTTGGCCGCGAACGGCGCTTGCGCATGCGCGAAGTCGCCGGCACGACGGAAGTCTTCCAGGTCGTTCACACCGCGCCAGTGGCCGTGCACGTATTGCACTTCGATCGATTCACCCGCTTCGATCAGCGCGTTCAGCAGCGCGGGCATATCAAGCGACGCGAAATCCGCACGCGCCTGCAACTGGCTCAACACCGCCTGCAAACGCGGCTGACCCGCTTCGCGCACGTTCAGCAGACCGACCCAGCGGCCATGCGGCGTTTGCGATGCGATCGCCGACGACGCGTCCTGCCCGCTCGACACATGACGCAGCGTCACCTTGTTGCCGAACAGACCGCGATCGTCGCCCGCCGAGCACCACGCGAAATCGCGCACGCTGGCGTTTTCCGCATCGGTCAGCGACGAATCGACCACCACGCTGAAGGCCGCTTCGCTCTCCACCAGATCGCGCAGGATATAGCTGCGGAACAGCAGGTCGCCGTACGAGATCACCGTGTCGCCCGAGAGCTTGGCCGCAGCGCAGGCGAGCGACGCGAGTTCGCCGGTGTGCGCGTGCTGCTCGTTGACCACCAGCTTGATGCCGGCCGTGTCGATCGCATCGGCGCGATAACCGCCCACCACCGTAATATCGTTGACGCCCTGCTTCTTGAACGCGTCGACGAGCCAGCGCAGCAGCGGCTTGCCGGCGATCGGCAGCATCACTTTCGGACGGTCTTCGGTCACGGCTTCGAGGCCCTTGCCGCGGCTCGCGGCGAGCACAACAGCAGCACCGGCCGATGCGCTCGACAGATAGCGGTCTTCCGCTTCCGAATACTCGTCAGCGTCTTGCAGACGGAAGATTTCGTTGACGGCGGCAATGCTGTCTTCAACGTTGACGAGCGTTTCGCTCGAATGAATTTCTTTGGCGACGGCTTGCATCGCCGAGGTCGCCGCGCGGATCAAATGGTTCGCCCAGATCACCGTGCTGATGCCCGCTTCGCGGAACACTTCGGTCGGCGTGCTGTAGTACTTGGTCGGCACGATCACGAGCGGACCGCGGCCGGCCCATTCGCGCGCGAATTCGAGGATTTCGTCGGGACGCGACAGCTTGCTGTGAATCAGGATCGCGTCCGCGCCGGCCTGGCGGTACGCTTCCGCGCGGCGCAGCGCTTCGTCCATGCCCCAGCCCGCGATCAGCGCTTCGACGCGCGCCACGATCGAGAAATTCTCGTCCGACTGCGAGTCTTTACCGGCCTTGATCTTGCCGCAGAACTCGTCCATATCGGCGAGCGGCTGCGCTTCGCCGTTGATGAAGCTGTTGGTCTTCGGGAACTGCTTGTCTTCGATACACACGCCGGCAATGCCGCGTTGTTCGAGCTTGCGCACGAGACGGCGCACGTTGTTGAAGTTGCCGTAACCGGTATCGCCGTCCAGCAGGATCGGCAGGTCGCTGGCGTCGGCCATGAATTCGAGGTTGTCGACCACCTGGGTCCAGCTCGCTTCGTTGTTGTCGCGCACGCCGAATTGCGCGGAGATCGCGAGGCCCGAGCCCCAGATCGCCTTGAAACCGGCTTCGCGAACGATGCGCGCGGAGAGGCCGTTATGCGCCTCCATCATGAATTCGAGTTCGCTGCTGACAAGCATCTGGCGCAGGCGCGCGCTACGGGACGTGGGGACGAAAGCGGGTTCGCGGGCGTTCATGTTCTTTACTCCTGATGGCGGGCTTATTGGTGCTCTTTTTTGCCCGGCTGGCGACTGGAAAATGGCGACTATAACGGAATTTTTATTAATTCGTCTTTTTGACACCGTTAGCGCGCATTTCTTGCGATTAAGTGGAAAATTGTGTCGTTTTTTGCGTTTTCGAACCGTGCCGACGCATTTGCTATTTATTGGCGTTATGTGCGCTTTTGACGCAAATGCCGGCGGCCAGGCGTGGCACATGCGGCGGGGACGCACGTCCGGTTTTTTGCAGACAAGCGGGCAAGCGGGCGCGAATCAACGTGCGCCGCTGAATAAACTATTTGTTTTTATGCGATTTTATTTTTCAGCCGCTTTAATTGCGCGACATCGGCGGCATTAGCGGCAACGGCAATGCGCCCTATACAGAAAAACTCAACAAGCCGATATAAATCAAAAATAATTCGCGCACCTGGCGTATAAAACGGCGTCGCTTCCGGCTCAATCCTTATTTGGTAAGACAAATGAAATCGCAATACAGCGGGTTTCCCCTCCCCTGCGCATCCGATCCCGACAAGCCGTAAACACAGTCAGCGACAAGCGACTCGCTGAATGCCCATCAGCGAACCCAAACCTGACCGACCACTTTGCGAAAGCAACAAGCCATTGCTATGACTCTGAACAAAAAACTGGCCTCAATGATCGCCGTTCTCTGGATCGGTCTGATTCTGATCGGCGGCTTCGGCGCATGGCAAAACCGTGCCTCGATGATTTCGGACCGCCGCGACCAGTTAACCTCACTGATCGACCAGGCCAACCACATCGTGAACCGTTACTACACGATGGCGCAGCAACACACGATCACCGAAGACGAAGCCAAAAAACAGGCGCTCGACGCCCTGGGCGCGATGCGCTATGGCAAGGACGGCTATATCTCCGTCAACGATTCGCAGCCGGTCATGCTGATGCATCCGATCAAGACTGAGCTGAACGGCAAGAACATGGCGCAGTTCACCGACCCGGCGGGCAATCATCTGTTCGTCGATATCGTCAACGCGGGCAATCATGAAGGCGGCGGCTTCGTCGATTATTTGTGGTCCAAGCCCGGCAGCGACAAACCGGTGGCGAAGACCAGCTTCTCGCGCCACTTCACGCCGTGGGACTGGTACATCGTCACCGGCATGTATATGGACGACGTGCAAAGCGCGTTCTACGCGAACCTGCTGCGCTGGCTCGTGATTACCGTGACGCTCGGCGCGATCGCCACGGCCGTCATGCTGCTGGTGTTGCGCAGCATTCGCCGTACGCTCGGCGGCGATCTCGAAGTGGCGGTCGAACACGCGCAACTGATGGCGCGCGGCAATCTCGCGACGCGCGTGCCGGTCGATTCGGACCACACCGGCAGCCTGCTGCATGCGTTGCAGACCATGCAGGCCGGCCTCGTCGACACGGTGTCGCGCGTGCGTCTCGGTACCGACAACATCAATATCGGCGCGACCGAAATCGCCGCCGGCAACACGGATCTGTCGCAACGCACCGAGGAACAGGCCGCGGCGCTCGTGCAAACGGCGTCGAGCATGGACCAGATGACGGTCAACGTGAAACAGAACGCGGACAGCGCAGCGCAGGCCGCGCAACTCGCCGGTCAGGCAGCAGACGTCGCGACGCGCGGCAGCCGCGTGGTCGACGACGTGGTTCGCACCATGGGCGAGATCACCACCAGCTCGCGGCAGATCGGCGACATCATCGGCGTGATCGACGGGATCGCGTTCCAGACCAACATTCTGGCGTTGAATGCTGCCGTGGAAGCGGCTCGGGCCGGCGAACAGGGTCGCGGCTTCGCGGTGGTTGCCGCCGAAGTGCGCAGCCTCGCGCAACGCTCGGCAACAGCGGCGAAGGAGATCAAGGCGTTGATCGAGACGTCGACGGGGACGGTGGAAGCCGGCGCGTCGCTGGTCGCGAACGCGGGCTCGACGATGGGCGAGATCGTGCAGTCGGTGCGTCGCGTGAATGAGATTCTCGAAGAGATCAGCAATGCATCGCGCGAACAGAGCGCGGGCATCGAGCAGGTGAATCGCGCTGTCGGAGAGATGGATCAGGTGACGCAGCAGAACGCGGCGCTGGTCGAAGAGGCGGCAGCGGCGGCGCATTCGTTGAAAGATCAGGTGGGCGTGTTGCGCGAAGCGATTTCGAGCTTCGCGTTGCCGGCTTGATGCGGGGTTCGGGACTCGCCGCGGGTTAAATAGGCGGCCTGGCGGAGCGGAAAGAGACTCGGCAAAACAACGCTAAAACAGCTACAAAAAAGAAGGCGCTCTACAGGCGGATAGCGCCCCTTTAACACGCCGCGTCGGAGTCGACGCATCAATCGAACGAGACAGCCGCGCGGATTTTTCAAGTCCGCGCGGTTTTTTTTATGCCCGCGCGGCCGTCTTATTCGTCGCTTGATCGCAGGCATTGCGCCCGAGCGATCCAGCAAACGCTTACCCCACCTCAACCCGCAATCAACTTAAGCCGAATTTGGCATAGCCGAATTCGGCTTAAGCGATTTTCATCCTGACGACCCGCTTACGATAATGGCCGCTTTCAAACGCGCGCCAGACTGCGGCCTCCGCTAAAGAGCCTCCGTCGCGCGCCGCTCCGTCAAGGCTCGCCGTCATGTTGCTGCACCTCCTCTACCTCATTGCGATCGTCGCCGAAGCCATGTCCGGCGCGCTGATGGGCATGCGCCGCGGCATGGACCGCTTCGGTCTGTGCCTCGTCGGCACCGTCACTGCGCTCGGCGGCGGCACGGTGCGCGACGTCCTGCTCGGTCACTATCCGCTTGCATGGATCTCGCATCCAGATTACGTTCTTATTACAATTGGGGCGGCGTCGGTGGCGGCGGCCGGAGCGAAGTGGTTGCGCAACTGGCAGTGGCTGTTCGTCACCGTCGACGCCATCGGCCTGATCGCCTTCACCGTGATCGGCTGCGACGTGGCCGCCACGCTGGATGTGAGCCCCGCGATCGTGGTGCTGGCCGGCGCGATCACCGGCGTGTGCGGCGGCATGATGCGCGACCTGCTGTGCAACCAGATCCCGCTGGTGTTGCGTCAAGAGTTGTACGCCAGCATCGCGCTCGGCGCCGGCGCGCTGTACGTGGCGTTGCAAAGCTGCGGCATGGAACCGGGCCCGGCCTCCGTCTTGGTGCTGCTCGGCGGCTTCGCAGTGCGCATGCTGGCCGTGCGGTTCCGCTGGCAATTCAAGGTGTTCACCGCCGCCGATTCGGGCGGCGCAAGTTAATCGAGCTGTACGTTATCCGCACCCCATGACCCAGAAGAAGAAGTCGCAGTCGCACGATCCCTACGCGCCAGTCGCGAAGAACCCGTTGCTGGCGGCGCGCCTGCCAATGTGGCGCTCGAAACTCGTCGTGGTGCTGATGTTCGCCGCGTTCGCGTCGCTGGCGGGCCGCGCGTTCTGGATTCAGGTGGTGAACCAGGATTTCTACGTCGATCAGGGGCAAAAACGCTATCAGCGCACTCAGGAACTCGACGCGACGCGCGGGCGGATCGTCGATCGCAACGGCTCGATGCTCGCCGTCAGTCTCGCCACTTATGAAATCTGGGCCTCGCCCAGGCTGATCGACGAAGCCGCGTTCGCGCCGCTGTCGAAGCTGCTCGATCTGCCGCCGGAGGAACTGCGCCGGCGCTTAGGCGGCGACAAGACCTTCGTGCTGCTCAAGCGCCAGGTGGATGCCGATACGGCCGGGCATCTCTCCAAGCTGGGCCTTGCCGGCATCACGCAGATCGCGGATTCGAAGCGCTTCTACCCGGAAGGTGAATCCGCGGCGCACGTAGTCGGCTTCACCGATATCGAGGACAACGGTCAGGAAGGCGTCGAGCTTGCCGCCAACGAGCAACTGCTCGGCGTGCCCGGCCAGCGCGAAGTGATCCGCGACCGGCTGGGCCGCGTCGTGTCCGAAACCCGGCCGCTGGTGCCGGCGCAAAACGGCGACACCATCCATCTGACCATCGACCGGCGCATTCAGCAGCTCGCCTATGCGCAGTTGAAGGAGGCCATCGCGAAACATCACGCCGAAGCGGGCAGCGTGGTGGTGCTCGACGCGCGCAACGGCGAGATTCTCGCGCTGGCCAACTATCCGAGCTTCGACCCCAACGACCGCGCGCGTCTGACCGGGCGGCAACTGCGCAATCGCGCGGTCGTCGATACCTTCGAGCCGGGCTCGACGATCAAGCCGGTGGTCGTCGCGTTATCGATCGACGAAGGCAAGGTGCGGCCGCAAAGCATCATCGACACCGCGCCCGGCTGGTACAAGATCGGGCCGGCCGTGATTCACGACACGTCGAATCACGGCGCGATGACGGTCGCGGAGGCCGTGCAGAAATCGAGCAATATCGCGCTCGCCAAGCTCGCGCTGAATCTGCCGGCCGAAACGATCTGGCGCAAGTATCAGGAATACGGACTCGGTTTGCGGCCCGAACTCACGTTCCCCGGCGTGGCCTCGGGCAAGGTACGTCCGTATAAACGCTGGCGGCCGATCGAACAGGCGACCATGGCGTATGGCTATGGGCTGTCCACTTCGCTGCTGCAACTTGCCCAGGTCTACACCGCTTACGCCGGCGACGGCACGATGCATCGCGTGAGTCTGGTGCGCGACGGCGCGGGCGCGGCGGCGCACTCCGCCGATAAGGGCCATGCGGTCACCACGCCCGCTACCGCGCGCGCGATCCGTTCCATGCTGGAAATGGCCACGGGAATTGGCGGCACGGGCCGCGCGGCGACCGTCGCGGGCTACCGGATCGGCGGCAAGACCGGCACGGCGCGCAAACAGATCGGCGCGACCTACGCGAAAAACCGCTACCGCGCGCTGTTTGTCGGCATGGCGCCGATGAGCGATCCGCGCCTGGTCGTGGCCGTGATGATCGACGATCCGGCGGGCAAGTCGTTTTATGGGGGGACGGTGGCCGGTCCGGTGTTCAGCGGCGTGACCGGCGGCGCACTGCAGTTGCTGGGCGTGCCGCCGGATGCGCCGGAGACTTGAGCGGGTTGGGTTTGGCCTGGGTTTAGTTCAATCGCCCGCTTTTACCAACGCCTCGATGCGATTGCGGCCGTTGCGTTTGGCCTGATACATCGCGCGATCGGCTTCTTCCATCATCGCGCGGCCGTACGTGATCGCCTCGGCCGGCGCACCGCCGATCGTGCGCGCCGCCACGCCGATCGACACGGTCAGCGCAATGCGTTCGCCGTGATCGTCCTGCAACACGAGCCGTTCGACTGCGAGTCGCACGCGCTCGGCGACGGTCAGCGCATCGGCCCGATCGCCTTGCAGCAACGCGGCGAACTCTTCGCCGCCATAACGCGCGACGGTATCGCCCAGCCGCACCTGCTGACGCACGCAGGCCGCCACGGCCGCCAACGCGCGATCGCCGGTCTGGTGCCCGTAGGTGTCGTTGATCCGCTTGAAACTGTCGATGTCGATGAACAGACACGCCACCGGCACGCTATAACGCGCCGCGCGCATGATCTCTTCGCGCAGCCGTTCGTCGAAATAGCGGCGATTGGCGAGACCCGTCAGCGAGTCGGTCATGCCGAGTTGCTTGAGCCGCTCGCGATGCGCGACGTTGTCGAGACTCGCGGTCACGATGCTCGCGAAGCGCTCCAGAATATCGGTGGCCAAGCCTTCGCCGAAACGCTCCGGGTCGTCGCTGCCGAGACACAGATAGCCGCTGACGATATCGCCCGCGGCGAGCGGCAGCAGAATCGCGCTGGCTGGCGCGGCGCTGTCGCCGAAGAATGCGCGGCACATGGCGTCATCCCGTTGAGCGGGCCGACCTAGCCAGGGGCGGCCTTCGTCGCACAGACCTTGCGCGGCGAGCCCGCCTTCACGCGAGGTCTTCAAACCGGACTGATCGAGCGCGCGCATAGCGCCCGGCTCGAGTAATTCGAGCAGCATCGGCGCGCGGTCGTCGAGCCATAAGGTCACGCTGGCCAGCGAGAATTCCTGCGGCAGATGGCGGAACAATGTGTCGAGAAAAGACGCGAAATCCTGCGCGCCGATCAACCGCAATTCGACATTCTGGAAACGGCGCAGCGTGCGCTCGTTGTGCTGGACAGTATCGACGAGCGAGCGAAGGCGGTCGGAGAGCGGCGTTTGAGCGAGATTCGTCACGTTATCAATAAGGCGCGCCCGAAGGCGAAGCGGGGACCACGGCCCCAACCGCTGTAATAACGGCCGATTCCGCGAGGTCTTGAGGGTGCGGATAGAAACACACGCGTTCGTGTGAGTTCGCGTGTGAGTTCTCATCTGAGTTCGCGCGCGGTTTCCCGCAGCCCCGCATTCACTCGCGCGAGCTTTTCCACGCTCTTAAGTCTGGCTTAATTCTTTGCTGTAACTATGACTCCACAACATCCCCTGTTGAGCCGCCAGAACATCGGCGGCGCTTTTTCTCCGGGGTGTCGGGGACGCGCCGAAAGGCAGGCAGCATACCTGCGAAGAAGGAGTCAAACATGGTTGAAGACACGGTATTCGAGCATCTGCGCGCCCTACCCGGCAACGAATGGGTTCGGCAGATTCATTCGTGCAAGGTCTCGGATCCTCTGCAGCCGCCTTGGGGACGTTCGTACCGTCTCGTCGAATGGACCATGAAACACACGCCCGAATCAAGCCGCCGGGTCGTGCCCGCCGAAAGCACGCCGTTCGAGATCGCTCAGGCTGTCGTCTCACATGTGCCGGGGCGACGTTTCTGCCAGCATGGCGACGAATAAGCGCGCGCGTTTCGAATCGCATTGAATTGAATTGCGCCGCCTCACATTCGTTTATCGAACAAGCCGGGTCTTGCAATGCTTGACAGTTGCCCGCAACGCTTCTGCCTATGATGGATGCTTCCGCCGACACCTTAGATGGTTACGCCATGAACTATCCGTACGACCTCCTCACCGCCGCGTGCCTGTTCATCATCGTGGTCTCGACGTCGATCATGCTCGCGTTGAGCTGAGTTGATCGAAGCCGGCCGCTGCGTTGGTTTTTGCGGCGGTAAGCGGCGAATGCACGGTCAATAGCCGGCTGATGCATGCCCAACGCGCACGACGCGCTTCCGTAAAAAGACGGGATATACTGTACATATATACAGTAATTTTCGTCTGAGCAATGCGCCTTCCTCCCTTCGATCCTCCCACGCTCGCCGAGCTGCGAGCCTGGTGGCGTACGCGTGACGAACATGCCGTGCAGCGGCTCATCCTCGAAATCCAACGTCAGCGGCTCACGCTGCTGGAGTTGCGCAATCTGATCGATTGTGGCGTTCAGCAGGCGCGCGCCACGGATCGCACGCTGGTCGAACGCGGCGAACCGTTAATGACGCTACGCATCAGAATCGCACAGGAAGTGCTGCGGGTCGGCGACATCGACGATACGCGGCAAATGAGTCGCGCCGCGCAGGAAAAGCTCGCGGTCCGCACCGAGGGGCAAATGGAATATGCACGCGAGGGCCGCCTGAGACGGCAGCGCCGCAATATCTAGCGAAGGCCGCGAGTCATCGTCGGCTCTGCACATAACGAAACGGACGTGGCACCGCGCGGTTGGGTCAGCGCGTTTGCGTGGCGACGCGCAGGCCGAGCGAGATAAACAGCACACCGATGATCTTGTTCTGCCAACGGCTCAACCAGGTCAGCCGCTTGACGAGTTTGCCGAGCGGACGAATCGTCAACACGATCAGCGTCGTATAAAGCGCGCTCATGCCCACGAAAATGAGTCCGAGCGTGGTGAATTGCAAAAACGTCGAACCGTGCTCGGGTCGCACGAATTGCGGCAGAAACGCGAGAAAGAACAGTGCGGTCTTGGGATTCAATACTTCAGCGGGAATGGCCTGAAAGAAGGCTTTCGAAGGCGACACCGGCGCGACCGTAGGCAAATGCGCGTGGCTCTGCTTCTCGCGCAATGCACGAATGCCGAGATAAACGAGGTACGCGGCACCGGCGAATTTCACGGCGTTGAAGGCGAGTGCCGAGGTCATCAGCAGCGCCGACAGTCCGATCGACGCTGCCAGCGTATGAACGAAATCGCCGGTGGCGACACCGAGGCCGGTGAGAATGCCGGCCTTTCGGCCACCATGCACGGTACGCGTCAACACCAGCAATACGGCCGGCCCGGGGATCAGAAAGAGCCCGAGTACAACGGCAACGAAAGTCCCTAGGGTCGATAAATCGAGCATGTCGTCTCCTTGATGGTGCGCTGGGTTCGGCGTGCAAGCACGTGTTCCGCGGAACATTGTAGACGAACGCACTCCTGGCCTAGACTTCTGTCTTTTGCACTCCGGCGCTGAACCGCACGATGAGACCCGGGACGATCCCGAAGACAACCCCGTGTGAAGCGCCGCACCGAACCTACGCATGAGTTACACCCTCTCCTCGCCGTGCATCAAGGAACTCGAGATCCGCAAGAGCCGCTTCATCGCGTACGCGATTCCCGTCGCCGATCGTGACGCCGCGATGGCCGAATTGCGTCGTCTGCGTGAGGAGCATCCGGCCGCCACGCACGTTTGCTGGGCGTTGCTGGCCGGCGGCCAGTCCGGCATGTCCGACGACGGCGAGCCGTCCGGCACCGCGGGACGGCCGATTCTCGAAGTGCTGCGGCATCACGATCTGGACGGCGTTCTGGCGGCCGTCGTGCGCTATTACGGCGGCGTGAAGCTCGGCGCAGGCGGTTTGGTGCGCGCGTACACCGACGCGATCGCATCGGCTTTGCTGGACGCGCCGCGCGTCGAACGGATCGCGCAGATCACGCTCACCGTCGAGGTGAGTTACGCCGACGAGGCCAAAGTGCGCCGCTGGATCGACGCCGAAGGCTATACGCTGACCGACACCGCCCACGCCATGCTGGTGAGGATGACGATCCGCCTGCCCGTCAACGCACTCGACGATGCGCGGCGCGCGTTGGTGGATATGACACAGGGCAAAGCCGGCTTCTTCTGAGCAACAATACAGACAACGCAACCACGCGGCCTGCCCGCCTCGAATCCGCGCGACTGATTCCGCTGTAGCAGCGGCGCTCTAATGACACGGTGTCGATCGGCGAACCGCCTCGTTATGATGAACACCCTCGTGCGAACAGCGGGAATCCAGCCGTCAAGGCACGGAGAATATGGCCGGGCCCGACTCGCTGTTACCATGCTGCTCTGTACCGGATGACTTCATTTAAGAGGCAAATCTTCTGACTTCGACCGCCGCTCATTCCAGCACAGCGCCTCAGACGCCGCGACGGAGCCTGACGTCGCTTCGTTCCCTGCGTTCGCCCCGCCGGTCCACGGTCCTCAAAGGCTGCGGCGTGATCGCGCTGCCGTTGATGCTGTCCGCCTGCTCCTGGTCCTGGTTCGGTCTGAATTGCGCGCCGCGCGCGAGTACCGCGCATCCCACGGGTTCATTGAGCGTGGCGCCTGCCCACGATTTCGCCTACATGGCGGCGCGCAGCGGCAAGGTCTCGCCAAACCGGATAGAAAACACCGCCATGACCGGTATCGTGCTCAAGGACGATATCAATGAAGCCGTGCGCAACGGGATCGTGCGTAGCCTGCAGATGTCGGGCTTTCATCTCGACACGGGCAAACGGATTCTGAGCGGCAGCATCGAGAAATTCACGGTAGACGACGAACGCTCACCCGCGTCCTGGACGCTGAAAATGCGCTACGTAGTCACCGACGCCGCAACCCAGAAAGTGGTGTTTTCAACCACCAAAACGGTCAGGCAAAAGTCGCCGAAATTCACCAGCAACACCATTGCGATCGAAGATACCGTGAAGCTGAGCGTCGATGCGTTGATCGGCGATCCGGGCTTTGTCAAAAGCGTGAATTGAGCGGGATACGCGTAGTTTTAGCGCCCGATTCGCCGCCGCTTCAATCGCTGCTGCGGCGCGTTTCTGGTGGCTATCGGCGTGAGCTTTCTACTGGTCCGGCGCACCTGACTTCGCCACGTTCCACGATTTCCACGTCGCCGTAATACAGCGTGCGTTCGCTGACATCGGACGGTCGCGTTTTCCACCACCATTTGTAAATGCCAATCTTCAGATAAGCCTCCTTGTCGCCGGGATAAGCGTTGGCAACGCCGGCGCTGTGCATCACGCGCACGCCGTCCTTGTACAACTCCGTCAATGCATTCGTGCCTTCGTCGTCAGGGCGATAGCGCAGGAGCCAGCTCACGGCCTTGCCGGTGTCGGCTGCGGGTGTACCGAACGTGACTGATTGATTCGCCTCGCCCGGGCCACTTCTCACCTCGGCCTGGTAATGGCCGCCCGCCAACATCAGCGCGAAGGGCGGCGATCCGGTGAAGCCGCCTTGATGCAATTGCGTAATGATCTCCGGCTGCCGCGTGTCGAATCGATAACCGGCGGGGATCATGGTGGACCACCGAACTTCGTATGCTTTACCCACCGCGAAATGCACGACCGGCGCAAAGACCATTTCCACGCGAGGCGTCCCATTCGCGACACGAGAGAAACTTTCCGAGCGACGCATCGTCGTTTTCAGCGCGACACCGTTGAATTGCGGCATCGCGACGGTCGACATGGAATCCGGTTCGGGGGCTTGAATCGTCAAACGAGGATCGATGCCGTCGTGCCATGCGCTGCGATATAAAACCGTGTAAGCGCCGCTGTCATGCCGGTCGGGCGACGACGTACCGCACGCCGCCAACACAATCCCCATCCCTGCGACCCAGTTCAGTCTATTTGCCATATCCACCTGCCGAACCGCGATGCAGGCGACCCAGCGTCATGGCGATACGCGCTTTGAGCAGCATCAGTGCGAAGCGGTTGTTGGTGACGAAATAGCGCTTCCACATACGGCGCGGTTCCTGCGCGACACGATAAGCCCACTCGAGACCGCTGCGCTGCATCCAGGGCGGCGCACGGCGCACCTTGCCGGCGACGACGTCGAACGTCCCGCCCACACCCATCACGAAATCGACCCCAAGCTGCGCTTTCCAGCGGTTGATGAACGCCTCTTTTTTCGGCGACGTGATCGCGACAAACAGCAGTCGCGCGCCCGAACGACGGATCATGTCCACGATCGCGGCTTCATCGTCCCAGAAGTAGCCGTGGTGATAGCCGACGATCCGCAGCCCGGCATAGCGCGCCGAAACCGCCGCGGCCGTGCGCGTCACCACGGTATCCGTCGCGCCGAGCAGGAACACCGGCAGCGAACGTTGCGCCGACATCTGTAACAGGCGCTCGAACAGATCGATACCAGCCACCCGTTCGCGCACCGGCTGCCCCAACAGCCGTGCGCCCCACACCACGCCCATGCCGTCGATATTGACGATGTCGCACGCGCGCACCGAAGCGGCCAGTTCCACGTCCGTCTGCAGATGGACGAGCTTCGCCACATTGACCACGACGTGCTGCGTGAACTGCTTGCGTTCGATCCGCGCGCCGATCCAGTCGACGGTCTCGTTCATCGTTGCAATGTCCACGGGACAGGAGAAGAGTTCGACGCGTTTCATGACAGTTCCTGCTGCTTCGAGTGGTGAGCCGGTTGTGTGGTCGTGTCGGACGTGTCGGAAGACGGGCGTTGCCGATCGTCGTGACCGTCGCCGAGAATCGATCGATATAGGCGGTCAATTTGCGCCGCTACGTCCGCTGAGAAATAGCCGAGCGACTTCAGCCGCTGTCTTCCATTTGAGCGTTTCGCATGTTTCAGCACATCGGCCGTGGCGCGCGCGAGCGTCCCCGCGTCGCGGCCCTCGATCACCGCGCAGTTCGATACGCCTTGAAGCAGGTGCCTGACGTCGCCCACGTCGACGGACACGATGGGTAGATTGACCGCCATGGCCTCCTTGACCGATTGCGGCGAGCCTTCCCTTTTCGAGGTCATGACGAGGCAATCGGCCTGCAGGAGTAGATCGCGTACTTCATGGCGATCGAGGCCGTCGATATATCGCTCCTCCACGTCGCATCCAAATGACACCGGCAAGCGCGCAATGACCGCGCTGAAAAGCGGATAGTCTTTCTCCACTCGTTTCGGCGATGAAGGAAAGACCACGATTTTCCGGCGAGCCACGGCCTCATGTTTGTCGACCGGTTCCGCAAACAACGTTTCGTTGACGGCACAGGGAAGGGTCGAGCAGTGTCTTGACGCACGGCTCACCTTCGCGGAAATCTCATCGCTCACGCCAATGCAAGCGTGCGCGAAGCGTGCCGCGGCGAGCGATATCGCTCTGATCCAGCTGCGCCCCATCACATCGGAACCGTGAAACGTCACGACGATTTTCGCGTGGGAGAATAGTCTGACCAGCGGCGCCGAACACGCGCTCAGGCCGAAGTGATAATGAACCACGTCGTACGCGTCACCCCTGACCCGGCTTACCACACGGAAAAGAGACTTCAGGTACGCGAGTTGGCCGCGCCAGCCTTCGATCACCAGAACGTCGACCACATCGCCGTAGAGTGCACGCAACGCCAGGACCTGCTCGGTCACAAACACGCCCTGCGTGGGGTGAGCCGCATTGCATCCGGCGTACATGTTCGTTACTACGAGAATCTTCATCGGCGTGTCCCGAAGTTGTTGCGTGAGCGGACCCTGCCTGAAACAAGACCCTTGTCGCCGGACCGCGATAAGGCGTGCATGACGAGCAACGCCGAAAAGACATAGGAGGGAGAGACAAAGGCCATTGAAAAAATGTTGTCGAAACAGAACGCCGCGACAAGGAACATCCACGGCATGCCGACACGTTGCCCCTGGCCGTAGCGCAACACGAACCCAAGCCAAACGAGCGCGCCCAGCAAGCCGATTTCGACAAAAAGGTGCGGATAGAAGGTGTCGGTTGTCTTCAGGATGCTACCGAGCCCGTACCAGTTGAAGTGATAGACGCCATAAAGCGGCGAGCCATACTTGACCGATGCGGGGCCGCCGAACGACCCGAGCCCTTCTCCGAAGAAGTTACCTTTGGCCAGCGACTCGACCATCACCCGGTAAGACTCGGCCCGCGCCGAATTGCCTTCGACGATATAGAACGAGATCTTGGCCGACGCCACGTTGAACAGCGAGTCCAGATAGCCGTTGGCCATCACCCAAAGCGCCACGCCTGCCACTGCGCCCGCCATCAGCCAGACACGCGGACTCACCTTCCTCGCGATCAGCGGATAAACCGCCAACGTCGCGAACATCTTGAACGAGAAGCCAAGAAGCGCGAACAGAACGAATAGCCACGACATGGCACGGGATCGCTCCGTCGGCCTGTACTGTCGGCACAGCAGGAACGCACAGAAGTTGATGAAGCTGAACTCCGAAAAGAACCCCATCCAACCCTGCGCCCGCAGGAACAAACCCGAATCGATACGGATCGGCAACAGCACCGGTAGACCGGTGAGATAAGCCAGATAGAAATAGCATTGAAAGAGATCGTTGCTGAGCACAACCACGAAGAACACGGTCATCACCGTATCGATCCGGTCGCGATAGGCAAACAGCGCAACCGTGATAACGATCGGAAACAGAAAGCGGAGGAACTCTTCCATTCCCGCGTCTGCGTTGAACGACCGCACGAGACCAATACAGAGTACGAACAGCAGCGGCGCGGCCAGCACGATCAGGCGATGAAATCGCGGCCTGAGGGAAATCGCCAGCAGCAGAAGACCGAACGCGAAAATCTTGACGAGTTGCGCGCGCTCGCTTTCGAGCGTGAGCATCGTGTCGCTGATGCAGAACGCCAGATAAGCCAGCGCGACTGCCCATGCGCCGATTGAATGGAGCGTCAACGGTCGCCTTGCCGCAGCGTCGTATAGAGCCCATCGCGCGGCGCTCATGAACGCACCCCCTGCGCGATGGACGCCGCGTGCACGCCGTTGGCCTGAGCGCCGGCACGCTGCATCGCGTATTGGCGGTACACCTGGGCTGCCTTGCCGCAGACAAGCCAGTTGCGAACAGCGATCACTGCAATGGCCGACACCAGCACCAGCAGAAATCCCACCTGACCACCCCACCCGATGCAAAGCGCGAACAGCACGGCGAAGGTCCCCGTGGTCGCCAGGTTGATCCTCGCCGTGTCGGCACCTTTTTCGAACGCCATCATCACGCTGCTGCCGACTATGCCCATCATGCCGACCGCGCACTGAATCGCGAGCAGCAATCCGGCCACGATCACAGCCATGCGCTCGCCGTTGTCGTTCAGACGCCAAACGGTCATGCCGACGACCATCGCCACGTTGATCGCCAGCACCACGACGTTCGACCACCCAATGTTTCGACGCATGTCACGCAGCGTGTCGTCGAACGGCCGCCCCGCCGATTTGCACTTCGCCAGCTCGGGCAATTGCGCGATCGAAATCGCGCGTGGCAGCAGCATGCCGACGGCCGTCAGCGAGGCGAGCAGCGACAACATGCCCGCGAACGACGCGCCGCACATCAGCGTTGCCGTCGGCACGAGAACCAGCGAAATGCCACCGGACAGAAAGTTCGTCAGGCCAAACTGCAGGCCTTTCACGTCGAATGCTTGCCACCACGCGCCGTGCGACGGCAGACCGATTGCGACGAACATGCCGGCGGCCGTGAGGCCGAGCGCCGCGGCCAGGGCGTACGAGGGCGGCCATCCACTCCAATGGCCGAGATACAGCAATAAACCAGAACCCGCGATCAGCGCCACGTCGAACAGAACCGCCGTTCGATAGCGTTTGTGCGCGACAAAGTAGTGCCGCGCGACCTGATACGCCGTCCATCCCCACAGCAGGAAAACGAAGCCCGACACGTCGAAATGGAGCCGACCGGACAGCGCTAACGCCCTACTCGCGAACGTCACTGCCAATGTCACCGCCAGCGTCGTCGCGACCGCCATGCCCGCGAGCGGATAGAACGCGTCGATCGCAGCCTGTTCGTCGGTCGCGCCGGGTAGGCGCACCAGAATCAGCGTGGCCCAGCCGATCGCCGTGAAAAACCCGGCCATCTGCGCGACCGACATCGTCGACGCGACGTGTCCCAGTTCCGCCAGCGAGTAGATATGCTGCACGGCGAAGAACGTCACCACGCGATACAGTCCCGGCAAACCGGTGCATAAAAGCGCTTCGAACCGTTTGATCACAACGCTACGCATGGCCCGATCCCGGCGCTGCCACACACAGCTTCTGTCCTTTAACCATTCGCCAGCAATCCACGCGTATCGATCACCACCTTCGCCTGCAATCGCACCGGATCGACGCGCTTGAACGGCGCGTGATCGACGAGAACCAGAATCACGTCCGCTTCAGCGAGCGCATCGTTCAGCTCGCAAAGCCGGGCCTTACCCTCCAGCACGCCCGGCAGTGTTCTGATATTCGGCTCGACCACCAGCACCTGCCCGGCAAACCGCTCCGCCAGCTCGCGTGCGATTTCCAGCGCCGGACTCTCGCGCAGGTCGTCTATATTCGCCTTGAACGCCAACCCCAGGCAGGCAATGACCGGCTCCCTGAAGCGCTTCGCCGCACGCTCGACCCGCTCGATCACATAGCGCGGCTTGTCGTCGTTGACGTTGCGCGCGGTGCGGATCAGACGCGCCTGCTCCGGCGCCGAATCGACGATGAACCACGGGTCCACCGCAATGCAGTGCCCACCCACACCCGGCCCCGGCTGAAGAATACTCACGCGCGGATGACGATTGGCGAGCCGGATCAACTCCCACACGTTGATGTCGAGCTTGTCGCAAATGACCGACATCTCATTCGCGAACGCGATATTCACGTCGCGAAACGAGTTCTCGGTGAGCTTGCACATCTCGGCGGTGCGAGCGTCGGTCAGAATGCATTCACCGCGTACGAAGCATTGGTACAGATCGCGCGCCAGCTCGCCACATTTCGGCGTCATGCCGCCAATCACGCGATCGTTCTCGACCAGTTCACGAAGCACGTGCCCCGGCAGCACACGCTCGGGACAATGCGCGACGCGGATATCCGAGTTTTCGCCGGCCTGCTGCGGGAACGTCAGATCCGGACGAACCTCGGCCATCCACGCGGCCATCCGCTCGGTCGCGCCGACCGGCGAGGTCGACTCGAGCACCACCAGATCGCCCTTCTTCAGCACCGGCGCAATCGCCCGGCTCGCGGCTTCGATATAGCTGAGGTCGGGTTTATAGCCGTCGGCGAAGGGCGTCGGCACCGCGACCAGAAAGGCATCGGCTGGCTCCGGCGTCGAGGTCGCGCGCAAATAGCCCTGCGTCACCGCCGCGTGGACCAGCATGTCCAGCTCGGGCTCCACGATGTGAATCTCGCCGAGGTTGATCGTGTCGACCGCGTGCTGATTCACGTCCACGCCGATCACCTGCTTTCTGCGCGCCGCGAAAACCGCCGCGGTCGGCAATCCGATATAGCCCAGGCCGATCACTGAGATGACTTCGAAACTCATTACTCTTCTCTTCCTTCTATTGGTTGGCTTCTTTCAGGCCGCGATCGCGTCGTTCCAGAACGTTGCGAGCGCATCGACAATGCGTTCGCTGGCCTGGCCGTTTCCGTACGGGTTGCCGCCGCGCGTCATGGCGCGATAACCGTCGGCGTCGTCCAGCAGGTGCGCCACGCCGTCGGCGATACGCTGCGCGTGCGTGCCCACCAACCGCACGACGCCGGCGTCGACCGCTTCCTGACGTTCGGTCGTGTCGCGCATCACGAGCACCGGTTTACCGAGCGACGGCGCTTCTTCCTGCACGCCGCCCGAGTCGGTCAGAATCAGCGACGCGCGATCCATCAACCGCACGAACGGCAGATAGTCGAGGGGCTCCAGCAGATGGATGTTCGCCACGCCCGTCAACAGCCGGTTCACCGGCTCGCGCACGCTCGGGTTCAGATGCACCGGGTACACGATGTCGACATCCGGATACGTACGTGCAATCTGCAGCAAGGCGGCGCAAATCTGTTCGAAGCCCGAGCCGAAACTTTCGCGCCGATGCCCCGTCACCAGAATCACGCGCCGTTCAGGCGCCAATCGTGGGAGCAGCCGCTCGGCGGCGTGACACAGCGCGGCATCCGTCGCGAGCTTGCCGCGCACCTGCAGCAACGCGTCGATGACCGTGTTGCCCGTCACCACGATGCGCTGCGCGGCGACGCCTTCCGCCAGCAGGTTGTCTCGCGCCCGGTCGGTCGGCGCGAAGTGCAGCGAGGCCAGCACGCTGGTTATCTTGCGGTTGGCCTCCTCGGGCCAAGGCGACAATAAATTGCCGGTTCGCAAACCCGCTTCGACATGGCCGACCGGAATCCGCTGATAGAACGCCGCGAGCGTCGCGGCCAAGGTCGTGGTCGTGTCGCCGTGAACCAGCACCATGTCGGGTCGGCACGCGCTCAGCACGTCGCGCATGCCGAGCATGATCGACGCGGTCACGTCGTACAGATCCTGGCCGCGCTTCATCACATTCAGATCGAAGTCCGGGCGAATGTCGAACAGGTCGAGCACCTGATCGAGCATCTCGCGATGCTGGCCGGTCACGCACACGAGGCACTCCATCCCGGCGGCACGCTGCAGCCGCTTGACGAGCGGCGCCATCTTGATCGCCTCGGGCCGCGTGCCGAACGTCAGCAAAACTCTTCTTCTCATCGATTCATCTCCAACGCGACGCGGGCTTAAGCCGCCGTCTCCGGCATGCTGTGGTAAGGGGAGTACGCGTAGTCGGACGCGCGTTGCGGCACGTCGCTCAGCACGATTCCGTCGACCGGCACGCCGGCCGCGCCGAGCAGCCGGGTGGTCTCGCGTAGTTCCGCGACGCTATGGCGCGCGTGGCGCATCACCAGCAGCGTCGTGCCGGCGTGTTTGCCGATCAGCGCCGAGTCGGTCACCGCGAGCACCGGCGGCGTATCGAGAATCACGATGTCGTACGCTTTAGCCAACTGCTCGACGACAATGCCGAGGCGCTCGCCGAACAGCATTTCCGCCGGCATCGGCGAGCCGCCGCCGCGCGTCAGCACGTCGAGGTTCGGCAACACCTCACGGCACACCACGCTATCGAGACTCGCGCCGCCGATCATGTCCGGCAGCCCACGTTCGCGCGACAGTCCGAAGTACTGATGCAGCTTGCCGCGCCGCATGTCGCCGTCGACGATCAGTACGCGCTTGCCCACCGAAGCCAGCACCACGGCGAGATTGCCGGACAGGAAAGACTTGCCGATGTGGGGCCGCGGCCCCGTGATCATCACGACGTTATTCGGCGCGCCGGCAAGCCGGAACTGCAGCGCCGTGCGCAGGCTGCGCACGCCTTCGACAGCAATGTCGTCGGGCGCGGCGACCGCCAGAATGTGAGCACCCGGTTCGCTCCGGTCGGCGGCACGCTGCAGGCGCTGTTGCCGCTCGCTGTGCGAGATGACCGCATAGACCGGTGCGTCGGCGATCTGCTCGATCTCGAACGGACTGTCCAGGCCGTTCAGCAACGCACGGCGCACGAAGGCGGCCGCGATACCCGCCATCAAACCCAGCGCCGCGGCGGCCGCGATCACGATGGCCGGCTTCGGCTTCACCGGCTCTTCGGCCGTCACCGCGTAGTCGACCACGCGCACGTTCCCCTGCTGTCCCGCCTTCATCACGCCTAGCTGCTGCGCGCTGTCCATCAGACTGGTGTAGAGGCCCGAATTGATGTCGACGTCGCGCATCAGCCGCACGGCCGATTGCTACGTATCCGGCAGCGCGGCGACCTTCGCACCCAGGTCGGCCTGCTGACGCCGCAGACTGGCCAGTTGCGCATCGATCGCAGTCACCGACGGATGCGTCGGCGTGAAGCGTTGCAGCAGTTCCAAGCGTTGCTGTCGCAGCGCGGCGGTTTGCGTTTTGCCATCGGCGATCGCCTGCAGCAACAAGCGGCTCTCCGCGTCGAGGTCGACGGTGCCGTTGCGGTTACGGAACGTGTTGTAGCGCTGCTCCGCCTGCTCCAGGTCGCCCCTCAATTGCGGCAGCTGATTGCCGAGGAAGCCGAGCATCTGCTGCGCCTGAGCGGATTTCCAGCCGACGTTGCGGCGCACGTATCCGTGCACGATCGCATTGACCGTCGCGGCGGTACGCGCACTGTCGTCACCGTCGAGCCGGATCCCGATGACACCCGACTGCTTGGTTTTCTCGGCGACGTCCAGGGTCTTTTGCAGTAACGCCGTGGTGAGTTGCGTCGACGCGCGGCTCAACCTGAACTCGGTGCCGCTTCGCGCGACTACGCCGTCCACCCGCAGACGGACCGCTCCGTCCGGCGTCATGCCGTCCAGCAGTTCGCCGACGCGCCCCTTCAGCACCGGGTCGCCGTGAGGGTCCAGCAAGTCGAATTGCTGGCCGTCGCCGGCGATCAGCGTGAATTTCCTGTCGTAGAGACTTGGCGGCACGTCGAATTGCGACACGCGCAGCGCTTCGCCGCCCCAGCCGAAACGCGCCAATCCCCACATCGGTTCAGCGAGCATGTCGGCGGACGCGCTGCGCGCGATCCGTCGACCGATCAGCGGGAAATAGCGCGGCCGTGCGTCGATATCGAGGTGCAATTGCCGGACCGCGTCGTCCACCACACCGCGCGAGCGGATCAGTTCAATCTCGGCGTCGGCGCTCGCCTTGCCATTGAACATCTGCGCGAGATCGCCCAGCTTGTCGTTGAGTGCGCCGTTCTCGTCGTCGACCTGAACCGTCGCGTCGGCCCGATAAACCGGCGTGGCAAGCAAGGCATAGGCGATGCCGAGCGTGAGGATCACCGCGGTCATCGCCGCGATCAGCACACGGTTTTCGATCATCACGGACGTGACTTCGGACAGGTCGATTTCATCGTCGTGGCGCGCCGCGACGGGAACAGGATTAGTGTGAATACTCATGATTCAGTGCTGCAGTCCGGCAATCGCACCCAGCCAGCGCTGCACGCCTTGCTCGATCTGTGCCACCGCCATTTCAAAGGTGAATCGACCGCGTCGATACGGGTCGACGATGTCGAGTTGATCGTGCTCGCCGAGGCGGTACACCTTGCCCCGCGCAAACGGAAAGACGCGTTCGATCAGGCCGCATTGCGCTCGCGTCATGGCCAGGATCAATGGCGCGCCACGCACCTGAGCCGATGTCAACGCCGTCGCCACATGCGGTCGCAGGTCGATTCCCTGCACGTCCATCAACTCCACGGCTAACGGCGCCGCGCGATGACCCGCGAGCGCGCGCGTGCCGGCCGAGCGCGTGGGGACTTGCGGCAACGCTTTGGTCAGCAGCGCGGCCGCTATCGGGCTACGGCAAACGTTGCCTTCACAGACCATCAGAACGCCGGTCATTTCGCGATCACTCCCGCGGTCAGACCGGAACTGATCAGCGGCATCAACAGCGTCAACACGCGGTTAAAGCGAACCAGACCACTGCCGTCCACATAGACGACGTCTTTCGGCTGCAACGCGAAGTCTTTGGCGAGCAGCATCGCGACGGGGGAACGGCCGTCGAGATGGAACACTTCAGGCGTACCCGTCAACGAACCGCGAATCACGAACATCTGCGCGGCGTCCGCGGTCGAAGCGTTCACGCTGCCGGCCTGCGACAGCGCATCGGCCAGCGTGATCACACCGGTTCTGCGCGGTACGGCCGAGACCGGCTTATTCACTTCACCCATCACATACACGCCGTTTTCATCGCGCGGCATGACGCGCAGCACGTCGCCGGTAGTCAGAAACAGCCGCGACGGACTCACGCCCTGTGCGAGCAACTGAGTCAGATTCACGCGATGCGACTGGCCGCCGCGCACCAGCACGAGATCGCTTTGATCCGCCGTTTCGCTGAAGCCGCCGGCGCGGCTGAGTGCTTCGTACAGCGTCATCGGTACGTCGTTCACTGACAACGCGCCGGGGCTATGCACTTCACCGTCCACGTAAACCTGATGCGCGCGATAGGACGCCATCCGCACGGTCACCTGCGGTTTGACGAAATATTTGCCGAGCGCGATGCTCAGGCGTTGCTGGATCTCATCGGTGCGCAAGCCCGTCACTTGCAGCGTGCCCGCATACGGAAACGTCAGACTGCCGTTCTGATCGACGATGAAACCGGCGAGCGGATCGCCGGGCCGCGCCGACGACTGGATCTGCGACGACCCGAGCGCGGCCGCGAATTCCGGATGATCCCAAACCACGATTTGCAGCACATCGCCCGCGCCGACCACGTATTCGCGCGGCGTGCCGGACAGCAGTTGCGAGAGTTCGAGTTGTTGCTGTTGACGGCGTTGGGCCAGTTGCGAAATCAACGCCGCGTCGACTTCGGTGATCTCGATTTCGGGCGTGGCGGGTGTTGCGTCGACTTTCTCGCTCACAGCGGGCTGACTGCTTTTCTCCACGGACTGCGCCGCATCGGTCGTATCCACTGCTGCCGTCGCCGAGGTCTGCATACGCATGCCCGGCGCCACCGCACATGCGCTGTTCAACAGCGTCACCGCCATTGTCAGTACAGCAAGCCGATAGCGGGACCGGTTCTTCATTAAAGCAAACATCGTGTTCAACCTACTCCTCAAACGAGCGTGCCGAAGCACGACTCTCGCCCGCCACGCCGTGGCAGGCAGATTCATGATGTGACGAGACGTAATCCCTACAGGCTCAGCAATGCCGAGTGCCAATACTCCAACGCAGCCTTCGTGGAAGTCTCACGTCAATAAGCATTGCGATTCAGAAAACCCTTCACGACCGTCGCGACGACGATCCGCATGTCCAGTCCGAACGACCAGTTGCGCAAGTAGTACAGATCGTGTTCGACACGCCTCTGCATTTTTTCGATCCGATCGGTCTCGCCGCGAAAGCCGTTCACCTGCGCCCAACCGGTAATGCCCGGTTTGATCCGGTAGCGGTGGATATAACCGTCGATGAGGCTGCGGTATTGATCGTCATGTTCTATAGCGTGGGGCCTCGGTCCGACCACCGACATTTCCCCACGCAGCACGTTGAGAAATTGCGGCAACTCGTCGAGACTCGTGCGCCGCAAGAATGCGCCGACGCGCGTGATTCGCAGATCGCCACGGGTGGCCTGGTGAACCACACCGGGTTGCTGCGCGTGTACGCGCATCGACCGGAACTTGTAGATGTGAAAGACGCGGCCGTCGGCGCCCTTGCGTCGTTGCGTAAACAGCGCCGGCCCTTTCGATGTCACCTTCACCGCGAGCGCAATCGACAGCATCAACGGCGCCAACGCGAGCAGCGCCACGGCGGCGAACAACCGGTCGAACAGCGCTTTCTGCAGCAGCGCGTAGGGTGTCATCGGCGAGGCCATCAGGTTGATGGCTGGCGAGCCGAGCAGATCGACCACATTGCGATCGAACATCACGAGACTGCGTACGTCCGGCAGGAAACGCACGTTGACGAGGTCGCTGCTGAACTCCGCGAGGACTCGCAACACGGTGTCCTCCTCGGACATGGGCAATGCGAGCCAGACCTCGTCGATCTGTTCGCGGCGCACCCAGTCCGCAAATTCACGCAGTTGCCGGAATGCGGGCAAACCCGCAATGTCCGGCTCGCTGTCGGGCCAGGTGTTGAAGGTCGCCACGGCGCGAAAACCCGCATCGGGCGAACCCGCGATATGAGCGATCACGCCGTCGCGATGTGCGCCCGCGCCCACCACGGCGACCGTGCGCAGATTGCGGCCGGCACGCCGCATCCGGCCGAGCGCGGCACGCACCAGCAAGCGCGAACCCACCAGCGCGCAGGCCGTGAGCGCAGTCCACGTCACGCACCAGAGCCGCGACAACGACGCGGTGCGATGCAGCAGAAACATGACGGCCACGCCGCACGCCTGAACCACGATCCAGCCGAACACGATGCGCAAGCTCAAGCGCCATTTCGAACGCCCGCGCCACGAGTCGTACACACCGAACCACGGCAACAGCAAGATCGCGAAGCCCATGTCGAACGCCACGAAAGACGTTGCGACGATCGAAAGCGCCGGCTCCACGAAGCAGAGCAACGAAGCCAGCGCCGCACCCAGCGCGATCAGCATCACGTCGAGCAGGCGCGCGAGAGCGCTTTCCATGTCGGCGAAATCACGGCCCGTGGTTTGACGAATCACTGTGTGCATGGCGGCTAACGAATACTTCGTTGTTCAGAAGGACTCGCATTCTGCCTTCGCGTCCGCCACTTAGGCCCGAGAAATTTCCCAATTCGTCGCAGCATTCGCCGGGGCGCTATTCGACCTGCTGATGAGCAATCTGAATGTAAGCCGCCCTGACCCGCGTCGCTCTTTCTATAACCGATACCGAATGCATGAACCGAGAAACTTTAACTATCCGTATCGTCCCCGAATCCGTATGCTCATGCTGAGACCCGCCGCCGCGCATGACGTGTTTCCGGCATCGGTTCAGCGACTTTTCATCGTCACAGGAGCGGCACCATGAAGATCTGCGTCTTCGGAGCGGGAGCAATAGGTGGTTTGATGGGCGTGCAACTGGCACGCGCCGGCGCCGACGTGAGTTTCGTCGCGCGCGGCGCGCATCTGGCGGCCATGCGCGAGCATGGCGCGCGGCTGATCATGGACGGCGAAACGATCAGCGCGCCGGTGCGCTGCACGTCCGACCCGAGTGAACTCGGCGTGCAGGACTTCGTGATCATCACGCTGAAAGCGCACTCGCTGCCCGGCGTGGTCGATGCGATGCAACCGTTGCTCGGCAAGCACACGGCAATCGTCACGGGCGTCAACGGCATTCCGTATTGGTACTTCCATCAACACGGCGGCAAGTTCGCCGGCACGCGTCTCGCCAGCGTCGATCCGGACGGCTCGCAATGGACGAAACTCGGCCCTGAGCGGGCGATCGGCTGCGTGCTTTATCCGGCGGCCGAGATCGTCGAACCGGGCGTCATCAAGCATGTGTACGGCAAGAAATTCCCGATCGGCGAGCCTGACGGCGAACGCACGCCGCGCATTCAGCAGTTGCACGAGATCATGCAGGCGGCGGGTTTCGAAGCGCCGATCCGTGACAATATCCGCGACGAGATCTGGCTCAAGCTGTGGGGCAATCTGTGCTTCAACCCAATCAGCGCATTGACGCACGCCACGCTCGACGTGCTCACCAGCGACCCCGGCACGCGCGCGGTATCGCGCACCATGATGCTCGAAGCCAAACGCATCGCGGAGCAGTTCGGCGTGCATTTCCGGGTGGACGTGGAGCGGCGCATCGACGGCGCAGGCGCGGTCGGTGCGCACAAGACGTCGACGCTGGTCGACCTGGAAAACCGCCGGCCGATGGAGATCGATCCGCTGCTAACGGTCGTGCAGGAGATGGGCCGCCTCGTCGCCGAACCGACACCGACTATCGATGTCGTGCTGGCACTGATCAAACTGCGTGAACGGATGGCGTTGCAGGGCGCCTGAGTACTTTCAGGTTTGAGTTGTTGATGCGATAAAGGATCGAACGCCATGGGCGTTCGATCCTTTTTTCTTGTGCGATTCGGTTGCCGTGAATCTGTTGTCTGGCGGCTATTGGTCAATAGCAAGCCACACCGCTTTAGGCTCGGTGAAGTTCTCGATCGCCACATCGCCGTGCTCGCGGCCGAAGCCGGAATCACCCGAGCCGCCCCATGGCAAACGCACGTCGGTATAGCCGTACGTATTGATCCACACGGTGCCCGCTCGCAGGTCGCGCGCCACCCGATGCACCCGGCCGATGTCCGCGCTCCACACGCCCGCCGCGAGGCTGTACAGCGTACCGTTGGCGATACGCAGCGCGTCGGCTTCGTCGTTGAAACGGATCACGCTGGCCACCGGCCCGAAAATTTCCTCCTGCGAAATACGCATCTCATGCTCGACGTTCGCGAACACCGTGGGCTCGACGAAGAAACCGCGCTCGCCGATACGCGCGCCGCCGGTGACGAGCGACGCCCCTTCCGCGCGCCCGGTTTCCACATAGCCGAGCACCGTCTTCATTTGCGCGGCGGAGATGAGTGGACCCATCGACGTTTCGCGTACCGACGGATCGCCGACCTTGATCGATTTGGCGCGCGCCGCCAGCCGCTCGACCACTTCGTCGTAGACGTCGCGATGCGCGAGAATCCGCGAGCCCGCCGAACACACCTGGCCGGTGTTGAAGAAGATGCCGGAGGCTGCGGCTCGCACCGCATTGTCGAGATTCGCGTCGGGGAAAATCAGATTGGCCGACTTACCGCCAAGCTCCAGCGTCACGCGTTTGAAATTGCCGGCCGCGCCTTGCAGAATGCCGCGCCCTACCGATGGCGAACCGGTGAACGTCACCTTATCGACGCCCGGATGCGCGACCAATGCGTCGCCGACCACGCGTCCCTTGCCGGTGACGATATTCAGCACGCCGGGCGGCACACCGGCTTCGAGCGCCAGTTCGCCAATCCGCAACGCGGTGAGCGGCGTGATCTCCGCCGGTTTGACGATCAGCGTGCAACCGCACGCGAGCGCCGGCGCGATCTTCCACATGCCGATCATCAACGGAAAATTCCACGGCACGATCGCGGCGACTACGCCGACCGGCTCACGCAGCGTGTACGTCAACGCGTCGGGGCGAACCGGCACGACCTGGCCGTTGATCTTGTCGCACCAACCGGCGTAGTACTCGAGCGTATCGATCGCGGCGGGAATGTCCTGACGCATCACCGAGGCAATCGGCTTGCCGGCGTCGAGACTTTCGAGCGCGGCGAGTTCTTCCAGACTGGCGCGCATCAGTCCGGCAAGACGCGCCAGGATGCGGCCGCGATCCGCCGCGCGAATACCGTTCCACACTTTCAACGCGGCGCGCGCCGACTGCACCGCGGCGTCCACATCGGCGGCGCTGCCTTGCGCGACCAGCGCGATCGGCTCTTCGGTGGCGGGGTTGATATCGATGGAGTACTCGCCGGTGCCCGGCGGCAAGCGCTTGCCATCAATCAGCAGATCGTGGCGCTGGAGTTCGGTTGCGGTGTCCATGGTGAAGCTCCTTGCATGGCATGTTGCGTGGGCTGACTGGCGGCGCGTCGGCTGAGGCGAAGGGTGAAGTGTGAAGTCGAGGCTAGGGCTCGTGCAGAGCGGCGCCGCCGCGCAGCGTGGCTGAGCGTGCGAGTTCCGAGGAAGAAGCGGCAGACTGTGCGCCGGTGGCAGGCGAAGTCATAGCAGCGGAAGAATGTGAAGACACAGCCGCAACATGCAACGGCGTAGCACTGCCGGTGTGCGAAGACGTAGCCGCGTCCCGATGCGAAGGCGCGGCGGCCGCGGCAAACTGCGCCCACGCCGCCGAGGCATTCGGCCGAAGAGAACGATTGCGGCGATGCACGAGCCACGTGGTCAGGTTCATCTCCGGCACGAGCGGCCGGCTGACCAACGCGGCACTCAACCCAGGCCAGCGCGCGTCGACCGGTAACACGCCGACGCCAAGGCCGAGCTCGACCATGCGCTGCACCGCCGCGACGTGTCCGAGTTCCTGCATCGGCCGCCGCTTCATGCCGTTCGAACTCAACGCGAGTTCAACTGCCGCGCGCACTCCGGCATCGGCATTCAGCGTGACGATCGGAGACTCGCTCAATCGTGTCCATGCAACATTGCTCTGCCGGGCCAGCGGATGCGTTGACGGCAACACCGCGTGCAGTGGCGTCGTGAAGGTTGCTTGCGCGTGCAACAGATCGCTGTCCAGCGGTTCAGCCGACGACACCACGCCGAAGTCCACTTCGCCCTGCTCCACACTCGCAAGCACGCTGCTCTGCGGCTGATCCCTGACCGACACGATCAACCCGGGAAACGCCGCCGCGCAAACGGCCAATCCCTGCGCCACCCAGCCCGACGACAACACCGGATTGCTTGCGACCACAACCACACCGGTATGACCGTCGAAAGCCGCGCGTTCTTCGCGCAGCGTCAGCTCGATTTCGTCGAGCAAGCGGCCGATCCTTCGTTCGAGACTCGCGCCTGCGTTCGTCAATTCGACCTGGCGCGTAGTCCGGTCGAACAGTTTCAATTCGACGGCTTCTTCGAGTTCGCGCACGCAACGGCTCACCGCCGACTGCGTGAGATCGAACTCGCGCGCCGCGCGCGTAAAGCTCCGTTCACGCGCGACGGCGACAAACACCTTGAGCTGCTGCAGCGAAACGTTCATGACGTCACGGCCCAATGCGGTCGATTCACCCTATTCCCCTGTCTGCTCAGGCCAGTGGCTCAGACGCGAAGCGTTGCCGCCGCTGGCTGCCGCCAGCACGCCTTGCGGCTGATTGTGCGATTCGATCCAGCGCGAGCGCATGGGCGCGAGAATGAATTTCGCCGAGACACCGGCGGCGATCGTCACGACCGCCGAGACGATAAAGACGAGATTCCAGCCGCCGGTAGCGGCCAGCACCGAAGCGATCGGTACGATCAGGGACGCCGTGCCCTTCGCGGTGTACAAGGTGCCCGCATTGGCCGCCGCGTATTTGCTGCCGAACGTATCGGCGCAGATGGCCGGAAAGATCGAGAAGATTTCGCCCCAGAAGAGGAAGATCAGCGCGGCGAACGTCATGAACGCATAGGGATTGCTGCCGTACTGCATCAAGCCGAGCAACGCGAGGCCTTCGCCGATAAAGATCACGAACATCGTGTTCTCGCGGCCGAGCTTGTCGGAAATGAAACCGCACAGCGGACGCGTGAAGCCGTTGCAGACATTGTCGATGGACAATGTCATGGTGAGCAGCGGCAAGGTCATGCCGAACATCGTCATCGGGATGCGCGCGAGCCCCCAGTCTTTCGCGATCGGGCCAATCTGCGCGGTCGCCATCAAGCCGCCCGCCGCCACCGCGACGAACGACACGTAGATCACCCAGAACACCGGCGTCTTGATCATCTGCCCCGGCGTGTAGTCGACCTTCGACACCGCGAACTTCTTGCGCGCCGTCACCTGCTGACGCAAGGTCGGCTTCTTCAGCAACAGCGCGAGCGCCAGAATGCACACGCCTTGCAGAATGCCGAAGAAGAAGAACGTATGCTCGTAACCCGTACGCGTAATCATGTTGGCAATCGGAATCACCGTCACCGCCGCGCCCGCGCCGAAGCCGGCTGCGGTGAGCCCCGCCGCGAGACCGCGACGATCGGGAAACCACTTCAACGCATTGCCGACGCACGTGCCGTACACACCGCCTGCGCCGATCCCCGCGATCACTGCGGAGACATACAACATCGGCAAGGTGGTCGCATACGAATTCATCACCCATGCGAGTCCCGCGCACACCGCGCCGAACGCGACCACCGGCCGCGGGCCGAACTTGTCGACCAGCCAGCCTTCGAGCGGCACGAGCCACGTCTCAGTGAGAATGAAAATCGTGAAGGCGAGTTGAATAGACGCTTCGCCCCAGTGGTGGCGTGAATTCATCGGCGTGACGAACAGCGTCCATGCGTATTGCAGATTGGCCACCAGCGCCATGCACACCATGCCGATGACGAGCTGCCACCAGCGGTTCGTCCAGAAGGCGCCCTTCGGGGCCTGCTGAGTTATATCGTCCATGAGACCTGTCTCCGCCATTTATTCAGTGCTGCGGTTCAACCTGCCGCACTGTATGCGTCCCACCTTATGGTTATGACCCGAAAAGCCTTGCCATTCGGGAATGTTTAATCTTTGCGTCTTTAATCCGCCTGCTTTTTATTTCGCCGGATCGCCTGAATTGCATCGTTTTCCGGGAAGTACTTTATTCGTATCAATTAATGGCCCATGCGGCAGGTCATTTCTGCCTGTCTTGCCGTTTAGTGCCTTGATCCAAGCGTTAACCCGACTACACCGACTAAACCGACACGCCCACGCCCGCCGAGTACTTCTCCCAATACCGCAGTGGCCATTCCGCCTCTTTTACGAACCCATGCTAGGGTCATTGCTGAATTACGAATAATTAAAGTTTGTTATTATGTCGATTCACGTTTGCTTATACATCGGCCATGAAGATGCGCAATGCGACTCTGCGGCAGTTGAAGGTTTTCGAAACGGTGGCGCGCCACCTGAGCTTCTCGCGCGCCGCGGAGGAATTGCATCTCACGCAGCCCGCCGTCTCCACCCAGGTGCGGCAACTCGAAGAACATGCGGGCCTGCCGCTGTTCGAACAGCTCGGCAAAAAGATCTACCTGACGCCGGCCGGCACCGAAATGCTCCACTACAGCCGCGCGATCATTCAGCAGTTCCACGAAGTCGACGAGGCCATGAGTCAGCTCAAAGGCGTCTCCGGCGGCAAGCTGAACGTCGCGGTAATCAGCGCCGGCGACTACTTCTTTCCGCGCGTGCTCGCTGAATTCACGCGCCGCTACTCGGGCGTCGTGTTGAATCTCGCGGTACACAACCGCGCCGAACTGCTGCATCAACTCGCCACTAATCAAACCGATCTCGCGGTGATGGTGCGTCCGCCGCACGAAACCGACGCCACCAACGAACCGTTCGCGCCGCATCCCTACGTGATCGTGGCGGCGCCTACGCATCCGCTCGCTCACAAGCGCAACATCAAGATGAGCCAGTTGGCGAGCGAAGCGTTTATCGTGCGCGAGCGCGGCTCGGACACGTGGAATTCGATGGAAGAAGGTTTCGCGGGACGTCTCGCCAATCTGAAGATCGCAATGGAGATCAAGAGTACCGAGACGATCAAGCAGGCGGTGATTGCCGGCATGGGTATCGCTTTTCTGTCCGCGCATACCATCAGCCTCGAGTTGCAACTCGGCCATCTGGTGGTGCTCGACGTCGAGAGCTTTCCGGTCATGCTCAACTGGTACGTCGTGCATCGCAAGAACAAACGGCTGCCGCCCGTCGCCGTCGCATTCAAGCGCTTCCTGATGGAGGAAGGCGCGAATCTGATCGAGAAGATCACGCGCGTGAAGGAACTGAGTGTGTATAAGCAGTAGGCGATGGCCATGCGACTGAGCCTGAAAAAGCAGGCGCAGTACTACTACGGCGAATTCTCCGCGGCAGTCGCTTGAGCCGCTCGAGCCAATAGAACCGGTCGAGTCGATCGTACCTTGCGGCATGCGTACTCCCCGTGTTGCGATGCCATCACGCGCGGTCAATTGACCGCGCGATCTTCTATTCCGCCATTCAGACCGCTGCTATTGTCGAGGCGTTTTGCGTTGCCGCCTGTATGGCGGTCAATGTATTGCTGAGCGTGCCGATTCCGTCGATCGTGATCGATACCGTTGCGCCGTCCTTGATCGAGCCGACGCCCACCGACGTGCCGCACGCGATCACATCGCCCGGTTCGAGCGTGAGATCGTGCGACAGAAGACTCACCTGCTCCGCCGGCGAGAACACCATATCGTCGAGCGGATAGTTCTGCCGTTCGACCCCATCGAGCAAGGTCACGAGCCGTGCTTGCCGCCAATCGAAACCGGAGACGATCGCCGGGCCGATGCAGCAGAACGTATCGAAGCCCTTCGCGCGCGCCCATTGCGGAAAATGCGGGTTCTCGTTCAATAGATCCGCAGCAGTGACGTCGTTGACGAGCGTATAGCCAAAGATCGCGGCTTCGGCTTCCTCGACGCTCGCATCGCGGCAACGCCGTCCGATCACAATGCCGAGTTCACCTTCGTAGACGATCTTGCCCGCGTAACTGAGCGGCCGACGAATCGGCTCACCCGAACCGATCACCGAGCCCGCCGGCTTCAGCAGAAACAGCGGATGCGTCGGCACGGGCTTATCGAGCTTCGCGGCCAGCGCGTGATAGTTGTTCCACAACGCAACGATCTTGCCGGGCGCGCACGGCGCGAGCGGCGTGAGCGCGCGCGTCGACAGGACCGCGCCGGTCGGCGCCGGTTGTTCGAGACTGGCGTATTCGTGCAGATAGCCACCTTCGACGCGGCCGAACACAATGCCGCCGTCGCTCGACATGAAACGCATCCACGTATCCATATCATTCGCTCCTAGATCGCGCCGGCGGTACGCAATGCGCTGATCTGCTCGGGCGAATAACCGAGTTCCGCCATCACCTCGTCGGTATGTTCGCCGAGCAGCGGCGAGCGTTTGACTTCGGTCGGGCTGTCCGACAGTTTGATCGGATTGCCGACCGTCAGATACTTGCCGCGAGTCGGATGATCCACTTCGACGATCGTGCCGGTTTTGCGCAGCGAAGGCTCTTCCGCGATTTCCTTCATCGACAGGATCGGGCCGCACGGAATGTCGTACTTGTTGAGGATCTCCATGGCCTCGAACTTGGTCTTGGTCATGGTCCAGCGTTCGATCTCCGCGAAGATGTCCTTCAGATGCGGCAAGCGCGCGGCGGGTGTCGCGTAATCGGGATGGGTGGCCCACTCCTCCTTGCCGATCACGTTGCAGATCTTCGCCCACACCGGCGCCTGCGTGATGAAGTAGATATACGCGTTCGGGTCCGTCTCCCAGCCCTTGCACTTCAGAATCCAGCCCGGCTGTCCACCGCCCGACGCATTACCCGCACGCGGCACCGCTTCGCCAAAGGTGCCGTTCGGATATTGCGGGTACTCCTTCATCTGGCCGTTACGCTCTAGCCGCTGCTGGTCACGCAGTTTGACGCGGCACAGATTCAGCACACCGTCCTGCATGGCGGCGAGCACGCGCTGACCGCGTCCGGTTTGCGTGCGCTGGAACAGCGCGGTCACAATGCCGAGCGCCAGATGCAGACCCGTGCCGCTATCGCCGATCTGCGCGCCAGTGACCACCGGCGGGCCGTCGTCGAAACCGGTGGTCGAGGCCGCGCCGCCCGCGCATTGCGCGACGTTCTCGTAGACCTTGCAGTCCTCGTAGGGTCCAGGACCGAAGCCCTTGACGGAGGCGACGATCATGCGCGGATTCAATTCCTGAATCCGCTCCCACGTAAAGCCCATGCGATCCAGCGCACCCGGCGCAAAGTTCTCCACCAGCACATCGCACTTCTGGATCAGCGCTTCGAGCACCTGCTTGCCTTCGGGGTTCTTCGTGTCGATCGTGACGGAGCGCTTGTTGTGGTTCAGCATCGTGAAGTACAGGCTGTCCACGTCCGGAATATCGCGCAACTGCTCACGCGTGATGTCGCCGGCGCCTGCGCGTTCCACCTTGATCACGTCCGCGCCGAACCACGCGAGCAATTGCGTGCAGGTCGGGCCCGATTGCACATGCGTGAAGTCGAGAATGCGCACACCGTCGAGTGCCTTGCTCATGTCGTGTCTCCGTTCGGCCAGAGTTGGCGCTTCAGCGCTGACTCTCGTCCTATCCAAGATAGTTGCGAAAAGGTGCGTCTTTTTTGTGCATCGTTTGATTTCTGGTGCCCAGCGCGGCAGTTGATATATCACATACCATATTTTAAAGACCGTCAAGCGCGGCTTTTCCCGTAGCGCCTCCGCTGCGCGGCAACAAAAAAGCCCGCGGTGTTTGCACACCGCGGGCTTGATTCAATCCGCTGAAACCGGTCAGGAAACCGTTCGAGGCATCAATCCAGGAAGTCGCAATTCGCCTCGACGAACGCGGCCAGATCCAGTGAATGCTGACGCGTGAGACGTTCGGCCAGTTCGGTATCGCGCTGCTCCAGCGCCTCGATAATGCGCAAATGATCGACGATGGAACGCGAAGCGCGATCGCTCTGCGAGATGGTCATGCGGCGGATCGCGCGCACGTGAATGAAGATGTTCTTGATCGTGTCGAGAATAATCTGCGACTTCGACAGTTCGACGATCGCCTGATGAAACGCGATGTTGGCGTCCGAGTACTCGGCGATATGCTCGGCCGGCGTGGCGTCGCGGAAATGGTCGAACATGTGCCGCAGACGGGCGATTTCCTCGTCGCTCGCGTGCAGCGTGGCCAAGCGCGCCGCCATGCTTTCGAGCGCGGCCCACATCTGGATCATCTCGACGATTTCACGCTTGCTCTTGCGCACAATGTAAATGCCGCGTCGCGGCACCATGCGCAGAAAACCTTCCTGTTCGAGCAGCGTCATCGCTTCGCGCACCGGCGTACGGCTCACGCCGAGCGATTCGCTCAGCACGCGTTCGTCGAGGCGGATTTCCTCGCGATTCTGGTAAATGTCCGCGTCGGCGATCGCCTGGCGCAGCATCGCATACGCCTGATCGCGCAAGCTCACGCTCGCGCCGATCGGCTGCAACGACAAAGTCAGCGGCGTACCCACTGCTTCAGTTTGAAGTTCTGACGACATTCATCGCCTCGTGTTGACCGTGCGCACGATACGGTGCGGCCACTGCGCCCCCGTATTGTTCACCCAAACCGACGAACCGGCCATGCTGCGCCGCGAGTTGCGCGACCGGTTGCGGAATCCAGCGGGTTAGCAGAACCGTGGCGGCAGCGCCCAAACCAACGACCGAGACGGCCAGCAGCGCGAGAGGAACAAATTCCATTTTGCAACTCCGAATGATTGAGTAATCGAATGCCTCAATCATATGCTGCAGCGCCGCATTTATCAATATTCCGTATGTAGTATATCAGCGATTGTTGTTTTCAAGATGACATCCTCAAGGTAGCACGCGGGAATCGCCGATGGTTCGCCCCCGCCGTTCAAACGGTCGACACTCGGTCCACGCTCGGTGTAAACGCGCAAAACGCGCGCTATGCGCGCAGTAGTGTCCGATAATCGCGCAATTTGCCTTCAATGCGGATTGTGAGATCTGTCGCGCATCATTAACCTTCGGGGAAATCCTGCCATGTGACAACCGCGGCCACGCCGCCGGCCACCTCACAGCAGCTCGAAAGTTTCCAGGAGACACCGTCATGAGCACTACCCTTCCGACGGCCGCGCCGGCCGATAACCGCACGGCACGCAGCCAGGCCCGCAAGGCCGCGCTCGGCAGCTTCATCGGCGCCGTGGTCGACTGGTACGACTTTCTGCTGTACGGCATCGTCGCCGCGCTGGTCTTCAACGCCGAGTTCTTTCCGAAGGTCAGCCCGGCGATGGGCACGCTCGCGGCCTTCGCCACCTTCGGCGTCGGCTTTCTGTTCCGGCCGCTCGGTGGCTTCGTGTTCGGTCATTACGGCGACCGGCTCGGACGCAAGCGCATGCTGGTGCTCACCGTGATGATGATGGGTTTATCCACCGCGGCAATCGGCCTGCTGCCGTCCTTCGCAACGATCGGCTGGTGGGCGCCGGTGCTACTCGTGACCTTGCGCGCGATTCAGGGTTTCGCGGTGGGCGGCGAATGGGGCGGCGCGGCGTTGATGGCGGTGGAAAGCGCGCCGGAGAAGAAGAAGGCCTTCTACAGCAGCGGCGTGCAGGTCGGCTACGGCGTCGGCCTCGTACTGTCGACCGGGCTGATCGCGATCATCAGCCGCTCGATGGACAACGCGTCGTTCCTGAACTGGGGCTGGCGCCTGCCGTTCCTGTTCAGCGTGGTGCTGGTGCTGATCGCACTGTGGATCCGCTCGAGCATGGAAGAGTCGAAGGAGTTCGTCGAGAAGGTCGGCCAGCACGGCGAACGCAGCGTGCGTCTGCCGATCGTCGAGGCGTTGCTGCGGCATCCCAAGGCGTTCCTGCTGATCATCGCGCTGCGTCTGGCCGAACTGTTCACCATGTATATCGTGACCGCCTTCGCGCTGAACTACTCGACCGCGAACCTCCACATGCCGCGCGAATTCTTCCTCACCATCGGCCTGCTGGTCGGCGCGCTGAGCTGCGTGACGATTCCGTGCTTCGCGTTGCTCGCGGACCGCTGCGGCCGTCGTCGCGTCTATATGATCGGCGCGCTGATCGGCATGCTGAGCGCGGTGCCGTTCTTCCTCGCGCTCGAAGCACGTGCGACGGTCTGGATCGTGATCTTCGCGGTGATGCTCGCGAACGTCGCGCACGACATGGTGGTCAGCGTGCAGCAGCCGATGTTCACCGAGCTGTTCGGCACCGAGTACCGCTATAGCGGCGCGGGCGTCGGCTATCAGGTGGCGAGCGTGGTGGGCGGCGGCTTCACGCCGTTCATTGCGGTCGCGCTGGTCAACTTTGCGGGCGGCTCGTGGCATCCGGTGGCCGCGTATCTCGCGGGCGGCTGCCTGATCTCGGTACTTGTTGCCGCAAAAATGAAGACGGGACGCGGCATCGCCTGAGTTGCTCCTTTTCACTGTCGAGCCGGGCCGGCGTGGCGTTATTGCCACCGCCGGCCCGTTTGCTTTGGGCATCCGGTAATGCGTTCCGCGGGTTTCTACCGCGCGCCGCCGCAATTCGACAGATTACGGTCGCATTTCACCAGGCTAATGCCTTATGTCTTTCTATCTCATATTGCAAACGCATACTTCGCGACCTATCGTTCCACGAAGCGGGTCCGCTCCAGGATTTGCCTACGTCATATGAAATACAAATACATATATTGACGCCCTACAACCCTGTAATTTTTACGCCGTGAGACCTAAAGCATTCTGTATGGCAGCCGATAACAAAGAATTCGTAACTGGAGACCGACCATGAGTAGCATCACCGAGCCGAGCGGGAGTTCAGGCTCTGCCCCCTTCTTTTCCAAACAGGCCACCGTTGCGAAACCGGGTTTTTCGCGCTGGATGGTTCCGCCCGCAGCACTCGCCGTCCACCTTTGTATCGGCCAGGCGTACGCGTTCTCCGTGTTCAACGGACCGCTGACCAAAGTGATCGGCATCACGCAATCCACGGCCGACGACTGGACGCTGACCTCGCTCGGCTGGATCTTTTCGCTGGCGATCGTGTTCCTCGGTTTGTCGGCGGCGTTCGCCGGCAAGTGGCTCGAACATGTCGGCCCGCGCCGCACGATGTTTACCGCAGCGTGCTGCTTCGGCGGCGGCTTCCTCGTGTCGGCGCTCGGCGTGCATCTGCATCAGATCGCGTTGCTGTATCTCGGCTACGGGGTGATCGGCGGCATCGGGCTCGGGCTCGGTTACGTGTCGCCGGTGTCGACGCTGATCCGCTGGTTTCCGGACCGCCGCGGCATGGCGACCGGCATGGCGATCATGGGCTTCGGCGGCGGCGCGATGATCGCCGCGCCGTTGTCGGTGGCGTTGATGAAGCACTTCCAGAGCGCGACCAGCATCGGCGTGGCCGAGACGTTCGTGGTGCTCGGCATTGCCTATTTCATCTCGATGTCGATCGGCGCACTCGCGATCCGCGTGCCGCCGGCGGACTGGAAACCGGCCGGCTGGACGCCGCCCGCGACCAATCAGAAAAAGATGATTTCGCGCAATCACGTGCACATCGATCAGGCGTTGAAGACGCCGCAGTTCTATCTGATCTGGCTGGTGCTGTTCCTCAACGTGACGGCCGGCATCGGCATTCTCGGCCAGGCGTCGGTGATGATTCAGGAGAGCTTCAAGGACACGGTCACCGCGTCCGCGGCGGCCGGTTTCGTGGGCCTGCTGTCGCTGTTCAACATGAGCGGCCGGTTTGTGTGGGCGTCGGCATCGGACTGGATCGGCCGTAAGAACACCTACTTCATCTTCTTCGCGCTCGGCGCGGTGCTGTACTACCTGGTGCCGAGCTTTGCGGCATCCGGCCAGATCGCACTGTTCGTGCTCGCCTACTGCGTGATTCTGACGATGTACGGCGGCGGCTTCGCCACGGTGCCCGCGTATCTCGCGGACATGTTCGGCACGGCGTTCGTGGGCGGGATTCATGGCCGTCTGCTGACGGCGTGGGCGGCCGCCGGCGTGGCCGGTCCGGTGCTGGTGAACTACATCCGCGCGTATGAAGTGGCGCACGGCGTGGCCAAGGCGGATGCCTACACGATGACGGTTCACATCATGGCCGTGCTGCTGGTGGTCGGCTTCGTCTGCAATCTGCTGGTCAAGCGTGTGGACGACAAGCACCACATGACCGACGCACAACTCGCCAAAGGCGCCTGAGGAGACTCGCATGTCGACCATTCAAACCGCGCATCCGACCAACAAGGGCAAGCTCGCCGTGTTCTGGTTGTATGTGACGTTGCCCCTCGCGTGGGGCGTGTTCAACACGCTCACGCAAGCGATGAAGCTGTTCCACTAAGTCGCATCCCGGCGCCCCGCGTTTTCACACGCGGGGCGTTGCGCTTTATCGCGCGTTCAGATCTTCTCGAACAGCACGTCCTGTGCGCCTTCCCACAACACCTTGGTGCCGAGCTCACGCAGCTTGTCCTGTCCTTCGACGATGGTCAGGAAATGGTTGCCCGCGAGCTGCCCCATCTTGCTCGCGAAACAGCACGAACCGTACGCGAGAATGATCTCGGTTTCGCTATAGCCGCCGGGGTAAAACAGAATGTCGCCAACCGACGGATGGCTCGTGTGATTCTCGAAGCCGACCGCCGCGCCGTCGTTCTCGAGTTTGAAATCGCCGAGCGGCACCCAGCAGCCTTCGCCGCTCCAGCGCACGTGAATGATCTTCTGACGGTACGGCAGCAGCTTCAGAAAAGCGGCGACGGTTGCCGGCGCGTCGGGATGAGTTTCGGCGGTAAAAACGTGGCCGCAGGAGGTGATTCGGAGTCGGGTCATCGCTAGATATCCGGTGAGACGGTTGATGAAAGGGTCGGTCGGACGCAGGCAAAGGGGCCATGCTGCAGGCGGCCTATTCTGTCGTCCGATGCAAGGCTTCGACAGATACAGTTGCCCGCCATCTGGTCAGGCCAGTTGGACCAGTTGATGCGACGTGTCCGCTATGCGGCCTAAATCGTGGGACGCCCGCCCCATGCCAGCTTCAAGCATCCTCGGCCACGAAAGTTCGTAGTTTGCAAGCCGCGCAATGCACAGCACACTGCGCAAGGTGCGTGATTACCCTCAGGACGATTCATCGGCTTGCTTGCCCCGGTGAGCGACCCACGGCCCGCCGCCACACTCATGGCGGCAGCGCGGTGCGGCAGCGCAAAATCGTCATGCCGCCCGGCGGCGACACCGGTTGATATCCGGCGCCTTCAACTAGTTTACTTAAGCGTCGGCGGCGACCCGAACTTTGTCTGCCGGCCCGCTGGTCACCCCTGCCGCCGCGCAATCCGTACCATCAGCCGCGCAGCCGGTAAGCAAGCGGCGTCACGCCGTAGCCACGCTTGAACTGCACGGAGAAATGACTGGCGTTCTCGAAACCAACCGTAAGAGCAATCTGCAGCACAGTCTGATCGGTGGCGCGCAGCAGTCTCGCCGCTTCCTCGGGCCGTAAACGCGCCACGAACTGATGCGGCGTCTCGCCGGTCTCGTGGCGAAACACCCGCGCAAAATGAAAACGGCTCAGCCCGGCCTGCGCGACCAGTTCGCTGATCGCCAGATCGCCAGATCGCCAGATCGCCGACGAGGTTCGCGCGAATGTAGTCGGTCACACGGCGAATCCGCCGCGGCACCAGCGCGACGCTGTCGATCAGGCTGCGCTCGATATGCAGGTGAACGGTCGACAGCGGCGCGTCGCTGATCGAGCGCCAGCGCCGCGAGATCGGCACGGGCGGCACGAACCAGACGTCGCCCACCCGCAGATCCGCGCTCTCCTAGCGTCCGTTCAGATTGCGTTCGAGATGCTCGGCGCCGCTCGCGAGCCTCATCGGCGTGAGGTCCTGCAAGCCGGGCGCCTCCAGCAGTGCCTGCTCGTTCGGTTCGAGATACGAGCGCAACACCCGATGCCGCCACGGGCGGTCGACGCTCGACACCAGGTTTTGGCCCGCCATGTAGCGATCGTCGGCGAGCGTCGTTGTCAGCTTTGGAATTCGTGCCATGACGTCTATTCCCAGGAGGTGCCGTATGCCAATGAAAGAAGCCCGCCACACCCGAGTTGCCGGTCAACTATCGGAGCAAGAAATCAAAAATGATAGCAAGGAACCGGCTACCGTAATTTTTGGAAATAGCTAATCATTCAGGTTGTCGTCTTTCACGCGTTTCGAACGCTGGAGCTACCGTTTCATGGAACACGAATGCGATGCGCTGCCGCATTGGCTGACCGGCTCGCCGTCAGGCGAAACCGGGCATACGCCGGCGGCATACAACTCCGTGGTGTCCGCACAACCGGCTTACCCGGCCGGCACGCGACAACCCGGAAAGTCGGCCCACGCGGCCGAAGCACCCAGGGCGTCAAGCCGTACCGCGGCAGGCGCGGCGCCCACCGGTTTTCTCACGCTCTTCACCGAAGAGGAGATCGGCACGCCCTCGCCCGCCGCACGGCGAGCGGCGCCGGTCATCAGTCCGCTGGTGCGTTTTGGCAGTGCGCAGGACCGCATTGAATTTGTGCGGCAGCGCATCAAGCAACTGGGCTTCGATTCGTTCAGCTATACGGCTACGCGCACGTCGGCGCATCACAAGACGATGTTCGTGCTGACGAGCTACGAGTCGCAGACCTGGCTCACGCGTTATTTTCGCGAGCGTTATTTCGAGCTCGATCCGCGCGTGGCGTCGGCGTCACCGACCGGTCTGCCGTTCCTCTGGAATACGGCCGACATGCGCGCCGACCTGCCGCGCGCACAAATGCGCAGCGAGCGGCTCGGCGGCTTGATCGACATGCTGGAGGCAACCGGCCGTAAAAGCGGGATTCTCACGCAGATGCCGCTGCCCGAGCCGGAGCTGTCCGCCAGCCTGTGCTTCAACGCGGAGATCGGCAACCCGCGCTGGATGACGGAGTCGATCGTGGCCGAAACGCTGATGTTCGCGCACACGATCCACGAATTCATCTGGACGCACGCGAAGAGCGTGATCGGTCTCGCGCCCGAGCAGCAGCGGCGCGTAACGCTGAGCGAGTTGCAGCATGCGGTGTTGCGGGCGGTCGTGCAGGGACAGCGGGACAAGGAGATCGCGTACTTCCTTGGACTGTCGCCGCATAACGTC